>JAIRSZ010000073.1 GCA_031255195.1 Prevotellaceae bacterium | reverse complement strand
TGTAGCCCTTTTCGAGCAAGCGATTGACACATTCCAATACAACAAAGTTTTCGGGCTGTGAGAAGTTTTGGGTAGTCTTACTGTCGGAAACTATCAGGTTGCCATAGCTTATCGCCTGTTTTTCAATGTCTACTTCAAGGCAATAGTCGCCAACCTGTGGGTATTTCTTAAAAAATACTCCAGCAGTCCCTTCCTGCGGGCTGAATTTTAATGCAGTAAGCAAATTCTTATAGTCCACAACACTATGATATTACGTGTTTTTATTTTGCTGTAAAGGTAGAAAAAGTTTCCATAATAAAAAACTTCCGATTACTGCGCAGACCACAGACTCAAGCAGCCGGTGCTGCTTTTCCATAGAGCCTGCCTTTGGGTGCATCAACGTGAAGTGATTTATATGGTATTTTGTTGATTTTGAATTGAAAAGGTTGGACGTCATCCTCCATTTTTTATCACCTGAAAGTTGCTGAGGTCAGGAGAAGTTTGTTTCTACCTTAAACGACTCTTTTCTGTATACGGCACGGTCACATGGTACGCTTTTCTGCGCGGGCGCTTGCTATTCTTGCAAAATTAGGCTACATTTGCGGCGAGAATATCGCTTCCTTTTTCCTTTTTTTTTCAAATAAAAAAACATACCTATCGGAATGAAAACCGTACCATCCATTGTTGGCACAACGCTGCTGGCGCTTCCGGCGACGTTGTGCCTTGAGAGCTGCGGCAGGCACGAGGCTAAGCAGCCCAACATCATCTTTGTTCTGACGGACGATTTGGGGTACTCGGACTTGAGCTGCTACGGGAATCCCGTCATCCACACGCCCTTTTTGGATTCGCTGGCGGCCGGAGGGGTGCGCGCCACAAATTACGTGGTGACCAGCCCCAGCAGCACGCCGTCGCGGGCATCCCTGCTCACGGGACGGTACGCCTCGCGGCTGAACCTGCCCAGCCCCATCGGGCCGGGGTCGCCGCTGGGCATTGCCGACGACGAGGTGACCATTGCCGAGGCGCTGAAAAGCGCGGGATACAACACCGCTATGGTGGGCAAGTGGCACCTGGGCGACAACCGAACTTTCAACCACCCCACCTCGCAGGGGTTTGACTCGTACTTCGGGCTGCTCTACAGCCACGACTACCGGCATCCATACGTAAATACCGACACCACGCTTCGGATATTCAGGGACAGAACGCCGGAGGTTGACCGTCCCGCCGACTCGCTGCTGACCTCGCTCTACACGCAGGAGGCCATAAGCTACGTGCGACGGCAGACGAAGCAGCGGCCGTTTTTCCTTTACCTGTCCTACAACATGCCGCACCTGCCGGTGGCTTTTGCGGCGGCGGCGGCCTCTCTACAGGGTTGGCGACAGCAAAGCGGCGAGCTGGGCGCGGTGGTGCAGGAGCTGGACGGCTGCCTGTCGCAGCTGTGGCGCACGCTGGAGCAGCAGGGGCTGGCCGACAACACCATCTTCATCTTCTCGAGCGACAACGGCCCTTGGGTGGAGTACCCCGACCGCATGTCCGGCGACGGGGTGACCCAGCGCTGGCACGTGGGCGCTGCCGGAGTATTCCGCGGCTCCAAGGGGCAGTCCTACGAGGGCGGCGTGCGAGTACCCTTCATTGCCTACTGGAAGGGGCGGCTCAAGCCGGGCACGCTCTTTAACCCCATCAGCTGCTTGGACGTGCTGCCCACGCTGACCGAGTGGGCACAAGCCCCGCTGCCGGACGGTAAAACGCTTGATGGACAATCTATTGCATCACTGCTGACGGGCGAGGCCGACCGGCAGCGCTACGTTCACCGCCCGATATACTTGGTCAACAACGGCAGGGTGGAGGCCGTGAGAGACGGCGCGTGGAAGTATCGGGAGGCGTCGCCCGTCGCCGAGCTCTTTAACCTGAGCTGCGATCCGAGCGAGCGCGTAAGCTTGGCGGACGCTTACCCCGAAAAGGCAAGGGAGCTAAAGCTGCTGCTCGACGCTTTCCCCGGCTACGACGAAAACTAAGCCGTGCGGAAGGCAGACGAATGCTAAACCGCCATATCATTCCCCCCGCGGTACACAATTTTTCCGTTCACGAAGGTGCAAACCACCCTGTACGAGAACGTTTGGCCGGCAAAGGCGCTCCAGCCGCACTTGTGGAGCGTGCCCTCGTTGGCTGCCGTCCACGGCGCGCAGGGCTTCACCAGCGCGACGTCGGCGGCGTAGCCCGCGCGGACAAAGCCCCGGTTGCGTATGCCGAAGATTCGCGCGGGGGCGTGGCACATTCTCTCCACCACCGTTTCGATGGGGAAAAATCCCTGCTGCGCCAGCGTCAGCATGGCCACCAGCGAGTGCTGTATGAGCGGCAGCCCCGACGGGGCGTTGAGGTAGCTGCGCCGCTTTTCGTCTGCCGTGTGCGGCGCGTGGTCGGTGGCAATGGAGGCAATATCCCCCGTGGCCACCGCGCGGCGCAGGGCGGCGCGGTCGCCGGACGATTTTACGGCGGGGTTGCACTTTAGCAGCGCGCCCAGCGCGGCGTAGTCCTCGTCGCAAAACCACAGGTAGTGCGGGCAGGTTTCGGCGGTTATCTTTTCCTCGCTCCGGCAGAGCAGCTGCAGCTCGCGGGCGGTGGAGAGGTGCGCTATGTGCAGCCGCGCGCCGTACCTTCGCGCCAGCGCCACCGCCCTTTCGGTTGCGGCGTAGCAGGCCTCCGCGCTGCGTATGCGCGGGTGCATGGCAAAGGGGATATGCTCGCCGTACTGCCTCCTGTAGCGCTCCGTGTTTTGCCGGATGATGGCCTCGCTTTCGCAGTGGGCAACGATGGGCAGCGGGCACTCGGCAAAGAGGCGGCTGAGCAGCTTGTCGTCGTCCAGCAGCATGTTGCCGGTGCTGGAGCCCATAAAGAGCTTCACGGCAAAGGCGGCATCTCCGGTTAGCCCTGCGATGAGGTCAACGTTGTCGGCGGTGGCGCCGAGGTAGCAGAAGTAGTTGACCACGGAGTTTTGCGCGGCGATGGCGTTCTTTTCCTGCAACGCCGCCAAGGAGGTGGTTTGCGGCAGGGTGTTGGGCATGTCGGCCACCGAGGTAACGCCACCGGCAGCGGCGGCGAGGCTTTCGCTCTGCCACGTTCCCTTGTGCGGGAATCCCGGGTCGCGAAAGTGGACGTGGGTATCAATCACGCCCGGCAGCAGCAGGCATCCCGCAGCGTCAACCGCCTCTGCGCCGGAGGCCTCCGGCGGGAGGGGCTGCGCGCCCGCGTACACGCCCTGTATTTTCCCGCCGTCAACCAGCACGCTGCCCTCAAACAAGCGCCCCTCGTTGACAATGCGCGCCGAATGGATTAGGTACTTCACGCTTCAAATTTTTGGTTTTTTTACGGCGCTACTCCAATGAAAAATATTGGTAGCAGCGGGCAAATTTAGGCGAAAAACTTAGGTTATCCAAGCACGTGCGGATGAAAAAAGCCTTTGACAGAAAAAAATAACCTCAGCAGCAGCAGGTTGAATACTCATTGCCGTCTTCTTGTCTGAACTGTGATTTTTTTGATTTTGGTGATTTAATGTGATTGCTGACGCGCCACTTCTGCCACTTTTGCCACCTTCCTCCCTTTCCCACCGCGTGTCCCCCTCCCGTCATTCCGTAGCGCAGCGGAGGAACCTCAGCCCATAGCTGCTGACGAGTGGTGGCGTTGTCTGCACCTCATTTTCGCCTAATTTTTTCAACAAAACAACCTCAGTAACAGCTTATTATCAATAATTTTCCTAACCTCATTACCTCATTGTCATCGGCAACTATCGTCACTTGTCGTCGCGGGTAGGGGCTGAGGTTCCTCCGCTGCGCTACGGAATGACGGGGAGGGGGCGTGCATGGGAAGGGGAGAAAGTGAGGCAGAAGTGGCGGAAGTGGCGCGTCAGCAATCACATTAAATCACCAAAATCAAAAAAATCATAGTTCAGACAGCCACCGTCGGCAGCTACGGGCTGAGGTTCCTCCGCTGCGCTACGGAATGACGGCGGGAGGGGATGTGGAGCGCGCGCGAGGGAAAAACGGCGGGCGGGCAACAACAACGGCAAGGAAATCCTCAATTCTCCACCACCCG
>JAIRSZ010000059.1 GCA_031255195.1 Prevotellaceae bacterium | reverse complement strand
CAGGGCGGCATACTTGTCGTTCATTGATATATCGTTCAGGTTGTTGAGCTTTGAAAATACGCCAAGCCGCGCAAACTTTGAAATGCCGGTCAGCAGTACGAAGCGGAGGTATTCGTCGTCGGCTTTTATGCGAACATACAAGTTAGACAGAATATCGCGCACCTTTTCCGCCTCAACCGGATCGTCAACGTAGTCGATGTACGGCTTATCATACTCGTCAATCAAGACCACCACCTTTGCGTTGTGCTTTTTGTAAAGGTTGATTATCAAATCGTCGAACAAATCGCCGGGCGACAAGCTTTCCGATACGGTTACGCCCAACAGCGAAGCCGTATCCCTTACAAGCTTCACGAGTGAAGCGTTCAGCGCGTCAAGCCCTCGCATGGTAGTTATTCTGTTCAGGGTCAACCGAATGACCGGATATTTCACAAAGTCGGGGCGATTCATCCACGCTTCGGCGTACAGACCTTTGAAAAGCTCCTTTTTGCCCATAAATATGGCCTCCAGCGTTGTTAGCATCAGCGATTTTCCAAACCTGCGCGGGCGGGCAAGAAAGTACGCCTTCCCGTTTTCGATTAAGCGTAACAGTATGCGGGTTTTATCTACATATACGTAGCCCTCTTCCACTATTTCCTCGAAAATTTGAATGCCTACCGGCAATTTTTTAAGTCGCTTTTCCATATCCGTTTTACTTCATCGTTTTGTACTCCGTAATCTGCCGTGCGCCGTCATCAATGGCCAGCCCAACGCACGCTGCATTGGGGCATGGTCTATTGCAGCTTTTATCAACCATTTGCCGGTGCGCCCCTGCGTATCTGTCGGGGTTTTTGCCCGCGCGGGCAACCTTTGAATTTCAGCTGAAACCTTTCACCTGATAAAATGGTTGAAAAAACAAGGAAAAAAAGCAGAAAAAAGGTGGCAATAGCCGGATGTAAATTTACCCTCTTTTTGGCTGCTACAAACAAAAAAAATACAAGTAGCAAGCTGCCCGTCACATAGCGACACAAAAATAGGCAATTTAAGCGAATTGGCAAGCATTTTATCGCAAAAAGAAAAGGGAAGGACGAGGTGATTTTTCGAACTCTTCCGGCAGCTCAAAAAAAATTGACGTTTGCTTACCTACTTGAACAATTTTCGGGGGGCGTTCATTTACAAAATCACATCACTATTACCTCATGGCTGCAAAGAAATCACACCGGTATGCTCCTTACAGCAGCGCCCGTTTTTTCACCACCCGAAAGGTATCAATACAGCAGCAGGCAAACGGGCGCAGCCACGTGGATTTGCTTTCCGGTATTCGTCAGCTTTCCGGTATTTTTGTCGCGCGCAAAGATGGTAATGCTGTTGGTGTACTGGTTGCCTACGAAAATGTAATCTCCATCGGGCGTGATGGTGAAATTTCGAGGTCCTTTGCCTCCGGTAGGAAGCTGCTCCACAAAGTCGAGCGTTCCGTCCTCCCCGATGGCAAAGCAGGTGACGTCGTTGGCAGCGCCCCTGTTGGTGGCGTACAAAAACTTCCCGTCGGGCGATATGTGGATGTCCGCGCCCCCGTTTTCCTGATTTTCTTTCCGCGCTATGGTTGTTTCCTGTAGAACAGCCAGCTTTCCGTCTGCACGGATGGAAAATACGGTAATCGTTCCGTCCAGCTCTTGCAGCAGGTAGCCAACCTTCCCGCCGCTACCAAGCGCAGCGTGGCGCGGTCCGCTCCCCCTCTTCACCGGCAAGCTGTCGACAGGCGTTAAAATGCGCTTGCTCTCGCGAGGAGCGTAGGCGTAAAGGGTTATCCGGTCTGTTCCCAAATCGTTGGCGAGCAGAAATTTTTCGTCGGGCGTAAAAATGGTTTGGTGCACGTGAGGCGCATCCTGCTGCCGGTGTTTCACGCTTTTCCCCACATGCCGGATTACCTGCCGTATTGCGCCGAGCGCGCCGCTGCTGTCCCTGTCGAACACGGATATGCTCCCGCTGGTGTAATTGGCCGTAACCACGTGCCTGTCGGTTGCCGCAATGTAGCAGGGGTCAATGCCCTGCGCCTGCACGCTGTTGAGCGGAGACAACTTACCGGTTTTGCTGTCGAAGGAAAAGGCCATCACCGCGCTGCTCATGCCGGCTTCGCTCACCGCGTACACCGTCTTCCCGTCAGGCGAAAAAGTCAGGTAGCTGGGGTTCACGATAGCGTCAAACGCCACCGAAAGGTTTGCCTTTCCCGTGGCAACATCCACCTCGCAGGCGTACAGCCCCCGGCTGCCGGTGTTTTGGGTGTACGTGCCTATCAGCAGGTTGCAGGTGCGCGGACGCTCGCTGCAAGCTGCGGCTAAAAATATGGCGAACGTGGCCATAGCTATTTGCTTCATAAAAAATTTCATTTTGCTAATCATCATTATAGGCCTGAAAAATTATTTTGTGCGCCGACTTTTGCAGCGCAGCTTCGTTCGCGTGCAGAGGGTAAAACAAATCGTGGATGAACGCATTAGATCGCTTTGTTCATCGATGCGCCGTGTTTACTTTTATGCTGCTCCAGCCCTGTAAAATTAGGCGAAATACGCCAGCTTTCCAAGCGCGCACGGACGAAAAAGACACTTTTTTGCAGAGGCAAAGACACTTGAAAATTCTTGGACACTCCCAAGACTTTTTCAACGCATTAAAATTGTCGCCGCAAAAAAAATAATTCGCAACTGTCTATATGTTAATATTTTCGCAATGTTAAATGAGAAATGTTTTCTCCATTTCATAAAGTTTAATATTTATTAAATGCAACTATTTGGAAAAAACCGCACCTTTGTTTCCGTTGCTTACACGCTTTACCGGTGTTTACTTAAAAAAACGTACTAATATGTTACGCACACCTACTACAAGCATAGCGTTATCCGCTTTTACCAATACGCCGCATACAAAATTTAGCTTGTATGGGGCTGCTTCGTGTGCGCACACATCTAACACACACACACACACACACACACACACACACACACACACACACACACACACACACACACTGCTCAATGAGTTACGTGATTTAGCCTCGTGTGTATCCGTTTTTTTTCAGGTTTCTACCATATTTTATAGGTCTCTTATTTTGATGAACGACTGCATGATGCGGTTGTTCATTTTTTTTGCCTCCGCAGGCAACCCGCAGCCGCAGCGCACGCACGCTACACGGCGCACCCTGCTTACGCCTGCGGCAGCGCTCTCCTCCTGCACGCTAACAGGTGGCCGGAAATTCCGGCTGCCTGTGTTTTTCAGATTCCCTTATTTATTCACTTTAAACAAACTTTGTATGTATCAAATTTTTTACCAAAGCCGAACGGGGCAGGCAGCATCTGCGCCCGTTCAAACGACCGGTGGCACGGGAGCGGCAAGGCGCATGAAGCGCTTGCTGCTGTCGCTGATGCTATGCGCCACTTTGCCCTGGTCGCTGAGCGCGCAAGACCTCAACATCTCCGGCAGGGTGACAGAATCCGACGGCAGCCCTATTGCCGGAGTGAGCGTTGTGGTTAAAGGCTCCACCCTTGGCGTGGCCACCGGAGCCGACGGCAGCTACAACATCACCGCACCTGCCGACGCAACGCTGGTGTTCTCCTTTTTGGGCTTGGCCTCCAAAGAGGAAGCCATTGCTGGACGCGGCCGCATTGACGTTATGCTGAGCGAAAACGACCAGGCGCTCAGCGAAGTGGTAGTAACCGCGCTGGGCATCCGACGCGACACGCGAGCGCTGGGCTACGCCATCAGCTCGGTGAAGGGCGACGCGCTGGTGCAATCGGGCGTTACCGCCAACCCGCTATCCGCGCTATACGGCAAGGCCGCCGGCGTGGGCATTCAGGCCACATCCGCAGGCCCAACAGGCGGTATGCAAATCAAAATCCGCAACGCATCGAGCCTCGACGGGAACTCGCACCTCCGTCCACTCTTTGTGGTTGACGGCGTGCCCATCTACGACCAAGAGTCGAGCATGGCGTCGCGCGACTACGACCCGTTACGCTCATTTGACTATGGCTCCGGCGTAAACGACATCAGCCCGGAGGACATCGAGAGCATGGAAATCCTGAAAGGCGCCAAGGCGTCGGTGCTGTACGGCAGCGCGGGCGCCAACGGCGTTGTGCTTATTACCACCAAAAGCGGCAAGAACACCAAAGGGCTTGGCGTGAACATCTCCTACGGCCACGAGTGGGAGCAACCCTACTCGCTCATCAACTTCCAGAATGAATTTGGATCGGGCGAAAACGAGTACGACGTGAGGATGGTAGACGGTAAGCGCTACACCAACACGAGCCGGTACAACTTTGGGCCAAAGTTCGACGGAAGCGACATCGTCTTCTTCGACGGCTCCACGCGCAAGTATCAGGCCTACGAGAATAACTACATGGACTTGTTCCAGACAGGACACTCGGACAACATCAACGTTTCCGTATCGGGCGGCAACGAAAAAGGCAACGCCCGACTCTCGTACACGCGCTACGACTACAACGGTACAATGGACAACCAGACGCAGAGTAAAAATGCCCTCGCCTTTAACGGGATGCTAAAAGCTACAGACTTTGCCACGTTTGAGTTTTCGCAAAACCTGTACTTTGTAAATACGCAAAACCGCAGGCAAAACCTGCAACAGATGGTTGCCTATGGCACCTTTAACCGCGATGTGGACATTGCCACCGCCATGAACGCCTACCTCGACGAAAACGGCTACATGCGGACAAAAAAATCCCTTTCTGACGAAGGTTGGCAAGATGCGTTTACGCAGGAGAACGGGCTGTTTGACATGCTGTGGAACCAAAACCAAAACCGCAACACCGACGAAAAGCTGCACTCAATTACCTCTGCAAAGGCCAACTTCCACCTGCAACCCTTCCTGACGCTGCGGCTGCAAGGCGGGATTGACTACACCGCCACCAACTTTATCCGCAAGGACAAGGTGCTGCGGCAAGACGCCAACACCGGCAAGTGGGAGGGAGGACGTTTCTCCTACGCTACCGAGCAGAACATGATTCAACAGTACGAGGCGGCGCTGAACTTCAACAAGGATTTTGTGGACAAAAAGTTGAAGGTGGACGCCTTTGCCGGGCCAGCCTACAAAAAAATTACCTACAACAAGGTGAACGCCGGCACAATGGGTAACTTCTACCTCCCCGACTTTTGGTCAATATCCAACGGCGACGGCTGGCCGTCCAGCTTCGACGGGCGCATAGCCGACTACAAGCAGGAGGGCGAAGCGCTCTACAGCGTTTTCGGACAGGCTACGTTCAGCTGGATGAACAAGTACTACCTCGAAGTTTCGGGGCGCAACGACTGGGCGTCAACGCTGCCAAAGGCCAACCGCTCATTCTTCTACCCGGGCGCATCGCTCACATGGAACTTTAGCGAAGATTTTCAGGTTCCCGAAATGACCTTCGGAAAGCTGCGCCTCTCGTGGGCCGACGTAGGTCGTCCCGCCACGCGCTACTATGCGCTGCGCACCTACACTGTGAAACCGCTGCCGCCGCCCTACCCCGGCTTGAACGACGTTCAACCGGCGTCAACGGATTTATTTTCAGGAGACCTGAAGCCCGAACGGAAGCGCGAGCTGGAGGTCGGCTTTGACGTCCGCTTCTTCCGCCACGACCGCGTGGGCTTGGATTTTGCCTACTACAACACCACGTTCTACAACCAGATTATGGCGGTGCCGCTTTCGTCTACAACCGGCGCAAACAACATCAGAATCAACGCGGGCGAGGTCAACAACCAGGGGCTGGAGTTCATGCTCAACGTAAAGCCCGTTGTTGCAGAACGCTACGAGTGGAACATCAACCTGTCGGCCACCAGGCAGTGGGACGAGGTGGTAACGCTCTACCCGGGCATCACCGAAATCAACACCTCCGTGAGCGGCATCATACAGCGCTCGGCCGAGGGCGAAAGAATGGGGCAGCTCTACACGCGCGACTATGCCCGCGCAGAAAACGGCGCTAAGCTGGTGAACGACAACGGCCTCTACTACATTTCGACGAGCGATAAGGATATGGTTAACGTTGGAAACATCAACCCCGACTGGTACGGCGGCCTGAGCTCCAACTTCAACGTTCGCGGAGATTGGGGAGCGGTAAACTTCGCCTTCAGCATTGACTACCGGATTGGGGGAAACATCCTGTCGTACTCCAACTTTTACCTCAAGGGCAACGGCCTGAGCGAGTCGTCGCTACAGTACCGCAACACGGCGCACGGCGGGCTGACCTACACCGACGCGCAGGGGCGCGAACGCCACGACGGGCTGATACTGCCGGGTGTAAAGGCCGACGGTACACCCAACGACATCGTCGTGTCCGCTAACGACTACTACAGCAGCTTTATCCACGATAACTCCAACGGCTGGCAGCCTGACGAAATTCAGGAAAACAGCTTCGTCAAATTCCGCGAACTTTCGCTGAGCTACACCCTCCCGCAGAAATGGACGCAGCCATTTAAGGTGCAGCGCCTCAGCCTGGCGCTCACAGCCCGCAACCTGTTTTACATTTGGAAAAACATCGACAACATAGACCCCGAGTCGGTGCTGGGAACCAACAGCTGGGTGGAAAACTCAACGTACCCAACATCGCGCATGTATGGATTTAATGTAAATATTTCATTCTAAACAAATTAAAATAAATAAAATATATTATGAAAAAGTTATTTATCCTACTGATTGCCCCACTGATGATGGCGACAGTAACCTCGTGCGAAAGCGAGCTTGACCGCCTCTGGGAAAATCCGAACACGTACACCCCCTCGCCCGATGCTATATGCTCCGGCATGTTTACCCACATACAGAAAACGCGCTTCTGGCAGATGGACTACGGAGAGTGGTACTGGATGTTCGGCAACGGAGGTATTCCCGTAATGATTCAGATAACAGGAGGCATGGAGCCTGCCGCCAATAGCGTCGGTGAAGGGAAATACTATAATGAAATATATGAAGCCGCGCTGCTCGGCAACTACGTCACCATTGGCTACCCGGACGCAACCAGAGCTCCAGGGTATAGCTCCAACGGCAACGAGCGTAACCGCTTCAGCTGGTTCTACACCGACCTCAACAACTACTCGCTGATTCGCGACGAGGTAGCCAGCCTGGAAGGGCAGGATAAAGATGACAGCCAAATATACTTTGAGCTTGCCACCGTGCTGAAAAACGTGGTGGCGCTGCAAACGGTTGACCTCTTTAACAAAATTCCCTACAACAACGCTTTTCAGGGAAACGACGGCGTATTTAACGCCCCCTACGACGACCCGAAGCAGATTTACGAATCGGCGCTCGACGAGTATGTCCGCATAGCTAAGGAGCTGCCCGGCATAGCCGCCAAAATGTCGGCAACCGCCAAGAGTACGTTCGCCAAGCAAGACCTCTTTTTTGGAGGCGATGTGGACAAGTGGGTGAGGTATATCAACGCGCAGATACTCCGCTCCGCCGTCCGCGCATCGGAGGGCGGAATAACGCCGAGCAAGTACCTCACCGGCGACGTGCTCAACAACCTGCCCACCGAAGACTACCTCTTCCGGGCGCGGCAGGAATGTCAGCAATCCTGGGGCGACGGCTCCGGCGCGAATGGAGGCGAGCTGTTCTGGCGCGGCCTGAGCGACCGCTTCTGGCGAATTACCGTCCCCGACAACATCATGGAGCGAATGAAGGTCGACAACAGCAGCCGCGTGTACAACCCCAACCAGGACGACCCGCGCCTGCCCGTTATTGCAATGGGCTTTGTACGCTCGGACGACGAGACCAACCCAAAGCCCGAATACTACGGTATATCCGGCAACTGGAACAGAAACATTCAGGTGTTGATGGGAGAGCATCCCGACGAACAGAGGAGGATAAATATCTACCCGCAGGTTGACTCAACAGGCGTATTTATTGATGACATCAACGGATCGGCCGGCGGCGGACCTAACGAGTACGTGCAGGGAACGCCGTGGACGTTCTACAACCCCATGACCTACATGTGCGTGGAGGACTACCACTTCAAGATTGAATCGCTCGCGGAAGTGGAGCTCTTCCTTGCCGAAGTAGCGCTCAAGGGTTTGGCTCCGGTGGCAGGAGACGCTAAGACCCACCTCCAAAACGCGATCAACGCCTCCATTGATTTCTGGTACAGGATGAACGGGTTTGCCACCGGCAAGCTGGCGGCACAGCTCAACCCCTACACAGACCTTGCAAAAAAGATACTTCAACCTGCCAAGCCTGTCAACAGCGCCACGTATGCATCAACGGTAGCCAACAAGCTCACCGGCGACGCGGAAAACGACATGGAGATTATCATGCAGCAAAAGTACATTCACCTGAACCTGATAGGCGTTTATGAGCTGTTTGCCGAGCTGCGCCGCACGCGGCACCCCAAGATTGAGCCGATATCCCTCTACTGGGAAAAAACCGGCGCCACCCTCAGCAACGCAAAAATGATGATTGAGCGCGTAAGGTACCCCGACTCGGAGCGCACCAACAACGCCGCCGAGTACGCCAAGGTGGAAGCCGACGACAACTGGACTACGCCTGTCTTCTGGTCAAAAAAGAGCGACTCGTACTTCCTTGACAAGGCGCTGAAAGACGACTAACGGCCAAACGTTTTGTGTAATTAAAAAAAGGAGGCTGTCCGCGGCACGGGCAGCCTCCTTTTTTACAAAATCAGACCTTCCCTCCCTGCTCAGCCCGAAAAAAAAGATTTTTCAACTTTTAGGCTCGAATATGTTTATAAAAATAGTGGCATGAAAATGGAGGAAGTTTCCAAAATGTTTAGTAACATTGCACAGCATTTTTTTCTGCTGACTTTTTAACTAATTATTTAATAACAAATTATTTAAAACAATAAAAAAGTTCGGGGAGCAGCGAAACGCAGGCTGCCGGAGCGCCTAAAACATCTATTTTCTAAAATGAACTTCGATTTTTTCTACCATATCCCGTGGGACGGAATTCCCAACTACCTGTACGTCACGTACAGCATCTTTTTGCTTTGCACGCTCATCCAGCTTCACTACTACCTTGTGCAGCACCGCAAGGTTGTCCGCTTTAACCCCAATGCCAGCCAAACGAGCAGCAAGCAGCTCCCCGTATCGGTGGTTATATGCGCCACAAATGAGCAGCAAAACCTGGAAAAAAACCTGCCGCTCTTCCTCAAGCAAGACTACCCGCAGTTTGAAGTGGTGGTGGTAAACAATTGCTCTACCGACGAAAGCGAAATGCTGCTCTACAGCTTCAAGCAGCGCCACAGCAACTTGCAGGTTACCACCATTGAGCAAGGCCAAAAGTTTATACACGACCGTAAGCTGGCCATCACCGTCGGCCTCAAGGCCGCACGCTACGAAACCATTGTCTTTACCGAGCCGGACTGCGCCCCTGACAGCGACAGGTGGCTCGCCTCCATGCAGCAGGCTTTTGGCGATGAGGGCGAGGTGGTGATAAGCTACTGCCGCAAGCAGCCTCATAAGGGCGTCGCCGAAAAAATTATGCGCTGCGACAGCGTTTTTTCGGCGCTCTTTTCGCTCCGCGCCGCCATCAAAGGCGTTCCCTACCGCGGCAGCACCAAAAACATGGGCATACGGCAGCCTATTTTCTTCCGCAACAACGGGTTTGCACGGTACAGCTCGTACCTTCTGAGCGAGGAGACCCTTTTCCTGTGCCGCAACGCCAACCGGCAAAACACGCGGGTAACGCTTGCGCACGACGCCATCCTCTCGTCGGATCAGCGGCTCACCTTCGGACAGTGGTTTCGGCAGAAGTGCACGTATACCTCGCTGCTGAACACAGGCAAGCGCGGCCGGAAGCGCATTTACGTGGAGATGCTCTCGCGCGTGCTCTTCCACCTCTGCATCGTTGCGCTTGCCTGCGTTGCTGCGCTACGGCAGGAGTACCTGACGCTTGTCGGCGTGGCCGCAGCCCCGCTGCTGCTGCTGCGCTTTACGGCAAAAGTGACCATCCTCGTCGGGGCAGCCAAAAAGCTGCGGGAGCGCGGCCTCGTTGGGTGGCTGCTGCTGTACGATATTTTTTCGCCGCTGCTTGCCTTTGTGGTCAGCCTGGCGCAACCCAACCTGCAAAAACTAAAAAAAATCAAGTAATGCAAAAGGAGGCGGAAAAAATAGGATTGCAGCAGATAGAGCAAGCCCGCGAGGGAAACAGGGAAGCATTCAACGCGCTCATAGAAAGGTACTACGAGGGCGTTTTGCACCTCCTCAAGCAGCGTCTCGGAAACGTTGCCGACGCCGAAGACTTAGCCCAGCAAACATTTGCCAAAGCGTTTGAAAACATAGGCAGCTACTCCAGCAAGTACGCCTTCAGCACGTGGGTGTACAGCATTGCCAACAACTGCTGCATCGACTTTCTGCGCAAACGCCGGATGGGCAACACCATATCCATCGACAAGCTGGTGGAAGACAAGGATTTTAACGCCAAAAACGTCCAGCTTAATCCAGAGGAAAACATGATTGCCGAGCAGGATATGGCGGAAACGTCGCTGCTGCTGGACAAGCTCAAGCCGCAGTACCGCCGCATCATCGAGCTGCGCTACCTCAAGGAGTACGCCTACGAAGAAATTGCCGCAGAGCTGAACATCCCCATCGGCACCGTGAAAACGCACCTGTTCAGGGCTAAGGAGTTGCTGGTGAGAATGGTTGTAGAAACGCAGAAAAATCTTGAGCCATGAATTTTGAGCTATACGGGTCAGGTATGATTTTCCGGCAACGGCAGATTTCAACCATGCCTCATAGTGATAGTAACAAATTAAACAACAATAATTTAAACGACAAATTAACACCTATATGATTCCATTTTTCAGCCGCCATATCGGGCCAACCGAAGCAGAAATTACCGAAATGCTCAACGTCGTTGGCGTCAGCAGCATAGACGAGCTGGTGGCGCAGGTCATACCCGCCGACATCCGCCTTGCGCAGCCAATGAAGCTGAGCGCCGCCGTGAGCGAGCACGACTACCTGCAACAGGTGAGGCGGCTTGCCGCAAAAAATAAACCGCTGCGCACCCTCGCAGGAATGGGCTACTACGGCACGTACCTGCCCGCCGTGATTCAGCGCAACATTCTGGAAAATCCTGCGTGGTACACCTCCTACACGCCCTACCAGGCCGAAATTTCGCAGGGACGGCTCGAGGCGTTGCTCAACTTCCAAACGGTGGTGTGCAGCCTTACCGGTATGAAGGTGAGCTGCTGCTCGCTGCTCGACGAAGCCACCGCCGCCGCCGAAGCCATGCACATGATGCTCGAGCTGCGACCGAGGGAGGCCGTGAAGCTGGGAAAAAACGAGCTCTTTGTTGACGAAAATATTTTCCCCCAAACGCTCGACGTTATCCGCACACGCTCTGCTCCAATTGGCGTAAAAGTCGTTACAGGCCGCTTTGAGGAGTACGAGCCGAGCGACAAGTGCTTTGGCGCTGTGGTGCAGTATCCCGCCGCCAACGGCGAGGTGCGCAGCTACGCCGCCTTTGCCCAAAAGCTGCACGAGAGGCAAATTCTGCTCACCGCCGCCTGCGATATTTTGAGCCTTGCGCTCCTGCAGGAACCCGCCGCGTGGGGCGCTGACATTGCCGTGGGCAGCACGCAGCGATTTGGCGTTCCGATGGGCTTCGGCGGGCCTCACGCCGGATACATGGCCACAAAGGACGAGTACAAGCGTTCCATGCCGGGGCGCATCATTGGCATTTCGGTTGACCGGACAGGGCGGCAGGCGCTGCGCATGGCGCTGCAAACGCGCGAGCAGCACATCAAGCGCGAAAAGGCCACCAGCAACATCTGCACGGCGCAAGCGTTGCTGGCTACCATGGCGGGCATGTACGCCGTGTACCACGGCGCAAAAGGGGTGGCCAACATAGCGCAAAGCGCGCACCGCTGCGCCGCCGGCCTCGCTGCCGCGCTGCTGCAAAAAGGCTACGCGCTGGCAAGCCAAAACTTTTTTGACACGGTAGAAGTCCAAAGCGTAAACGCCGCCGAAATCAAAAGGAAGGCCGAAGCCTCTGGATTCAACCTCTTCTACCCAAGCCCAACCAGCGTGCGCATCAGCTTCGACGAGCTCTCCACAGCCGACGAAACGGCGCAGGTTGCCGCCATATTCGGCTGCAAGGTGGAGCAGCAGGCCAACGACGGCTTTTGCAACAAAAACCTGCTCCGCAGCAGCGCCTTCCTGTCCGAGCCGATTTTTGCCCGCTACAGCAGCGAAACCGAGCTAATGCGCTACATCAAGCAGCTGGAGCGTCGCGACGTGTCGCTTTCCAACAGCATGATACCGCTGGGCTCGTGCACCATGAAGCTCAACGCCGCCGCCGAAATGCTGCCGCTCAGCTGGCAGGAGTTCGGCAACGTGCACCCGTTCGTCCCGCGCGAGCAGGCGCAAGGCTACTGCGAGCTGGTGGACGAGCTGGCAAAAGACCTGGCCGAAATTACCGGATTCGACGCGGTTTCGTTTCAACCCAACTCCGGCGCCAACGGCGAGTACGCCGGGCTGATGGCCATTCGCCGCTACCACACCTCACGCGGAGAGCCGCACCGCAACGTGGCGCTGATTCCCGCCTCGGCGCACGGCACCAATCCGGCAAGCGCGGCAATGGCCGGCATGACCGTGGCGGTGGTGGCCTGCGACGAGCAGGGCAACATCAGCGTGGACGACCTGAAGGCCAAGGCCGCCCTGCACGCGCAAAACCTGTCGTGCCTCATGATTACCTACCCCTCAACGCACGGCGTTTTTGAAAGCAAAATCCGCGAAATCGTCGACATTGTGCACCGCCACGGCGGACAGGTGTACATGGACGGAGCTAACATGAACGCTCAGGTAGGCTACACCAGCCCGGGCTTCATTGGCGCCGACGTGTGCCACCTCAACCTGCACAAAACATTCGCCATACCGCACGGCGGCGGCGGGCCGGGCGTGGGGCCTGTCTGCACGGCAAAGCACCTATCGCCCTTCCTGCCCTCGCACTGCATGGCGCAAGCAGGCGACGAAAAAGGCTCAAACGCCGTTGCCGCAGCTCCGCTGGGCAGCGCAAGCATCCTGCCCATCACCTACGGGTACATCAAGATGATGGGCGCAGACGGCCTGCGGCGCGCTACCGCCATAGCCATCCTCAACGCCAACTACATTTCGTGCAAGCTAACGCCGCACTACGCCACGCTCTACACGGGTAGCAGCGGTCGCGTGGCGCACGAGTGCATTATCGACTGCCGCGAGTTCCGCAACCGCTACGGGGTGGAAACCGGCGATATTGCCCGCCGCCTGATGGACTACGGCTTTCACGCTCCAACGCTATCATTCCCCGTGCACGAAACGCTCATGGTAGAGCCTACCGAAAGCGAAGACAAGGCCGAAATTGACCGGTTTGTGGAGGCGTTAATCGCCATAAAAGCCGAGTGCGAAGAAATACGAAGCGGCGTTGCCGACAAAGCCGACAACCTGCTCAAAATGTCGCCACACACGGCGCACGAGCTCTGCGCCGACGGGTGGACGCACCCCTACAGCCGCGAGCGAGCCGCTTTCCCGCTGGAGTGGATAAAGGAAAATAAATTCTTCCCCTACGTAAGCAAAATCGACAACGGGTACGGCGACAGAAACCTCACTTGCACCTGCAAAAGCTAAGGTAGACAAGCGACGACATTTAACCATAACTCTTTTTTAATCAGCAAAAAAATGAAAAAATTTCGACTTCCGGTATTCAGCCTTCAACCGGCCGCCATGCTCGCGCTGCTGGCGGCCGCGCTGCCGGGCAAGGTCATGGCGCAGGCTGCCGCCTACGACCGCCCAACCGTAAACTTTATGCTGCTCACGCACGGCGACAGCTACGACGTGGTGACGACAAGGGTATTTCAAAAAATCCCTGCCGAAGAAAAGTTTTACTCCAACAACCTGACGACAAGCGAGCTGAAGCTTCAACAGCTGCCCCGCAACAACGCCTCGCCAACAGCGTGGCAGACGGCGCTGACGGAGCTCACCCGACAAAACGTAGCCAAACAGGAGGTTGCAGCGTGGTATCTGCGCAAGCCGGACGGAAGCATGAGCATGGACTTGATTCACCGGCGCGGCGAGTTCAACGCCACCGACGAGGCCTTTCTGATGGCCAACGCCACCAAGCGCGGCGTTGACGAGCTCAAAGACCTGGGGCGTAAGCTCATATCCAAAACCTACGTGGTTGCGCTGGACTACGGCAGCATCACCTACTCGGCCAACGCAGAGACAGACATTCACTCGTGGAAGTCTACGGTACGCGCTATGGTGTTCAAGCTCAAGTTCAACAGCGAGGTGGAAAACCGCATCTACGATGCGTGGCCGGACGAGCAGGATTCGCCGGAGGCGTTGAGCCAAAAAAGCGCGCTCTTCGACCAAATCCCCTTCGAGATGGAGTTTGTGCAGCAGTCCTCCGTGAACGTCAGCGCAAGCGCGCTCATTACGGGCAAGCGGAGCGACGGCCAGGTCGGCAGCTTCCTTGCCATTGCCCTTAGCGTAACCTCCAAAGACGAGCTGCTGAACGAAATGATACGCAAGGGCTACAGCTCCACCATAAACAACCTGGAGAAAAAAGTAGCGGCATTCAAGGTACTTTCGGGCGTGTGGGAGCTTGCCCCCATACGCGCCAAAATCGGCAAAAAGGAAGGGCTAAAAACCGACCAGCGCTACTACGTGCTGGAGTACGAGCAAAACCGCAAAGGCCAGCTAAAAACCGTCCGCAAAGCGGTGGTACGCGTTGCAGACGGCGTTGCCGACAACCAAACGCTATCAACCGGAAAAAGCGAGGCAAGCTCATTCTACCAGATTGCCGGACGAAGGGTGGATAAGGGAATGACCCTGGAGCAACGCAACGACGCAGGAATAGGCGTGATGCTGGGCTACGACGCAGGGCTGGGCGGCTCTGAAAAGTGGCTGCTGCGGGGCGAAATTCTCACCAACAAGCTCTTAAACATGGGAATATGGCCGGGTTTATACCTCTACGCCGAAGGCGAAATGGAGCTGGCCACCTACAAGCTAACCGACGGATTTGAAGCCAACTACGCCATATATGGCACAGGCGAAAAAAGCTACGTCTTCACGCGGGCAGGCGCCGGAATTGGCAAGGGATTCCACTTCTGGCGAAACTTCTCGCTCTCGCCCTACGTCGGGTTGGGATTTGAAACCGTGAGCGTAACGAGTGACATTTCTTTTGAGAGCCTCTGCTACAAGGCCGGCGCAAACTTCGCCATCAACCTCTACTACCCGCTACAGCTGGTGGGCGGCGTGAGCGGCCTGGCGTACGGAACGCCAACCTTCAAAAACAAGCAGGAAAATTCCGACGACGCTCCCAGCGCACCAAAAAAGCAGGGCGACATTTTCAGCAGCCGCAGCAGCACAAACGTATCGGGATTTGTGGGGATACGGGTCAACTTTTGACCCGCTATACCCTATCTACCATCTTCAAAGCGTTGAACTTACACTTACCCAGGCAGTCTCCGCAGGCGGTGCACTTGCCTGGGTATTTTACCTCTACGTGCGCGCCCGCCTCATCATTCACCATCTCCAGCACATGCCGCGAGCACCTCTTGACGCAACGCCGGCATCCGATGCACCGGTCTACCGCAACGTAAATGACCCTGTTTTTGTTCTTCTCCCTGCGGTACAGGTTACCCGCAATCCACAGCAGGAGCATCGCTCCCACGCCAACGTATGCTGCTACGCTCATCATCTCCGGTTTTACTTATTCTGATTTTTTTAGAAATTATTTCCCCTACCTATGCTGACAAGCAGGAGCGGAAAATATTTTACGAAATCAAAAAATGACGCTGTTTTTTGGCAATACATGCGCATTGCCCCTACACACGCCATCCTCCCAACCGCCGCCGTCATTCCGTAGCGGAGCGGAGGAGCCTCAACCCGTAGCTGTCGACGGCAAGCGGGAGAGCGCCGCTATGGGCAGCGCATACGTTGCCTCTGCTCATGCAGCTCAGCAGCCTAATTTTGTGGTTTAAGTTTAAGGTTGTATTTTTGCTGCGGAAAGTAAAAAAGAAAAAATTATGGCGCAAACTTTAGATAAGCAAACGAGCGATAAGGTGAGCTTTATCTCTTTCATTGTACCCGAATTTGCGGCAGCATTTAAAATGAGTATGCCGGAAGCCTACCGGTATTTGGTGCGGTATGGCGGTTTCGATTTTCTGAGCGAGCATTGGCGGGCTTTACACTCCGATAGCAAGTATTGGGCATTGCTTGATATTTACGACGTATGTCGACAAAACGGAGGATACTTACGATGAAAGTCTACCACGGCAGCTATACTGCCATTTCGCTTATTGACCTGTCGAAGTGCGAAAAGCACAAAGATTTCGGTCAAGGTTTTTACGTTACAAAGTACCGCAGGCAAGC
>JAIRSZ010000120.1 GCA_031255195.1 Prevotellaceae bacterium | reverse complement strand
TTGAAAAAGATTGGTGGGTAACGGCAGTATTACGCGCCTTGTTTTCACTACCTTACGCGGAATTTTTATCATTTAAAGGTGGTACTTCGTTGAGTAAGTGCTACAATTTGATTGAGCGTTTCAGTGAAGACATTGACATTGCAGTAAACCGAAAAAAGCCTGATTTAACAAAAACAAAAACACGGTTAAGAAATGATTTGCGCCGTGCAACTTGCTCTTTTGTAAGAGAAACATTGCAGTTTGATTTAGCAAAACAGTTAGAAAATAATGGATTAAATCCTGAAAACTTTACGGTAAAAGTCAATATCACGCCTGTTACAACCACCGACCCCGAAATTATCGAGGTAGAATATGATTCTCTTTTTGCTGAAGAAAATTATATCAAACGCAAAGTAATTATTGAAGTGAGCGGACGTTCGATGAGCGAGCCGTTGCAAACGGTTGTATTGCAATCAATGATTGATGAGCAATTTCCGGGTGAAGATTTTACAGAAAAACAGTTTGAACTTCAGGCAGTAGTGCCGGAACGCACATTTTTAGAAAAAATTTGCCTGTTGCACGAGGAATTTTCCAAACCGCAAGAATTGATAAGGACGGAGCGAATGAGCCGTCACCTCTACGATTTAGGACAAATAATGGACACGCCTGTTGCCGAAAAAGCATTGAAAAATAAGAATTTATATGAAAGCATTGTTGAACATCGCTGCATCTTTATCGGACTGAATGGATTTGATTATGGCTCACTCACGCCGAAAACCGTTAAAATTGTCCCGCCCGAAAGTATCATCAATCTTTGGAAGGTCGATTACGAAACAATGCAGCGCACAATGATTTACGGAAATTCATTGTCATTCAATAAATTGATTGACAAAATAAGACAACTGAATGAAAAGATAAATCAGATTGATTGGTGATTTTCAGAAATTTTCAAATTTTCCACAAGTGAGGATTGGGGGATTTTTATTTTAGATGATAATCATTTATATAAAAGCCTTTTTTTTTCGATACAAAAGCTACCTTTGCGGAAAGAAAGATTATGCTAAAGGAAAGATTAAAAGTTACATAAAGTATAGTAAATATTTTCAATCGCAACTTTTACAAAACACATATAATCAAGTTGATATAAAATGATGAGTTATGATTTCCAACTGTAATTTTTATAAAATAAAAGTTTTACGGCAAATTGCCGGAACAGGAAACCGGATGTTTGAGAAATTATCATTACTTTTGCTGCCGGTTTTAGAAGAGTATGAACAACATAAAAAAGTAATGATGAACAAAGTGATTTTTTCGGCAGGGGTGTGCACTTTCGCAGTGGCGCTGACCGCCTGTAACAAAGAGGACTTCTCGACGAATCCTTCGGTGGAGGAACAAAACATCGAACTCCGTGCGGCAACGCTCGGCTATCCCGACGCCGCGACCTACGCGGAAAACGTAGCACAACAGTGCGCCTCCGACAATCACGAAAACTGCGACCTGTTGGTCAACGGCTCGCACCGTGCCTGCACTTACGCCGACCATGCGGGAATAAACCACGACGGAACGCGTCACAGCGGCTCCGACCACCACAACGCCTCAACCTGCACCGACGCTTCGCACAATCACGGCGGCAGCAACAAAGGACATCACGGTAGCGGACATCATTAATCCATAACTCTCAAAAAAATTAGGAAGTTAGGTTTTAATAAGGTACAATTTTTTTCATACGCTATACAAATCAAGGTTTGAACGGCTAATATACATGTGCAAAGCGCGCAGCCTGCTACGGCTACGCGCTTTGTTCTCATTCTGACAGGATAGCGTCTGCGCTAATTTTCTGCCCGCTGCTGCTCGTTGTACACCCCAAACTCTGCAATGGCGGGAGCGCCGGAAGCCTGCACAACAGAGACCTTCACCTTGCTTCCCCAAACGCGGTTGAAGCGGTGTATTTTTACCTTTTCGGCGTTATCGCCCTCGTAAAGGGTTTTCCACAGCCCGTTGACGCTGTACTCCAGCCGGTATCTTTGGATTCGCCTGTCGTTGCCGCCTTCGGTGATAACAATCATGTTGAAAGGCTGCTCGCTCTGCCCCAGCACAACCTCGTACCACGGCTCTTTCACCGTTGGGTTGGAATGCCATGAATCCTCAAAGTTGTCGTTGTTGGCAAAATCCATAATCCACATGTCGTAGCTCCAGCTGGAGAAGCAGGGCTTTGCCTTTGCCAAGTTCGGCGAGATGATGGGCGCTTCGTGTGGCGGCAGCGGCGCTACCTGTCCTTCGTTCTTCCACAGCTTGCCTGTCTGCCGGAGCGCCTCCACCGCGTTGTCGTCAATTTGTCCGGTGCGGTTGGGCGCTACGTTCAGGATAAAGTTGCAGTAGGCTTTGTTGAACGGGATGATGTTGTTGTTCACGAGCTCTTCGGGCGATTTCACCGGGCTTGTCGGAAAATGTTCCTTCCAAAACCAATTCTCATTGATGGGCAGGCACGAGAGCGCCGGTAGCTTGTTGCCGTCTTTGGAGATATGCTGCCCCGCCCCCTGCTCGTATGACTTAACGTCGGTGTAGAACAGCGCCTCGGCGGGGTACTTGGCCGCGTTCAGATCCATCACTAAGCAGTTGGGCTGTATGGATTTGACGAGGTAGTATATATCCTCAAAGGGGATTTCATCGTAGGATATGCGCGACCACGGGGCATCCCAACCGTCGATGATGAGCGCCGTAATCTCGCCGTAGCCGGTGAGCAGCTCCCTCAGCTGCGCCTTGACCATTTCGACGTGCTGCGGGGTTATCTGGTGCGGGCGAAGCTTGTGGTGCGTGTCCAAAATCGAGTAGTAGAGCATCACCTTTAGCCCCTCGACGCGAAAGGCTTCGGCAAACTCGCGCACCACGTCCCGCTTGCAGGGGCTGCTCATCACGCCGTAGGAGGTTGTTTTCGTGTCCCAAATGCAAAAGCCGCTGTGGTGTCTGGTGGTGAGGCAGCCGTAGCTCATGTTGGCTGCTTTGGCCGCCTTTGCCCACTGCGAGCAGTCCAAGCGGGTGGGGTTGAAAATTTCCGGCGATGCGTCGGGGTCTGCCCAATCGTCGGGCATGTAGGTGGGAATGTTGTAGTGGATGAA
The DNA here is from genome assembly GCA_031255195.1 of Prevotellaceae bacterium. Taxonomy (GTDB): domain Bacteria; phylum Bacteroidota; class Bacteroidia; order Bacteroidales; family UBA932; genus JAITMY01. The sequence continues at coordinate 12,544 of JAIRSZ010000120.1, read as the reverse complement.
CATTCCGAAGCGGAGATCCACAAATTCCTGCTGTAGCCGGCTCAGCGGCTTGGGCTGAGCCACAATTGTCTGCAAGGGCAGCGCGCACGCCGCCACAATGATAAAAAGTTTTTTTTGCATGTTGAAATAATTTTTAAAGGTTGTTTGTTTTTTTGTATGCCGCACCTACCTTACCACCAGGAACTTTTTCACGATTCTGCTCCTGCCGCTTTCGACGGTGAGGAAATAAACGCCGTCGGGGCAGCTGCCCAGGTCAATACGGACGGATGCGCCGGAGGCTACGGTGCGGTAGAGCACGCTGCCCGCAACATTGGTCAGCGAAACCGCGTACACGCCCTGCTGCTCAAACGCTACGGTGACGTACTCCCTCGCCGGATTGGGGTACACCGCCACCGAAATACCTTCTGCATGGCGGGACTCGACGGCGGCGGGAACGCTCTCCTCGTATGAAGGTACGGCAAACGGGCTGCCCAGCTTACCGTTGTCCACTGCCTGCACGCCCCACGTGTAGGCTTCGGTGGCGAGCTTCATTTTGTAGGAGGTGGACGTTAGCGCGGGCGAAATATCCCCAACCTTCACGAAGCCCGACGCTGTATCGGCGGGAACGAGCATTTGAATAATTTTGCCGGTGGAATCTGCCACGTAGAGGTTGTAGCGCAGCGCTGCCGAAGGCGTGTAGTCGTCGGTTGGGGCTGTCCACGAGAAGCGGGTGTAGCCGTCGTCGTCCTTGCTTGCCGACAGGTCGAAAGGCGGCTGGGGCGGCGTGTTGGCCGGAATGTCGCTGCCGCCGCTGTTCCTCCACAGCTCTGCGACGGAGCCGCCGCCGCTGCCTTCGCGGTAGCCGCAGGAGAACACATCGGGCAGGCCGTCCCTGTCGTAGTCGGCCACCGCCACTGCGCCGGTGCGCACGGGGGCGATGGCGCTGATGTAGGGGTAAAACGTGCCGTCGCCGAGGTTGATGTACACCCACGTTTTGCTGGAGCTGGTGTTGCCATATCCGCTCATCACCAGGTCTACGTAGCCGTCGCTGTTTACGTCTGCCCAATCCATGCCGCTCAGGTTGAGCGGCTCAAGGTTGGCAAGGGCTGACCGCTTCTGCTCAAATTGTCCGCTGCCGCTGTTGATGTAGAGCTTGGCCTGGTTTATATCCTGACCGCTCCCGTTGCGATGCTTTCCGGTGATGATGAAGTCAAGAGCGCCGTCGTTGTTCACGTCAGCCCACGCGCACTGCCCCAGAAAGGAGCCCCACTCGTCGGTAGAAAAACCTTCCAGCTGGGCAAAAGTCCCGTCGCCCTGGTTGCGGTACACCTTAAATCCGCCCATGTCAACGGGGTAGCGGCCAACAGCGTCGCCGTAGCCGGTGGAGAGTATGTCCAGGTAGCCGTCGCCGTCCATGTCGCCAAAGGCCACGCTGCCGGAGCTGTAGGGGCGCAATGCTCCGCCGTTGAGCACGGTATCCTGCAAAAGGAACTTACCCGTACCGCCGTCGTTCCGGTAGAGGCTTGTTCGGCGCACGCCACTTCTGTTTTGTCCGGTGAGCAGAACGTCCTGAAAGCCGTCGTTGTTGTAGTCGCCCACGGCGACGTAGCGGTAGCACTTTTCGCTTTCGTTGCTCAGGTGTTCCATGCCTGTGCCGGTCACCTCCTCAAAGGTGTAGCCTTCCGCTGCGCCCCTGTTTTTGTAGAGCAGGGTGAACGACGTGCTCACGCCTCCGTCCGAGCCGCAGATTATCAAGTCTAAGTTGCCGTCGCTGTTGTAGTCTATCCACGCGCAGGTGGCCTCCTTGAACTTCTTTACGGAGGTGGTCACCTCTGTGAAAGTTCCGTTGCCGTTGTTCCGGTAGAGGTGCGTAGCGGAAACCTTCCTGTCGTTAGCGCCAATGCAAAACAGGTCGAGGTAGCCGTCGTTGTTGTAGTCGCCCCACACGCCAGAGCCGTTGGAGAGCCGCTCAGCGGGAAAGGTTTCCGCGTCGACATTTACAAAAGTCGGCACGCCGTTGGCCAGCGAGTCGCGCACCTCCGGCAGGATGTATGCGGGGTCGCGCAGGCCTTTCCTTTGCAGATACCATATAAGCTCTCGCGGGCGATCGGTTTGTAGCATGGTTGCGCCTTTTTCCAGCAACCACCCCCAGCTGGCGTCGGGGTCGCTCATAGCTTTTTCGTCCTCGTGCGCTCCGCAGAGGCTTGCCCAGAGCGAGTTGATCCAAACGCGGCTACCTCCGGCAGCAATGCGCTCCGTGTAGCTCGACGGGTTAAAGTCTTCGTTAGAAAACTGCACCTCCATAGCGTAGGTTTGAAATCCTGTCAGGAACGAAGTGATAACTCCATTGGCGTCGCCGCTTTGCAGGTTTAACACCGGCATGTAGACAATATCCAAGTTAGCCCCCAACATGGACTTTACCGAGCTGAGGGAGTTTCCGCCCTTGAGCACCACCAAGCTTCGCGTTTCCGTTTCGTTGACAATGGGCATTATTTGGGCGAGGTAGTCGCCGCCCTTGTCGATGTTCACCAGCACCTCGCTCCTCTTGCAGGCCAAAAGCGCCTCTCTGAGGGTGGGGATTGTTTCGTCCGAGAGCACGCCGTCCGTGTAGCGCAGGCGGAGTCGCTTGAGCTCGGCCAGCGTTTTGTCGCCTATGTTTCCGCTACCGTTGGTGGTGCGGTTAACGTTGCCGTCGTGCATCAGGACAAATTCGCCATCCTTAGTTTTCTGGATGTCGATTTCCACCATGTCCACCCCAGCGGCCGCCGCCTTTTCGATGGCCGGAATGGAGTTCTCAGGAGCGTTGCGCCAATCGCCCCTGTGGGCAATGACAAACACGTAGCTCGAGTCCGTACTTTTCAGCCTTGCCAGCAGCTTTTCTATTTTGTTCTGCTCCACGCGCACGCTTCCCTCGGCAGCGCCCGCCGACGCTGCCGTCTCCGGGCGTTCAAATCCTCGCTGGTCTTTGCCCACATTGTCCGGCAGGCTGTGCGTGGCTGCATACGCCGCCAGCTCGGACGGCGATGCTCCGGTGCGAACAATGGCCGGAACAATGGTTTTTGGGTAGCCTCCATTTTCGGATAGCGTGCCATGTCCAAAAACGCCGCTAAAGCTTGCGCCCACCGTATCTGTTGCCGCCACCGTCATGGAGCCTGCGCCGCCATAGCTTCCCAGCACGTTGTAGCCGTCGGAGGTGATGCTTTTATCTGCGCCGTTCAAAAAGATGTTGGGCTTATAGTCCGGGTAGCCGGTGATGATGCTGTTGTAGATGTGCATTTTGCCTGCCGACTCGCAGCGAACGTCGTGCCCCTGCCCTGCATTGGAGCAAACGTTGTTGGCAATGGTAGACGAAACGATGTAAACCACCCCCGGGCTGTTGATGGCCGCCCCACCCTGCCCTGCGCTATTGTTGGCAATGGTAGTGTTGATGCAGTAAACGGGGTTATTGTCGCCCGAAACCTGGATAGCTCCGCCCCAATCGCCCGCAAGCTTGTTGCCTGTCAGCAGGCAGGACTCCAGCCGCAGCGTAGCGCCGTTCTGTATGCGAACGCCCGCCCCACGGTTGCTGGCCTCGTTATCGGAGATGACGGTTTTGTAGCAGTACAGGCTTCCACCGTTAACGTAAATTCCTCCCGCCGACGATTCCGTCTTGTTGCCCCTCACCTTGCAGTAGCGCAGCTCGACGTTTGCGCCCTTTACGTCAACGCCACCCGGATGGCCGTCGTTTCCGCCGCCGCTCCGGTAGCCGCCCGACACGGTTATGCCCACAAGGGTGACCGGACTTGTCGCGCTGATTTCAATCACGCGGTCGGCGTTGTCGTTGTCCAGCTTGCCGTCTTTGTCAATGTCGCCGCTGAACACCGTTTCGCAGGGCGAAGGGTAATCTACGGTAATGCCCGCCCCCGTAACGTCGGGCGAAAATCCTCCGACGATGGTAAGCCCCTTGCTCACAGACATGAAGGACGATTTTTCCGTCCCCGAATAGTACACGCCGGCGGCAACGTAAATGCTGTCGCCATCCTGAAACCCGTCCGAAAGCTTTGCCACAAAATCGGACGGCGAGAGAGCGTCGTCCCACGATGCTCCAGAGCCTGCACCGGATGTTTTTACGTACCAGCGGCTGCCCTGCGCCGCTGCCGCCACTCCCATGCAGCACAGGAGCGCAGCGGCCTTGACCATATTCAATAGATTTGGCTTTATATTTTTCATAATTTTTTATTCTTGATTTTTGATTTTTTTATGATTTCTTGATTTTTCCCGTCAGCGTAGATGTGCGCGGCGCGCGCATCTACAGGGGTTTTTTGCCCATTTTGAACTCCAGCGTTCCGCCGTTCATAACGTCCTCGTGGCGGATGTAGCGCTGGGTGTAGGAACGTCCGTTGAGGGTTACCGACTGCACGTAGATTTCGTCGGGCGATTTTTTCGGCGCTTTCACCGTAAAGGTTTTCCCGTCGGGAAGGGCAATGACGGCCTCCTCCAGCAGGGGCGAGCCAAACACGTACTCGCCGCTCACGGGGTCTACGGGGTAAAAGCCCATGCTGCTGAACACGTACCACGACGACATCTGCCCGCAGTCCTCGTTGCCGGAGTAGCCCGACGAGCTGGTGTTGTAGAGCTCGTTCATCACGCGGGTAACGTAGCGCTGCGTTTTGGCCGGCGCGCCAACGTAGGTGTAGAGGTAGGTCACGTGGTGGCTAGGCTCGTTGCCGTGCGCGTACTGACCGATGAAGCCCGATGCGTTGCCGTTTTTCTCCCTGTTTTCGACCTTCAGGGTGAAGAACTCGTCGAGCTTGGCCTCAAACGCTTTTGCGCCGCCCATCAGGGCTATCAGCCCCGCAACGTCGTGGGGTACGTACCAGAGGTACTGCCAGGCGTTGGCCTCCGTGAAGGGGTAGCCCCCGTTGGCGCCATACGTCAGCGGGTCGAACTGCGCCAGCCAGCGACCGCGATCATCCTTTGCCCAGAAAAATTTTGTTTCGGAGTTAAAGAGGTTGCGGTAGAACTGCGACCGCCTGATAAAATGCTCGTAGTCTGCCGTTTTTCCAAGATGCTTGGCCAGCTGCGCCACGCAGTAGTCGTTGTAGGCCACCTCGAGCGAGAGGGACACGGACTGCGTTTGGAGGTTTTCGGGCATGTAGCCGTACTTTTCCCACACGTCAAACGGGGCGTTGAGGTGCGAGCGGAGCGACGATGCCTTCACCGCTTCGTAGGCTCGGGCTGCGTCAACGTTCCCGATACCCTTGAGCACAGCGTCCACCACCACGGGGATGGCGTGGTTGCCTATCATGCAGTAGTTCTCCTGACCCCAGAGCTGCCAGATGGGCAGGTAGCCGTAGTCGTCGTGCTGCCGCAGGAGGCTGTTCACGAAGTCGCCGGAGCGTTCGGGCTGGAGGATGGTGTACAGCGGGTGCGTGGCGCGGTACGAGTCCCACAGCGAGAAGGTGGTGTAGTGCGTTTCGCCCGGATTGACCTTGCCGGTGGAGTAGGTTATGGTTGAGTACTCGCCGTTGCTGTCGGAGAAGGTGTTGGGCTGAATAAAGGCGTGGTAGAGCGCCGTGTAGAATATCTCCTTTTGCTCTGGGGAGCCTTTGATGCGTATCTTCGACAGCTCCCGCTCCCACTCGGCTGCGGCCTGAGCTGCCACCGCGTCGAAGCTCCACGAGGGGTTTTCGGCCATGTTGCCTGCGGCGTTGGCAATGCTCACCGCCGAGATGGCCACCTTGGCCAGCAGCGGCTCGCCGCTCCCGTCGAAGCGGAGCAACGCCTTCACGTTTAACCCATTAGCAACGCTTGCTTCATGGTACGGCTTGCCGTCCGACATCAGCACGGCGCTACGTATGGGGCGCGACAGCTTGGCGTGGAAGTAGACCCTGCGCAGCTTTGCCCACCCCGATATGACGCGGTAACCCTCTACGGTGCAGCTGTCTACCACCCGCACCTGGGCGTTGAATATGCCGGTGTTCCACGAATGTTTGTCGCGCGAGTGGTTTAGGTCTACCACCAGCGTGTTGGGAACGCCTGCGGGGTAGGTGTAGCGGTGCATACCCGTGCGCCGGGTGGCGGTGAGCTCTGCCGTTACGTTCGGGTCGTCTAAGTGCACCTTGTAGTACCCAACGCGGGCGCTTTCGCGCTCGTGCGAGAAGGCCGAGCTGAACTCTACCGCCGAGACCAGCTCCTCCGGCGTTTTGGCGGAGGGCATGAGCATCACGTCAAAGAGGTCGGCCACGCCGGTGCCGCTGAGGTGGGTGTGGCTAAAGCCGTAGATGCGGCTATCGTTGTAGTTGTAGCCCGACGGCTCGCCCCACTCCGGGTTGGGCTTGGTGTCGGGGCTGAGCTGCACGAGGCCAAATGGCGTTGTTGCGCCCGGGTAGGTGTTTCCCGACAGGCTGTTTTCCACAGCTCCCGTGCCGATAAATGGGTTGACGCAGGCGGAAACCTTTTCGTCGTTGTTGCCCAACGCGCCGCACGAAAGCAGCAGCGAGGCAGAAAGAAGGGCGGTTGCCCTCCCGTGCTTGTTTTGTAGAAGCATAATTTCGCTTGTTTAAAAATCAAAAATAAAAGGCAAAGGTAATATTTTTTATAGCTATGAATTACGAGCTATGAATTACGAGCTATGAGCTATGAAATTACCATTCGTATTTCTATCATTCGGTAGCTCATAGCTCATAGCTCATAATTCACGGCTAAAGAAGCTCCCTTACGGCAGCAAGAAGGTTTGCTCAGGAGCGTAAAAAGTGTCCAGCGCTATGTCGCTTGGCAGGTAGAGCGTGGTGTAGCGGCAGGTACTTTCGGGGAGGTGACGCCAGAGGTAAGTTACCGTGTCGTTCACCGGCACGAATACCTTCTGTTCGCCTCCGTCCCTCAGGTCGTAGGTAATGTTGCAGCCTACCATCGCCATTGAGCCGGTAATCATCCAGCGGATGCAGGCGGCGTCAAGCATTACACCGTCGCCGCTGCTGGTGGTGTCAATTTTCACGGCGGTAAGCCCCCGCATTTCTCTGTTGAACAGCGACTCCTCGTACAGCTCGCCGCGAACGTAAGCCGACGCCAGCGTTGGGATGGAGCTGTTGCCCTGCGGGTCGAACAGCACCAGCGAAAAGTCGTGCTGCCCCTCCTCAAGATCTTTCAGCTCAAAGACGTAGGCGTACTCTTCCAGCCCTGCCCACCGGCCTGTGAGCAGCGCGGTGTCCAGCAACGCCGACAATGAATCCGGCACCAGCTTACTCCGGTGCTGAGACGGATCAAGGGCAAACTCCTTTGTTTCTGTTGTCAGGCTAATTGGGTTTTTCCAGGTGATGGCGCACTTGTTCTGGTTAACGCCATACACAGTAAATCCCACCAACTCTGCACGGTTTTTCCCAACGAATGGCATGACGACGCCCATCTTTCCGGCGTAAATAATTTCGCCCTCATCGAGGTACGGTTGAATGCTATCCAACATGCCGCTGCACGAGCTCATCACGCAGGCTGCAACGCCAATGATTGTTAAATATATCTTTTTCATTTTATTTATTTATTTTGTGTGTTTCAAATTCAACTGACGATTAATTTAATGAATAGTCGATAATTGATAATTAATAGTTAATAGTTAATAGTTAATAACTGCTTACGCCAATAAATAACAATCGCCGAATTTAACTATTAACTATTCGCTATTCACTATTCACTATTCACTATTCACTATTCATTATTCATTATTCATTATTCATTATTCATTATTCACTATTCACTATTCACTATTCACTATTCATTATTCACTATTCACTATTCACTACTGTTCCGTAGAACCAGAGCTGCTGTATGTGCCACAGGCGTTGGTCGGAGAAGGTGGTGAGCAGCTTTATCCGAATGTACCTTACGGGGACGTTGTCGAGCGGATTTATGAACTCCTCGCCTTTTCTTGCATACTCCATATCCTCGTCGGTATTCTCGCCCTTGGGCAGCCCCGACGGCTTTATGCTTTCGCAGTCCATGAGCTTAGTCCAGTTGTTCCAGCCTCCGTTTGGGTCGGGGTTTAGAGAGCCCCAAACCTCCCATGTTTTCATGTTGCCGTGGTCGAATATGTAGGTTGCCCCATAATCGTTCATTCGCCCCCAGTAGACGTAGCGGCTGATATTGGCTACCACCCCCATGTCGAAGGTAAAGTGCTGGGGAAATGAAAGGAAGTCGGCGGAGTGGGCAAAGTTTCGCTCGCCCCAGGTGTTGACGCCGTTAAACATGTCTTCGATTTTACCGAATGCATCCATTCTAAGGTCGGTAGGCAGTATAACGGCCTTAAACTTGGTCAAGTCCAGCTGCTGCTCAAAGAGCGGGGTGAGCTCGGCTTCGTAGGTCTGGGAGGAGTTGTCAAACATATCCCGCACCACAACCCTGAAGCGCCTGAGCGAATTTGCAAATCCGCGCACCGCAAAGCGGATGTTGCTCATGGCGGTGTACTCGGTGTGAGCGTTGTACCACTCGCCTACGGAGTCGGTGGTGTACACGTCGATGTAGAGGAGCTTACGGTTGGAGTTTCGCGTTTGAACGTATGCTCCGCCAAAGGTAGAGGTCATGCTCATCGAATCGTAGGCAACCTGGCAGGGCGGAGTGCCCGGCACGACGTCGTAGGTTGTAGCCTCGCTTTCGTTGCCGTAGCGGTCAACCGCCGAAAAAGTGAGGGTTTTTACCTCCGTATTGCCAAAGCCTTCTACGGAGAGCTCGTCGGAGTAGAGCGAAGCTCTTGACTCCTGCGGGTTTCCGTTGTCTAAGACGAACTTTGCCCGTATGTACATCAAGTCCTCGTCGGGGGGGGCAATAAACTTGACTATAGCGCCTCCGGGGGTTTGCGTGTAGCCTGCAAAAGCTACAACGCCCGGCGCTTTGCCGTCGTTCTCGCCAAAAGGTTTGCGCGTCTCAACGTCCGCGCAGCTCCACAGCAAAAGCAGCGAAGCAAAAAATAATGTATTAGCTGTTGTTTTCATTTTATGAAAATTTAAAATTCAAAGATTTGTTAGTTATTTTGTTGCCGGTTGAATTATTCATTATTAATTATTAACTATTAACTATTAACTATCAATTACCTACCATCCATACGTTTGTACAAGTTTGTTGTCTATCTGGAGGTCATTTTCCTTGATAGGCCAGAGGTAGTTGCGCTTTGTGAAAGCTGGTGGGATGTAGAGGGTAGTAACGTTGTAGTACTCCTCCACCGTTCCGCCGTTAACGTTCCATCCTCTCACGGGCTTGCTGAGCTCTTTTTCGGCGATACACCAGCGGCGCAGGTCGTGGTACTGCTGCCCCTCGAGCGCCAGCTCTATCTGCCGCTCATGGCGAATTATTTCACGCAGCCCCTCGCGGGTACGTGGTTTTCCGGGGTTGCTGCTGTACTGAGCCCACGCCTCCATAATATCGCCCACGTCCTGGGTTTGCCCCAGCACGCCCTTTTTGAGGCCTCCCCGCTCGCGTATGAGCCGCAGGTAGTAGCGGACGTCATTTAGCTTTTCCGTGCCGTAGGCCTCGTTGAGCGCCTCTGCGTACATGAGGTACAGGTCGGCAAGCCGGATGATGGGGAAGGGGTACTCAAAAACGGTTTGGCGGTCTTGGGAGATTTCGTTTTCGTAGTGCACGAGCTTTTTAGCAAAGTATCCGGTTACGGAGTACAGCCCTCCCCACTTGCTGCCGCTCTCACGCTCCTTTTTGGCGTCGATGTAGTTCACCGTGCTGTTGCCCGGCACTACGCTATTCCACCCGTTTCCGAACCATGTTCCGCCGTCGAACCCGAGCGAGCCGTAGAAGCGCGGCTCCCGGTTGAAGTTGAGCACGGCGGTGTGGGTTTGCCCTTTAGCATCTTTGGAGCCACTTTCGTTGGTTGCCTGCATGTTGTAGCTGTACGTGTTCAGCTTTTCCGGCTCTACGGGTATCTCCCTGGCGCTGTAGCGGTTGAGGTAGTCGCCGCGTTCAACCCATTCGATATCTTCGTTGATGGGAACGCCGTTGCTGGAGTAGAATCGCTCGGCCGTTTCCAGCGTGGGGGCGTAGGTGGCGCGCGCGCAGTACTGTAGCACGCCATAGCCTGTTATCTTCGCGAGAGTAAGCCCGGGGCATATGCAGGGCATACAGTTGTTCTGTAGCCAGCCGGTACCCTGCGTTCCTACGCTCCACACCAGCTCCGGGTTAAAGCGCTCGGTTATCGCAGCGCGAATGTTCATGCCGTAGTGGAGCTCCTCCGGCAGGTCGGCGCCGGTGAGCTTTTTGAAATCGTAGAGCTCGTGCCCGTTAGCGTGCGCCAGCTCAATGGCCTCATACGCAGCTTGGGCTGCCTTCTCCCACTTTTCGCGGCTGTAGGTTGTGCTGATAAGCGGCTCTCCCTCCTTGTTTCTGAAGTTGACGTAGTAGGCATTTTCGCCGTACTCGGAGTTAAACAGGGGGCTTGCCGCCAGCAGCAGTATCTTGGCCTTAATAGCCAGCGCCGCCGGCTGCGTAAGCCGCCCCATTTCGTCCTGCCGCAGGCTTATTTGCGGTGGCAAATCCTGGTAGCTCTGGTCAATGAGCCGCACCATGTAGCTCACCACAGTATCTACGTGCAGGCGCGTTACCTTCACCTCTTCCGGCGAGGCCGATATGGGCACGTAGGTATCCGTAATGGGTATAGGCCCGTAGAGGTGAAAGAGGAAGTAGTGGTAAAAAGCCTTGAGTATGTTTGCCTCGGCCACCCACCTGCGGCGGTCAGGCTCGGCGAGGTCGCGCACCCGTCCGGGCTGTGATACGTACTCCAGGAAGATGTTGCACTCCCTTATTGCCCTGAACATGGGCTTTGCATCCCGCTCGCCGTCCCAGTAGTCGTTGTAAGGCTCGGCGGTGTTTTGCAGCCCGGTGGCAATGAGAAAGGCGGAGGAGCCTCCTACCCAGCGGTCGCCGGTTATCGTGTAGCGCCACGCTTCGTGGCCTGCCGTCATGCCGGGGTTTTGGTCAATGCTCCCGTACTCGGGCACAAAGGAGTAGCAGCTGAACAGGTATCTTTCGGCCGAGCTGCGGTTGTTGAATACGATGTCGAGGGTGGCCACGTTGTCCGGCACCACGTCTAAGTAATCCGTGCAGGAGCCTAAGAAGAAGAGGCCCCCCGCTACTACAAGTGTATTTATTATTCTTTTCATAATTTCAATATTTTTTACAAGTTAATATTAATGCCTATGTTGTACACCCGCTGAATGGGGTAGCCCAGCCCGTTTGAGCCCATTTCGGGATCCCAGAGCTTGAAGCTGCTAAATGTGAGCAGGTTGTTGCCCGTAAAGTAAAGCCTGAGCGACTGTAGCCGCAGCGACCTTGCCAGCTTAACGGGCAGGGTGTAGCCCAGCTCCACCGTTTTGAGGCGCATAAACGAGCCGTCGTGCATCCACCACGTGCTTGTCTGCGTGTTGTTGCCGATTACGCGGGGCGCCAGGCGAGGCCAGAAGGCGTAGAGGTTGCGGTTGTCCTCCGACCAGTGGTCTTCGGCAATCACCGAGAGCAGGTTGTTCACGGCCGTTTTGTTGGGGTCCATGCCCATGTTGTTCTTATCGTCGCCGCTGATGTCGACAAAGGGGGTAATCCGGCCCGGATCCAGGAAGAAGGTTACCCGCGCGTTGCCCTGAAAGAAGAGCGAGAGGTCGAAGTCCTTAAACCCGCCGGAGACTCCAAAGCCGTAGGTAATTTCGGGCTGGTTGGGGTATCCGATGAAAACCATGTCGGAAAAGTTTATTACGCCATCCTTGTTGATGTCGCGGTACTTAATGTCGCCTGCCTGGTAAACGCCAAAGACACTTTGCGAGGGAGAGTTGAGGATGTCGTACTCGTCAATAAACAGGCGTTCGGCGATGTAGCCGTAGTTCCAGTTAATGGGCTGCCCTACCCTCGACCGCCACGGCTCGCCCAGACCGGCGTAGTCGAGCTCCTCGTACACCTCGTACTGCCCCACGGCGTAGGTAAAGTTGCCCATCGACTTAATCCAGTAGTTTTGCCCTGACGCCAGCGAGTAGGTCAGCGACAAATCGACGCCGCGCGACGATGCCTCGCCAACGTTGGCGCTCACGCCCGCCGACAGCCCCATAGAGGCGGGTATGTAGGAGCGCCCCATGTAGATGTTGGAGCGGTACTCGTAGAACAGGTCAACCTGCATTTCGAGGGTGTTGTTGAACATGCCCAGCTCCATGCCAAGGTTGCTTTTCTTCGAGGTTTCCCAGGTAATGTAGGGATTTGGGTAGCGCGAGTTGGAAATACCGTTGAGCCGGTTGCCGAACTCCTCGCCGAAAACCTGGGCGCGCCCTCCGTCGTCGATGTTTACCTCCGAGAGGTAGTAGAAGCGGTCGTCGGGGTTGCCAATAGCGTCGTTGCCCACCAGCCCGTGCGTAAACTTGAGCTTGAGCTGGTTGACAACAGGCAGGAGCGGCTCCCAGAAGCTCTCGTTGGAAACAATGTAGCCCACGCCCATAGAGGGGAAGAATCCGTAGCGCTCGTTCTTGGAGAAGCGCTCGGAGCCGTTGTAGCCAAAGTTGAACTCGGTGAAGTAGCGCGAGTCGTAGGCGTAGGTAAAGCGCCCCGATACGCCCTG
>JAIRSZ010000084.1 GCA_031255195.1 Prevotellaceae bacterium | reverse complement strand
GGGCAGCCGCAGCAGGAGGAAGTGGTGGTGCGCATCGAAATGAAGAACACCATTGAGCAGCCGGTAGCCGCCTACTCCGCCAGCCAAACAGAGCCTACGCCCGACCAAAAAACCGACATGGACGGGAAGATTATGCTGCTCAAGCAAAATCCATCCTTCAGGGTGATTTGCGTTGGCCACAGCTGCGACCTTGGCCGGGAGGAGGTAAACGAGCGCATCAGCAGAGCGCGCGCCGAAAAAGCCAAGGACTACCTCGTGCAGCAGGGCATTGAAGAGAGCCGCATCAGCGTCCTGGGCGAGGGCAGCCGCTACCCCCTCGTTCCCAACACCAGCGAAAAAAACCGAAGGATAAACAGGAGGGTGGAGCTTTTGATTGTTGAGGAGTAACGGGGTTTTTTTCTTTCTCCTCGTAGCTTGTCTGAACGGTGATTTTTTTGATTCGGGTGATTTTGGGTGATTCATCATTCGCGCAGACACGGGAAATCCCCTCCTACCACGCCGTCATTGATAGGGAGGGGCAGGAACGCATCGCAAAATTTTTTCCGAGTTCAAAATATATTTTAGCACTTTTGCCCATAGAAAATTAACCCTAAAAAAACACAAACAAAGCATGGCACGTCCAATCAAAGATACCCCGATTTTGTACGGCGAAGACGCACGGCGGCTCACCGAAGCAATGGAGAACAGGGCTAAATTTCCGCTGCCGTGAGCGAAAAAGCAGTACCAAACCTGGTAGATTCGGATTTCAGCTTCCTATTGCCCTGCCCGTGTGCAGCTCCTTGTGCTTGGCCAATTCCTTGGGAGTGCCGCAGAAGCAGAGGTCTCCGCCGGCCTCGCCACCTTCGGGGCCGAGATCAATAACCCAATCGGCACACTTCACAACGTCCATGTTGTGCTCCACCACCAGCACCGTATGCCCTCTGTCAACAAGGGCGTTGAAGGCTTCCAGCAGCTTCTTTATGTCGTGAAAGTGCAGCCCTGTTGTAGGCTCGTCGAAGATGAACAGCAGCGGGTCGGGGTGCAGCTCTTTGGTCAGGAACGAAGCCAGCTTCACGCGCTGACTCTCGCCGCCCGACAGGGTGCTGCTGCTTTGCCCCAGCTTGATGTAGCCCAACCCCACGTTTTGCAGCGGCCTCAGACGCTCCACCACCTTCTTGGCAACGCTATCCCGCTGCACCTCAAAAAACTCTATCGCCTGATTTACGGTAAAATCCAGCACGTCGCTAATGTTGTATCCGCGATATTTGACCTCCAGAATATCGGGCTTGAAGCGCTTTCCGCCGCAGGCCTCGCACACGAGCGTAACGTCGGCCATGAACTGCATTTCTACCTTTATGAAACCGTCGCCCTGGCATTCCTCGCAGCGCCCGCCGTCAATGTTGAAGGAGAAGTGCGAGGTGCCGTAGCCGTTGTGCTTGGCGTAGGGTTGCTCGGCGTAGAGCCTGCGGATTTCGTCGTAGACCTTGAGGTAGGTCGCGGGGTTGCTGCGGCTGCTGCGGCCAATGGGGTTTTGGTCTACCAGCTCCACGTTTTTTATGCAGCCAACGTCGCCGCACACCTTTTCGTGCATTCCGGCCTTGTCGCCGTAGGTGTTGATGAGCTTGCTGAGCGCCGGGTAAAGAATGTTTTTTACCAGCGTCGATTTTCCGGATCCGCTCACCCCCGTGACGGCCACAATGCCGCCTAAGGGAAACTTTACGTTGATGCTCTTCAGGTTATTTTCCCGTGCGCCCTGCACCTCGATGTACCTGTTCATTTTGCGGAAGCGTGCCGGAGCTTCTATTTTCTCCTTCCCGCTCAGGTACTTAAGCGTGAGGCTTTTTTCCATCACCGCCGCAGGCAGGCTGCTTTTCTCCTTCGAGGAGGGCGATATTGCCGGAGGTTTTCCCTGAAAAACGATTTCGCCGCCATGCCGTCCGGCTAAGGGGCCTATGTCTATAATGTGGTCGGCGGCTCGGATGATTTTCTCCTCGTGCTCCACCACCACCACAGTGTTGCCCAGGTCGCGCAGCTGCTTCAGCACACTCACCAGCTGCTCCGTGTCGCGCGGATGGAGGCCAATGCTTGGCTCGTCGAGGATGTAGAGCGAGCCTACCAGGTTGCTGCCGAGCGACGTTGCAAGGTTGATGCGCTGGCTTTCGCCGCCGCTCAGCGTTTTGCTCAGGCGGTCGAGCGTGAGGTAGCCCAGCCCCACGTTTTGCAGAAAGCGGAGCCGGTTTTTAATCTCCACCAGCGCCCGCCCTGCTATTTGCTGCTCGTAGGCGTCCAGCTCGAGCGTCTCTATAAAGAGCGACAGCCTGTCGACCGACATCACCACCAGCTCGCTGATGTTCTTGCCGCCCACCTGCACGTACAGCGCCTCCCGCCGCAGACGAGCGCCGCGGCACTCCGGGCAGAGCGTTTTGCCGGTGTAGCGCGCCAGCATCACGCGGCACTGAATCTTGTATCGGTTGGCCTCGAGTTCGGCAAAAAATGCATCCAGCCCGCCGTAAGAGCCTTTGCCGTGCCACAGGATGCTCTTTTGCTCGGCGGTCAGCTCGCAGTAAGGTTTGTGGATGGGAAAACCCAGCTTAGCCGCCTGCTTGACGAGCTGCGCCTTGAACCAGCTCATTTGCTCGCCCCTCCAGCACGCCACCGCGTCGCCGTAAACGGACTGCGACTTGTCGGGCACAACCAAATCTTCGTCAATGCCGATAACCCTTCCGTACCCCTCGCACCGCCGGCACGCGCCCAGCGGGTTGTTGAAGCTGAAAAGGTGCTCCGACGGCTGCTCAAAAGCGATGCCGTCTACCTCGAAGCGGTCGGAGAAGTGCTCTCCCAGCGGTCGCCCATTCTTATCTGAGGTGATGGGGTAGCTGGTCAGCAGGATGCTGCCGTTCCCCTCGTTAAAGGCCGCCTGCACCGAATCGCCAATGTCGTTCAGCGCGCTCTCGTCGCAGGTGGCGGCAAAGCGGTCAACCACCACAAAGGCTTCCTCGTCAGCCTCCACGCTTTCGCTTTTTTGCGGCAGCGAGGCCAGGTAATCCTCAATGCCCACGATGTCCCAGCCCGCGCCGTCCTCCCGGGCAATGCAGATGCGGCTGAACCCCTCGTGCAGGAGCAGCGTCAGCTTTTCTATAAAGCCCATGCCGCCGGGCATGTGCATGGGCGCGAGCAGCGCCATGCGCCTGTCGGCAGGCTGCGACGACACGTACCGCGTAACGTCGGCCACGCTGTGCGCCTTCACCTCCACCCCCGAAACGGGCGATATGGTGCGCCCGATGCGCGCGTAGAGCAGCTTCAAGTAGTCGTAGACTTCGGTAGAAGTACCCACCGTCGAGCGGGGATTTCGCGTGTTGACCTTTTGCTCGATGGCAATTGCCGGCGGAATACCCGTGATGCTCTCCACGTCGGGCTTGTTTATCCTCCCCAGAAACTGCCGGGCGTAGGCCGACAAGCTTTCCACGTATCGCCGCTGCCCCTCGGCAAAAAGCGTATCGAAGGCCAGCGTGCTTTTGCCGGAGCCTGAAAGCCCCGTAATGACCACCAGCTTGTTGCGCGGAATGTCAATATCTATGTTTTTAAGGTTATGCACCTTAGCGCCTCTTATGCTAATCTGTGGCATGAATTTTAGATTTCTAATTGGTAATTTATGTCCCGCAAAGTTACGACAAAAAACGGCAAAATTTGGAGGTTACAGAAATTTCTACTACTTTTGTAGAAACACTGTTCGTTTCACTTAGTAAAAAATTTTCATCGCCTATCGCTCAACATTTACCATAGAATTAAACCTGTAAGCAATAATATGGAATACATCTACTCTTAACATCTTAACTATAATGTTGTAAAGAGGATGCATACGGAAAATTTGAGCGATAATACTCTTATTAAGCAGTTCGTCAACGGAGACACCTTGGCATTTGAAACCTTGCTTGCCCGCTACCGCAGAAAGGTATACACTTACATTTACCTTTCGGTAAAGCGCAAAGACGTGGCAGACGATATTTTTCAGGAAACCTTTATCAAGGTGATTCGTTCGCTCAAGGACGGCAAATACTCCGACAGCGGTAAATTTGCCCCTTGGGTTGTGCGCATTGCACACAACCTCACCATTGACTACTTCCGTAGCCTGAGGCAAAATAACGAGTGCTGCAACGACAATACCGACGGTCTCTCCATCACCGGCGATGACTTTTCTGACCTTAACGCCGAGGAGCGCGCCGTGAAGCTGCAAATCCGAAAAGACGTGCGCCAGCTGCTGGACTTTCTCCCCAGCGAGCAGCGTGAAATCGTCCTGATGCGCTACTACATGAACATGAGCTTCAAAGAAATATCGGGACATCTCAACATCAACATCAACACCGCCCTGGGGCGCATGCGCTACGCCATTATCAACATGCGAAAAATGGTGGAGGGAAGCAAAAAAATGCTCGTTGCGTAGCCCCCAAATTTCATCTGCTCAGCAAGAGGCTTGCGGAAGCGAGCAGGAGAGGCGCGCCAGCCGCTCGCTCCGGCAACTTTTCTTACGCTTGCTGTATGCTAAAATTCAAGTTTTTACCAATTAAAGGCAAGAAATATGCGTGATATTTTGCCGGAAGCGTGCGCCATGCTACAAAAAAAGTACTACCTTTGTCGGCTTATTAATGATTATCAACCGCTGATTTCATTCAGTTCATGGATAACTTGCATAGCAACCTCGGCGAACACTCTCCTCCAAAAGAGCGAGAGGATTTGTTGCTGCTCTTGGACGCAGACGCGCTCTTAGATGCAGACGTGCTCTTGGATGCAGCGTCGCTGCCGGAGCTGACAGAAGACGTGGAGCATCTGCTCGAAGCGCTGCAACAGGTGGAGCTGGACGTCGACGATTGCACGCTGCAACGCGTGCTGGAGTACGCGCGCAAGGCGTAGCAGCTTCGCTATGCCCTCTTCCGCAGCCGGAGAGATGTATGCGCAAAACTAAGATTTTACCGTGTACCTTGTTATTACCCCCGAAGACAAGCTGGCCGACGTGCTACAGCGCGACAGCAGGCTCATTGCCGTGGTCGAACGCTTAGGCATAGAGCTGGGTTTTGGCGACAAAAGCGTGCGCGAAGCCTGCGCCGAGCGCAAAGTTGACGCGGACTTGTGCGCTGCCCTGCTCAACATTGTAAGCACGGAACGCTACTACCCTGCGCAGCCGCTGCGGGCGCTAAGCACGTTGCAGCTGGTGGCCTACCTGCGCGGTACGCACCAGCGTTACCGCCGCACCCGGATAGGCGTTGTTCAGGCGCATATCGGGCGGCTCGTAGCGTCGGGCGACGGTAAACAGCTACAGCTGGTAGAGCAGACTTTTGGCGAAGCCTCCCGCGAGCTGCAATGCTACTTCTCGGACATGGAGGAAATGCTTTTTACCCACGTGCAGCAGCTGTACGCCTGCTGCCTGCTGCAAGCTTCGGGGCAGGCAACGCCCGACGACCCGACAACGCCCGTCAACTTTCCGGCGCTACAGCAACGCTACCAGCTGGCGTGCAACAAGCTGCGCGACGTAAAAGATATTCTCATCAAATACCTGACGGGCAACTTTGACCGCACGCTACGCAACGCCGTCATCTACCAAATTTCGGACATGGAGGCCGACCTGCACAGCTGCCTCCGAATACAGGAGCTGCTACTCCTGCCCGCCATGCTACAGCTGCGCAACACGCTAACCAACAAGAAGCTGGAGGACGTATTTCGCTACAACAGCCAAACTGTGGACGTTGCCTACGGAAAAGAGCTCTCGGAGCGCGAGCGCGAAGTGCTGCGGTTGGTAGCGCAGGGGCTGAGCAGCAACGTAATCGCAAAACGTCTTGGCATCAGCGTGCACACGGTGCAGGCGCACCGCAAAAACATCATCGCCAAGCTCGGCGTAAGGTCTGTGCCGGCGCTTACCACCTACGCCATCATGCACGGCGTGGTTACCTCCGAAGGATAGCAACCAACAAATGAATCGGGGAAAAAGAGAACTCCGCCTTTCAGGAGGCCTGCTACGCCACCCTCTTTAGGAGCTGCCGCGCAAAAAACTGCACTACCTCTACGTTCACCGAGTTCCCCAGCTGCCTGTAGGCTATGCGATCGTTGGGGTGTAGCCGGTAGGAATCGGGGAAGCTTTGCAGCCGCGCCGTTTCGCGCGGGGTCAGGCGGCGGCGCAGCTTGCCCACAATGGAAGTTTGAGTGATGGCCACCAGCGCCGGAAAGTAGGTGGGTCGCTTGACGCGCACGCCGGAGGGTCGAAATTGCAGGATGTTCTCCCACATATCGGGCTTTGCGTTCTCGCCCGACTGCCACTCCAGCTTGGCCTTAGCGCCGATAAAGGAATCGCACATGGCGCACTTCCTCATCCATGCGCCGATGAATTCTCTGTTCTGCTCGTACAGCGCGCGGTTGCGCAGGATGATGTTGCGCTTCCACGTGGGAAGGTTGTCCAGGCAGGCGCGAAGCTTAGCCTCCGTAAACTCCTCCGTCCACACGGGGAAGGTAGGCAGAGGAGGCCTGACGCCCTGAATAAACTCGTTCCACAAGTCAAGCACCTCCAGCTCATTGTTGGACAGCGTATATCGGGATATGTTGGGAACTTTGCCGTCGCTCTCCAGAAGGATTTGCTCGGCGTGGCACTCCGGTTTTTTGAGCGGCGTTTTAAATTTCAGGCTTCGCGGAGCAACGTCCTTCCGCTGGCAGAGGATGAATACGCGCTCGCGAAACTGTGGAATACCGAGCATGTGCGGGCTAAAGATGATGGGATCTTCGGGGAAAGTGTATCCGAGCGCGCGCAGGTGCTCCTTCACCACGCGCCACGTGTTGCCGTCGTCGTGCCCCACGAGGTTGCGCACGTTTTCGAGCATGAGGTAGGCGGGGTTGTGGTACTGCACGATACGGATAATGTCGAAAAACAGCGTGCCGCGCGGGTCGGTCATACCCTCGCGCTTGCCGGCCTTGGAGAAGGCCTGACAGGGGAAACCGGCGCAGAGCACGTCGTGCGCGGGGATGTCTTTTTCATCCACCTTGGTAATGTCGCCGTGAGGCTCCAGCCCAAAATTATCCTTGTACACTTGCCTGCAATCGGAGTCAATGTCCGACGCAAAAACACACGTGCCGCCCAGCTTGGACAGCGCTACGTGAAACCCTCCTAACCCGCAAAACAGGTCGATAAACCTAAATTTTTTCTCCATATAATTTTTCTAACGCTCTAACTTACGCTTGCCCATTTTCGTCCGGCCTGCTACCGGTTTGCCGACACACTGCTTCGGCCAGCGCAAAATCCTCCGGTCTTGTAATTTTAATGTTTTCGGTGTTGCCCTCAACCAGCGTTACCGCATAGCCGACGCTTTCTACCACAGCGGCGTCGTCGGTGAAGTCGCTGCAAAAATCCTGCTCGTAAGCTTTGCGCAGCACGTCGAGGCGAAAAACCTGCGGCGTTTGCACGGCGCAGAAGCTGTCCCTGCGTACCGCCACGCTCCTCCCGTCGGGCGTCAGCTGCCGGAGGGAGTCGGAGAGCGGCGTTACAGGAATGGCTGCGCCCGTGCGCTCGGCGGCCTCAAAGCAGGCGGCAATGGTGGCCTGGCTAACAAACGGCCTAACGCTGTCGTGAACTGCCACCAGCCCATCGCCCGTAATGGTTTTCAGGGCGTTTTTCACCGATTGAAAGCGGGTATCGCCACCCGCCACAAGCGTGTGCGGGAGGCTTACGGAGCAGCCTTGCACCGCAGTGCGCCACAGGTCTGTTACCTCGCCAACGGGCAACGCCACCACCATGTTGAGGGCGCTGTCGAAGGCAAAAAACTGCTCCATAGCGTGCTGCAAGACGGGCTTGCCGTTGAGCAGCAAAAGCTGCTTGGGCACTGCTCCGCCAAACCGTACACCACGACCTCCGGCTACCATTATGACATGCTTTTTTATCAATGCGACAATAGCTTACAAATATACGTCAATAAGCTGATGATAAATTCACCCGCAAAGATACGAAAAAGTTTTCAACAAACAAGTGGTTATGAACATTTTCTCAACGATTTTTTTTTGTAACTAAAATGGCAAAACGGTGACCATTTTTTGGGAAGATAGATGTACCTTTGCCAGCCGACGCAAAGCGCGAACACGAACATGAACGCGAAAAGCAAAAACGAAAGCCCAAAAAGAGCATAATTCAGAAGAGCGATATTTGTGAGGAAAGCCAATTACGCCGGTTACGCCTCGTCACGGGGCGCAACCGCTATCGGCAGCCCCGCCGCTCGCAGGGTGCAGCCAAACCAGCATAAGCGCCAAATCATTTACAGCTATAAACTAAAATAACATCTATACAATGGCAGAAGAAACAGCGCCTCGCAGGGGGACAAGAAAGCAGAAGGTAAGCGTAACAACCGTGGGGTTGGAGCTGGGCAAAGCGCCTCCCCAGGCGCTCGACCTGGAGGCTGCCGTGCTGGGCGCATCCATGCTCGAAAAAGACGCCGTGATAGATGTGCTCGACATCCTCAAACCCGAAAGCTTCTACAAGGATGCGCACCAAAAGATATTTCACGCCATTGCCAACCTCTCGCACAGGTTAGAGCCAATTGACATATACACGGTTACGCAGGAGCTGCGAAAAGAAAATCAGCTGGAGGAAGTGGGCGGAGCGCAGTACCTGTCGGCGCTTACGCTAAAGGTGGGGTCGGCGGCCAACATCGACTACCACGCTAAGATTATCGCCCAAAAGCACATTCAGCGCGAGCTCATCCGCATATCGAGCGAGGTTCAACGCCGCTCGTTCGACGACGCTACCGACGTGGAAGACCTGCTCGACTCGGCGCAGCAGGAAATACTTACGCTGGCGGAGGGGAACATCAAGCGCGACGCACAGCCCATAGCAAGCGTGGTGGACAAGGTGATGAAGGGCATCGACGAGGCCAGCAAGCGCGAGGACGGGTTCAGCGGAGTGCCCACGGGCTTTACCAACCTCGACCGCCTTACGCAGGGGTGGCAACCTTCTGATTTGATAATCATTGCCGCCCGTCCGGCAATGGGAAAAACGGCCTTTGTGCTGTCTATGGCGCGCAACATGGCCATTGACCACAAGCGTCCGGTGGCGTTCTTTTCGCTCGAAATGGCAAGCGAGCAGCTGGTAATGCGCCTGTTCATGAGCGAAAGCGGCTTCAGCGGCGACAAGCTGCGGAGCGGGCGGCTCGACCCCGACGAGCTACAGCAGCTCAGCCGCAGCATCAAGCCCCTGCTGAACGCGCCAATGTTCATTGACGACACGCCGGGGCTGAGCATATTTGAGTTTCGCTCCAAGGTGCGGCGGCTCTACACCACGCACAACATACAGTGCGTCATCATTGACTACCTCCAGCTGATGAGCGGGCCGCCCGAAACGCGCGGCTTCCGAGAGCAGGAGATTGCCGCCATTTCGCGCTCGCTAAAGGCTATCGCCAAGGAGCTCAACATCCCCATCATTGCGCTGTCGCAGCTCAACCGTGCGGTGGAAACGCGCGTTAAGGGCAACATGCGCCCGGTGCTGAGCGACCTGCGCGAGTCGGGCGCAATTGAACAGGACGCCGATATAGTGGCGTTTATCCACCGCCCGGAGTACTACGGAATTCAGGAAATTGACGGCGATTCGACCATCGGCATGGCCGACATCCTGGTGGCCAAGCACCGCAACGGTGCGGTGGACGACGTGCGCCTGCGCTTCCGCGCGGCGCAGGCCAAGTTTACCAACATAGAGGACGACCCGCTGGAGAACATACCGCCAGCCGATAACATCGCCACGCAAACGTTTGGCTCAAAAATGAACACGGACATCCCGTTGTCCGCCAATTCGGGAAGCGCCGACTTTATCACCGGCGGAATACGCGAAGAAGACGCGCCGTTTTAGGAGAAGAGATTACGCCAAATTTTTAACAGCAACGCGAATCAAAGGTTGTAATGAGCATGGCATTAACGCACACTTGCCCAACGCGCCCTCCTGTTTTCCAATGACGATTCTTGTATCTTACCCTCTTAACCGCCGTCTTCATTCCGACGCTTCACGCGCGAGGCACGAGCAAACGGAGCGTCGGAATGAAGGCGGCGCACGAGGAAGGCGCACGAGGAAGAGGAAAGAGAGCAGGTGAAGTTTATACGCGCCTAATCATAGCGAATTTTGGTTGCTGCTGCATTATTCGTTATTCATCATTCACGATTATTGACCTATTGTAGGATTCATGAATTTCATGTAATTTTGTGGGTTGTTTTGCAGTACGGTGCAATTCGTATTAATTCATAATTCATAACTACAAATGACCTCGCAAGAAATTCGTAGCGCCTTCCTGGAATTTTTCAAGTCGAAGGAGCATCTCATTGTCCCCTCCGCGCCAATGGTGGTAAAGAACGACCCTACCCTCATGTTCACCAACGCCGGAATGAACCAGTTTAAGGATTACTTTCTGGGCAACGCTACGCCAAGCTGCCGCCGCGTTGCCGACTCGCAAAAATGCCTCCGGGTGAGCGGCAAGCACAACGATCTGGAGGAGGTTGGGCGCGACACCTACCACCACACCATGTTTGAAATGCTGGGCAACTGGAGCTTTGGCGACTACTTCAAAAAAGAGGCCATTGCCTGGGCGTGGGAGCTGCTCACCGGCGTGTTCAAAATCGACAAAGAGCGCATGTACGCTACCGTCTTTGAGGGAGACAAGGCCAACGGCGTAGCCCCCGACAGCGAGGCGCTGGAGCTCTGGAAGCAATTCCTGCCCCCTTCGCACATCATATACGGCAACAAAAAAGACAACTTCTGGGAAATGGGCGACGTCGGCCCCTGCGGTCCATGCACGGAGGTACACGTGGACATGCGTAGCGACGCCGAGCGCGCCGAGGTCGACGGGGCAACGCTGGTGAACAAGGGGCTGCCCACAGTGATAGAAATTTGGAATCTTGTATTCATACAGTTCAACCGCAAGGCCAACGGCAGCCTCGAGTCGCTGCCCGCCAAGCACGTCGACACGGGTATGGGCTTTGAGCGCCTGTGCATGTTGCTGCAAGGCAAAAAAAGCAGCTACGATACCGACGTCTTCCAGCCCACCATAGCCCAAATAGCCGCCCTGAGCGGAAAAAAGTACGGCGACAGCAGCGAGTGCGACGTCGCCATGCGCGTCATAGCCGACCACCTGCGGGCGGTGAGCTTCTCCATTGCCGACGGGCAGCTGCCGGGAAACGTAAAGGCAGGCTACGTTATCCGCCGCATCCTGCGCCGCGCCGTGCGCTACGGCTTCACCTTCCTCGGATTCAACGAGCCTTTCATCTGCAAGCTAACGTCCGGGCTGGTGGCGCAAATGGGCGAATACTTCCCCGAACTCAAAGCTCAGGAAAGCTTGATAGAAAAGGTCATCGCAGAGGAGGAGGCAACATTTTTGCGCACGCTCGATACCGGCATACGCCTGCTCGACGCCGAGATGGAAAAGCTGCGCAGGGAAGGAAAGGCGCAGATTGACGGAAAAACAGCCTTTGTGCTCTACGACACCTACGGATTCCCGTTTGACCTCACCGAACTTATGGCGCGCGAAAAAGGGTTCACCGTCGACCAAAAAACGTTTGAGCAGGAGCTGAGCGCCCAAAAAGACCGCAGCCGCAACGCCGCGGTGGTAGAAACAGGCGATTGGGTGGAGGTAAAGCCCTGCGCCGACTTTGAGTTTGTGGGCTACGACACGTGCGAGGCCGAAGCCTGCATTGTGCGCTACCGCAAGGTGAAAAGCAAGGGCAAGGCGTTCTACCAGGTGGCGCTCAACGTTACGCCCTTCTACGGCGAAAGCGGCGGCCAGCATGGTGACACAGGCTACCTCCAAAGCGCCGACGAGCGCGTAGAGGTGCTGGGCACGCGCAAGGAAAACAACCTGACCATACACATCACCGCGCAGCTGCCGAAGGACGTAGCCGCCCCCCTGCGCGCCGTAGTCAACGCCGAGAAGCGCACGGCAACGGCCAACAACCACTCGGCTACCCACCTGCTGCACTACGCCCTGCGCGAGGTGCTGGGAAAGCACGTGGAGCAAAAAGGCTCTATGGTCTCGTCCGACGGCCTGCGCTTCGACTTTTCGCACTTTCAGAAGGTGACCGATGCTGAAATAATGCAGGTGGAGCAGCTGGTGAACAGCCTCATCCGCAAAAACTCAATCATGGTCGAGCACCGCGCTGTGCCGATGAAGCAGGCCAGGGAGCTGGGGGCAATCGCGCTGTTCGGCGAAAAGTACGGCGACAGCGTGCGTGTTATCCGGCTGGGCGACTCGGTGGAGCTGTGCGGCGGAACGCACGTAAAGGCCACCGGACAAATAGGGCTGTTTAAGGTAGCGTCGGAGGCCGCCGTATCGGCCGGCGTGCGCCGAATAGAGGCGGTGACCGGCGAGGCCGCCGAACAGGTGCTCTACAGCCTGCAAAACATTATTCGGGAGCTGGCCGTATTTTTCCACAACACGCCCAACCTCGTAAGCGCCATCAAAAAAACAGTGGACGAAAATGCCGACCTGCAAAAGCAGGTTGAACGCTTCGTGAAGGAGCGCATCGCCACGCTCAAGGCCGACATGCTCAGCCATGCGGAGAACAACGGAGAGTACCGGCTGGTGAAAACGCAGATGGCTATTCCGCCCGACATCGCAAAAGAGCTGGCGTTTCAGCTGCGCGCCTCTGCACCCGACGTTGTTTTTGTGGCGGCCGTTGTGCATGACGACAAGCCCGTCATTACGCTCATGCTTGGCGACGAAATAGTGAAAAAAGGGCTGAACGCTTCGCTCATCGTGCGCGAGGCGGCAAAGCATATAGAGGGCAGCGGAGGAGGGCAACCCTTCTTTGCAACGGCCGGCGGAAAGAATTGCGACGGATTAAACGCCTCCCTGCAAAAAATAATATCGCTGATAGACAGCAAAATAGGTAGTTGATTAACACAAGAAAATACAGATTAACTTTTGTTGAGAATCAATCCTTGGAAATTGAGCTACCTTTGTATCGTGCGAAAGCACAGTAGAGTTTTTTCATAGGTTAAGTTTTAGGTTAGAAGGCCCGCTCTCGTGTAGAGCGGGTTTTGTGTTTTTAGCCTGTACGCAAATCACATACACCATAACTCTGGCAATGGCTGACAGCGCCGATGTCAGGAAATATTGTACCGCAAAGGGCGCAAGGGTGGATACGCAAAGAGCGCAAGGCAGATTCTACAAATTTTGCTGGGGGAACGCTAACTAAAACGATGCTCATTACCCCAAAACGCAAGTCTACCGCTCAACTCTTTGACCAAAACTTTCGGGAAAATCTGTAGGGTGCTGCATTGCCAAAGTCAAGGGAAAGAGAGCGAGAAAGTGTAGCGCGCCGGCAATCACAGTGAGTCATCCAAATCAAAAAAATCATATCTTTGAGGCGTAAAAATCGCATACTATGAAAGCTGCTAAAACAACAACGTCCGCAAAATCAGAAAAGTCAGAAAATAACATGACCAAAAAAGACTTGTTAGAACACCTGCAAGATATTGAATGGGACAACTTCGAGGTTAAAACAGCCAAAACAGGCGTTCCGAAAGATGTTTGGGAAACGGTTTCGGCATTTTCCAACACTTCGGGCGGTTGGATTGTTTTCGGCGTTTCCGAAAAGAAAAAGAGGTTTGATGTTGTTGGCGTTGAAGATGTTGGAAAGTTGGAAAGCGATATGCTCACGACTCTTCGTTCCAAAACGAAATTCAATATCAAGCTGTCGCCACAGGCAAAACGATACAAAATTGCAAAGAAAAATGTTTTGGCGTTCTACATTCCGTCTTCCGACATTAAGCCTGTGTATTTCAACGGAGTACAAAACACTTTTATTCGCACGGGCAGCGGCGACCAGCAGGCAAGCGAGTTTGAAATCAATGCCTTATACCGCGATCAGGCATTCGGAGTAATGTCGGAAAAACCTGTCAATGGAACTTCGGTTGATTCGCTTAACAAAGCATCGTACAGGCGTTTTCGTGAATATCTGAAAGGATTTAATCCGAACTTGCACTACAATTCAATGGATGATGATGAGTTCAATCGGCGGTTGAAAATCGTTACAGAAGGCATGTTGACTTATGGCGGACTGCTTTTTCTTGGTACGAATGCAGCAATAACCGACCATTTTTCCGATTTTAGAGTTGATTACCTGGAAATTCCTGCTACAAATTACGCTGATTCCGAGCCACGCTACACGTTTCGAGTAGAAGAGCAGGAAAACCTTTGGGAATACTACTTTGTGCTGTTTCAGCGCCTGCGAATTTATGCCAATAATCCGCTGACAATCGGTGAAATGGGTATTGGACACGAAGACACAAAAGAGCAGGACGCCTTGCGCGAAGCATTAGTAAACCTGCTTACTCATACCGATTATTTCAGCCCAATGAAGCCGCGCATTCGAGTGTTTACCAATAGAATAGAGTTTGAAAATCCGGGCAAGCTGCCACGCTCTGTTGAGGAGCTGATGAAAACGGACGAAACACTGCCGCGCAACCCTGTGCTGGCAAAATTTTTTCGTGTGGCAAAGCTTTGTGAAAGTGCGGGTTTCGGCTTCGATAAAATGCTGCAATGGAAGATACAAACAGGCAATGACGTTCTTTTTGAATCAACCATTGACAAAACCAAGTTTACTTTTATGCTTGATGCAGCAAGAGCAAACCAGAAAAGTGGTACGAAAAGTGGTACGATAGCTGATGAAGGTGGTACGATAAGTGGTACGAAAACTGATGAAGGTGGTACGATAAGTGGTATGAAAACTGATGAAGGTGGTACGAAAGGTGGTACGAAAACTGATGAAGGTGGTACGAAAAGTGGTACGAAAACTGATGAAGGTGGTACGATAGGTGGTACGATAGCTTCAAAAGGTGGTATGAAAACTTCAAAAGGTGGTACGATAGGTGGTACGATAGCGTCAAAAGGTGGTATGAAAACTGATGAAGGTGGTACGAAAAGTGGTACGATAGCTGATGAAGGTGGTACGATAGCTTCAAAAAGTGGTACGAAAGGTGGTACGAAAACTGATGAAGGTGGTACGATAAGTGGTACGATAAGTGGTACGATAGCTTCAAAAAGTGGTACGGAAAGTGGTACGACAGGCAAAATTTTGAGCTTAGTTGAGAGAAAAAATACTATCTCACTTACCCAACTTTCAAAAGAGATAGGAATAAAC
>JAIRSZ010000081.1 GCA_031255195.1 Prevotellaceae bacterium | reverse complement strand
GACGTTGAGTTATGGGTTCAACCGCTACAAGGAGAAGTAAGAGAAAAAAAACGTTTTCTATATCTGCGGACGCTACGTCGGCAGGAACAACTTTTCGCACGTTTTTCAGCGATGGGCTAAAAATATTGGGCAAGGGTATAGGCGGCGTGGAAAGCGCTTTTATTGAATTTGGTTAAAGATATTTGTTGCGCCAGCAGATTTATCACTTTTACGGTTGAGGGCATAGAAATATTATGTATTTTTGTCGGGAAAACAACCATTTTTCTAACCATATTAAAATTACCTGACCAATGAGCTACCTCGAAGAAAAGTCCGATGTGCTAAACACTGCCGCCGCGCTGCTGCACCAAAAAGGGTTGTATCCCGTTGCGGCACATCCTGCCTACTACAGTTGCCTCCAGCTGATGAAGCATATATGGCTGCATAGCATGGAAAAAACCGAGCAGGAGTTGACGCGGCAACAAAGTTCCCACAAGTTGCTGATAAG
This sequence comes from Prevotellaceae bacterium, assembly GCA_031255195.1. GTDB lineage: Bacteria > Bacteroidota > Bacteroidia > Bacteroidales > UBA932 > JAITMY01. The sequence continues at coordinate 6,893 of JAIRSZ010000081.1, read as the reverse complement.
GTCAGTAGGAGAAATGATTAAAAAGAGTAGCGTTGCCAACTTTTACGTATTTCGCGGAAACATATTGAAGCTGAAAAAATTGCGAACGGATGCGGACTATAGTAACATGCCCTTTGATGTGGAAAAAAGCGCCAGGGCGCTATCCTTGTCGCGTAGCATAATACCAATTCTCAAAAACTATTAGCGGATATGGAAGCAAGAAAATTTTTAATACGCAAACTTGACAACCTCGCAAAGCAGCTTAGCAATGTAAGGCTGCGCTATAAGTATGACGAGTATGAAGAGGCGCACGTTGTAGAGGTAACGCCAAAAGCCGTTTTTAATTCCGACCAATTTATGCTGCTGGGGGTGGAAGCTGAAAATGAGTTTAACGCTCGTTTTCCTGACGAATGGCTGACTTTTATCTCGGACGACAACGAGGATATGGGCATTGACGGTTTTGACGGCGAAGAATACACGATTCAGGGCTTAGGCTACGCAAACAGCGAAAAATCGCAAATATCTGTCACCGTCTCTCACCAACGACAAACACAGAAAATAGCCTATGCCTAAGCAATAAACATTTTACGAAAATGAAAAAATTACTCTACATCACTATTGCTGCTGCGGCATTTACGGCAGCCTGCGGCAACACAGAATCAGCGATAGAAAAATATCAGGTGGATTATTACCCGGAGGTGAAAGGTATTAAAATAGCGGAAGTAAAGGCTGAAAATGATTTTGTAACTACCGAAAAAGAGCTATTTTATGACAACCCGCACACAACTTACCTGCTGGAGTTGACAGATCCTGGTGAGTATAACATTTCGCTTAATCTAACCGTTACGGCTCATTGTGTAAGCGCATACGGACAAGGTGCTTGTTTCTACGTAAGCCCACTTGTATGCCTTTATACTATTGATAGCATTGAGACTTGTGACAGTATTTATGTTGATAATAATCATAGCGATACAGTTTATGTGAATAATGTTCTTTATATTCGAGACAGTGCTTATTCTCCTGGTAATCTTTATGTTAATAACTATTTTGTCGTAAATGATTCAAGAAGAGTGATATACGTTGGTGAAATGATAAACGTAACAACGCTGATAAATACAAGTGAAATGGTGGATGTTCACGCGGTAAGTATGAGTAAATCTGTGGTACATGCTATTGATAGCCAGCATATAAACACATCAAAAAAAGTGCTTGTGCCACAACATGGAGTTACCCGCGTTGCTTTTGAAATAGCAAGCGATATGCATACTGCACAGTGTTATGCCAGCAATGCTGCTGGTGGTGTAGGGTATGCCGTTATTTATATAGAACAAAATGAAGGTAATCCCTTTGTTGCTGCATTACATTAACTTTTTACGCCCACAAGGAGACGAGTCCGTTTGTGTGTGGCTGAAGATTTTATGCTAACTTTAGTATGATGAAAAATAGCGTTGATATTTTTTAATTTACTTGTAACGAATGAGCTGCCTTACGGAAAAATCTGACATATTGCGACAGGCTGCAACTCTGCTTCACGAAAAGGGTTTATACCCTGCCGTTGCCCATAGCGCATAACTCAGCTGCTACCATCTATAGCAATACGCTGTTTGGAAAGAATGATAGCACTAAAGCGCTATCATTGTCGGCAGATGTTATGATAATTCTGAAAAAATAATGCGGTGAACGCAAAAGCAAGAAAATTTTTAGTACGCGAGCTTAACACGCTTGTAAGTCGGCTTAGCGGCGCAAGGCTGCGCTATAAGTACGACGAGCCTACCGAAACGCACGTTGTGGAGGTATCGCCAAAATATGTGTACAATTCGGACAGATTTATGGAGCTTAGCGGAGAGGTGTACGATAAGTTCGATAATCTGTTCCCAAACGAGGGATTTGCGTTTATTTCTGATGATAACTATCTGGGTATTGATAGTGTCGAAGCGGAAGAGCGTGTTTTTTACAACGTGAGCCAAGCAGAACAAAAATCTACACTCCTGCACCGAAAAACCAAAGCACAAAAAATAGCTTGGGCTTAAGCGATTCAGGCACTTTTCGCGATCTGTGGTGGTGATGTACTAACACCAATGGTTGTTGCAGGCAAATTTCCGACTCGTCTTTACTCTTCCATTTGAGGGGTTTTTAGGGCGTTTAAGCGTCAAAATCAGAGGAAGCGGAGTAAGAGATTCAACATAACGAAAAACGCCTCCCGATTTGCAAAGAATTTACAAATTTGGGAGGCGTTTGCCTGAAAATATGCCCCGTGTGGGGCAGCAATTTGCACGTCGGCTATCGCTCGAATTTCCTCATGCAGTCTACCAATGCCTGCACGCTGGAGAGAGGCAGAGCGTTGTAGGTCGAGGCGCGGAATCCGCCCACCGAGCGATGCCCCTTGATGCCTATCATTCCGGCGGCTTTGGCCACGTTTAGAAAATCCTCCTCCTTGCCCTTGTGCTGTTCGGTCATTACGAAGCAAATGTTCATCAGCGAGCGCGAGGTTTTGTCGGCTGTGCCCACAAACATTTTGCTCTCGTTGTCGAGGTAGTTGTACAGCAGGTCGGCCTTCTTCTGGTTGAGCTCGGTCATGGCTTGCAGCCCGCCCTGCGCCTTAATCCACCTGAGCGTTTCGCGCATGGCGTAGATGGCAAAGACCGGCGGCGTGTTGAAGAGCGATTTCTCGGCAATGTGCGTGCGGTAGTCGAGCATGGTAGGAATTTGGCGTTGCACCTTGCCCAGCGCAGATTCCTTGACGATGACAAAGGTTACACCGGCGGGGCCTACGTTCTTCTGTGCGCCGCCGTATATCAGGTCGTACTTCGACACATCTACCGGACGGCTCATGATGTCGCTGCTCATGTCGGCAACCAGCGGCACGGGGCTGTCAATGTCGCGGCGCAGCTCGGTGCCGTAGATGGTGTTGTTGGTGGTGATGTGAAGGTAGTCAACATCCTGCGGAATGGCGTTGATGGCCGGATAGTAGGAAAAATTCTTGTCGGACGACGAGGCGATGACCTTGACTTCGCCGAAAAGTTTTGCCTCCTTTGCCGCTTTTTTTGCCCAAACGCCGCTCTCCACGTAGGCCGCCTTTGTGCCCAGCAGGTTGTAGGGTAACATGCAAAACTGCAAGCTGGCGCCTCCGCCAAGGAATAGCACGTGGTAGCCTTCGGGGACGCCGAGCAGCTCCTTCCAAAGCGCAATGCACTCGTTGTTGATGGCCTCAAAATCTTTGCTGCGGTGCGAAACTTCGATGAGCGACAAGCCGCTACCGTTCAGGTCAAGCAACGCTTGCGCCGTATTTTCTATCGCCACGCGTGGCAGGACGCATGGCCCTGCATTAAAGTTGTGTACTTGTTTCATGTTGTACTGATAAAAAGTAATTGTAAACTGTAAACTGTTAATTATTAATTATTTAAATATTTGTTTTGGCAGGATTCTTACACTCCGCTAAACGAGCTGAATCCGCCGTCGATGGGCAGCACTACTCCGGTAATGAAGCTTGCGGCTGCGCTGCACAGGAACTGCACTGCGCCGTTGAGCTCCGTAATATCGCCAAAGCGCTTCATGGGAGTTTTGGCGATAACCTTCAAGCTGCGCTCGGTGAGCGACCCGTCGGGGTTGATGAGCACCGAGCGGTTTTGGTCGCCAATGAAGAAACCCGGCGCAATGGCGTTGACGCGGATTCCGTCGCCGTACTTGAGCGCCATTTCCATGGCCAGCCACTGGGTGAAGTTGCTCACCCCTGTTTTGGCCACCGAGTAGCCCGGCACGCGGGTAATGGCGGAGTACGCCGTCATGGAGGATACGTTGATGATAACGCCGCTTTTCCGGTCGGCCATGCGCTTGCCAAAAACGAGGCTGGGGTACACCGTTCCGTTGAGGTTGAGGTCGGTAACCTTTTTCCAGTCGGCAATGTTTATGTCAAAAATGGGTTGGTCGGGGGCGAGGGTTGCTCCGGGCAGGTTTCCGCCTGCAATGTTGAGCAGGATGTCCACCTGTCCCCAATGTCCAACGATATCGTTTGCCACCTTTTCGAGGCTTTCAACGTCCAGCACGTTGCCCACAAAGCCGGCAACATCGCCGCCTAAGGCGCGCAGCTCCTCTACCCGCGCGTCGAGCTGCTCCTGACGTATGTCGAGCACCGCGACTTTTGCGCCCTGCGCTACAAAATGTTTTGCAATGCTTCCTCCGAGAACCCCTCCGGCGCCTGTGATGGCGGCAACTTTGCCCGCAATGCTAAATAGCTTATCCATGTTGTTATTTATTTAAAGTAAGGTTTGAAAATGCGAAAGCCCACTTATAAGTTAGGCAGCACAAATATACAAATTAAGAGGTGTTCTACAAGTATGCCATGCGCAGGCAATGCCAACATTGGTGTAGAAGAAATCAAAATTTCCTGACAACCACATTTTTACGTCGACATGCTTTTTACATCCCCACCAAAATTATGCATCGCATACTTCACCGTAAAGGTCGAACTCGTTGGCAGAGGTGATTTTTACGTCGTAAAATTGACCGACGCTCAGCGGTTTGCCGGAGGTTATGAGCGCCTCGCCGTCCACTTCGGGGGAGTCGAACTCCGTGCGCCCAACGTAGTAGGCGTTTTCCCGGCGGTCGAGCATTACCTTGAACGTTTTCCCCACCTTCTCATGGTTGAGCGCAGCCGAGATGTCCGCCTGCAACTTCATCACCGCGTCGGCACGCCGCTGCTTTTCCTCCTGTCCCAGCGTGTCCGCAAATTTTCTTGCGCCGTAAGTACCTTCCTCCTCGGAGTAGGTGAACACGCCTAACCGCTCAAATTTTACCTCGCGCACAAAATCCATCAGCTCGGCAAATGCCGCCTCGTCCTCGCCCGGATGTCCCACCAGCAGGGTTGTTCGCAGCGCGATGCCCGGCACACGGCTGCGCAGCTTGTCAATCAGCTCGTAGGTTTGCCGGCGGTTGACGCCGCGCCGCATATTCCTTAGCACCGTGTCGCTCACGTGCTGAAAGGGGACGTCGAGGTACTTGCAGAGTTTGCCGTTGTCGCGCAGCACGTCCATTACGTTGTCTGGAAAGTGTGTCGGGTAGGCGTAGTGCAGGCGTATCCATTCGAGGCCGTTCACCTCGCTCAGCGCGCTGAGCAACGCGGCAAGACGACGCTCGCCGTAGAGGTCTACGCCGTAGTAGGTGGTATCCTGCGCCACCACCATGAGCTCCTTCACGCCCTTGCCGGCCAGCAGCCTTGCCTCTTCCACCAGCTCCTCTGCGGGTACCGAAGCGTGCCGGCCGCGTATGAGAGGGATGGCGCAGTAGGAGCAACGCCAGCTGCACCCCTCAGAGATTTTGAGGTAGGCGTAGTGTCCGGCGGTGGTGAGCATCCGCTCGCCGGTGGGCGTCGCCTGTGCGCTGCGCGGAACGCCTATTGCCGTGAGAATATCGTCGAAGCTGTTCACTCCAAAAAAATCGTCCACCTCCCCGATTTCCCTGCGCAGGTCGTCCTTGTAGCGTTCCGCCAGGCAGCCGAACACAAAAAGTTTTTCGATGTCGCCGCGCCGCTTGGCCTCGGCAAACTCCAGAATGGTGTTCACCGATTCCTCCTTGGCTTCGGTGATAAACCCGCAGGTGTTGATGACTACCACCTTGGCAGACGTATCGCTGCTATCGTGCAGCAGCGTGTAGCCACCGCGCCGCAGGCGCGCCATCAGCTTTTCGGAATCCACCACGTTCTTGGAGCAACCAAGGGTGATGAGGTTTATTTGCTTGCTAACGGATTTCAGTTTTTTTGAGGTTTTAAAAGCGTGATGTTTTACTTTGAATGGTGAGGGCGGTTACGCTCCTGCAAAGAGCGTTTCCACGAATTTTTTCCTGTCGAACAGCTGCAAGTCGCCCACCTGTTCGCCCACGCCGATGTACTTCACGGGGATTTTGAGCTGGTGGGAGATTCCTATCACCACGCCGCCCTTTGCCGTCCCGTCGAGCTTGGTAATGGCAAGTGCGGTAACCTCCGTTGCCTTGCTGAACTCCCGCGCCTGCTGAAAGGCGTTTTGTCCCGTTGAGCCGTCGAGCACCAGCAGCACCTCGTGCGGCGCGTCGGGGATGACCTTTTGCATAACGCTACGGATTTTGGCGAGCTCGTTCATCAGGTTTACCTTGTTGTGCAGCCGTCCGGCCGTATCGACGAACACGGCGTGAGCGCCGTTGGCCTTTGCCGAGTTCAGCGTGTCGAAGGCCACCGATGCGGGGTCGGCTCCCATTTTTTGCTTAATGATGGTTGCACCGGCGCGTGCCGCCCACACCTCCAGCTGGTCAATGGCGGCAGCGCGGAAGGTGTCGGCAGCGCCTATGTAGACTTTTTTCCCCTCGGAAGCCAGCTGTGCTGCCAGCTTGCCCACGGTGGTTGTTTTGCCTGCGCCGTTCACGCCCACCACCATTACCACGTAGGGGTTGCCCTGCGTGTCGGGCAGGGCGGCAATGCTGGTCGGGCTTTCCTCCAGCAGCGATACTATCTCCTCGCGCAGGATGTGGTTGAGCTCGGCGGCGCTGAGCACCTTGTCGCGAGCCACGCGCTGCTGTACCAGCTCCACCACGCGCAGCGTTGTCTCCACGCCTACGTCGGACGAGATGAGCGCCTCCTCAAGGCTGTCGAGCACTTCGTCGTCCACCTTCGACTTGCCGACGACGGCGCGCGAAATGCGCTTTAGTATGCCTTCCCTCGTTTTCTCAAGCCCGCGTTCCAGCGTAGAGGTCTGCTCTGCCTCCTGCTCTGCTGCTTTTTTTGACGAAAAAAGTGAAAAAAATGCCATGATATTTTACGATAAACCTGTGTATGATACGTATGTTACGGGATAAAATCCTGCCACGTAACAAGCCGCAAACTTACATGATTTTTCTTTGCTCTGCAAGTTTTTTATACTTTGCGCTTTATATCCGGTAGAAAAGCAATA
>JAIRSZ010000135.1 GCA_031255195.1 Prevotellaceae bacterium | reverse complement strand
TTGTTGCCTGACTTGTTGGAATGAACCCAATTGAGCAGTAAATTGTGCCATTCATATAAATGCACCAGGACATCTCGTATGTTTTTATCCCTGTCTTCAAATGCGAATGATTTTTCCTGTTCGTCTCTGCTCAGGGAATTAGTAAGCGTAAACAGCTTGCAAAAATTATCTTCGCTACTTTGCTTCAATTGCTCTTTTGTTGTTGGTCGTGCCATAGTTGTTTGTTGTTTGCTTTTTACATAAAATCTAATAAATATTTTCGATTAAATTGCAGACAGAAAAAATTTGCTGTTGAGCTGTGAGCTCATACCAATGTTGGAAGTCAGCCAACCGTTCATCCATTGGATACCCTCTTTCTATAGAACTTCCGTATGTATTCGTAAGTCATAAGAAACATACTCTCTAACAAAAATCCACTAACGGCAAAATTTTTGCCGTTAAAAAGAACTGAATTACGAAAGATATTTTTTTGAAGCGTGTGCATGAGGCTAAATGAGAGTTGGTTAATCAGCCGCAAAAGTAGTAAAAAAATCGAAGCAAGCAAGAAAATAACATCTTTTTTTGCCGAAAACATCTGAAATAGCAACATTACATCCTACTATTCACCTTATCAAGAGCAGATTGCCTTTCTCCCCAATAAGCGCTACTTTTTTTGTGGGGCGTTAATTTTCAGGACATGACGCTCTACTCTCCGTTACCCTTGAGCAGGTCGGGGCGCAGGCGAACTGTTCGCTCCAGCGCCTGTTCCTCCTGCCACTTGGCAATCTCCTTAAAGTTGCCCGACAGGAGCACCTCCGGCACTTTCCATCCGTTGAACTCCGCGGGGCGCGTGTACACCGGCGCCGACAGCAGGTTGTCCTGAAACGAGTCGCTTAGCGCCGACGTTTCGTTGGAGATTGCGCCCGGCAGCAGCCGCACCACGCTGTCCACCACAACGGCTGCCGCAAGCTCTCCGCCCGTGAGGACGTAGTCGCCCACCGAGAGTTCGCGCGTAACGAGCTGCTCACGCACCCTGTGGTCAACCCCCTTGTAGTGGCCGCACAGGATGATGAGGTTTGTTTTTGTCGACAGGTGGTTGGCCGTGAGCTGGCTGTACTTTTCGCCGTCGGGCGTCATGAAAATGATATCGTCGTATGTGCGCTCGGCCTTGAGCTTTTCAATCGCCGCAAAGACGGGCGCAATTTTCATCACCATTCCGGCGTCGCCGCCAAAGGAGTAATCGTCCACGCTGCGGTGCTTGTCGGTGGCGTAGCTGCGGAGGTTGTGCACGCATATCTCCACAATGCCTTTTGCCTGCGCCCGCCTGATGATGGAGTGCCCAAAGGGGCTTTCGAGCAGCTCAGGAACAACCGTAAGAATATCTATACGCATCATTTAATGTTGTGGTTATTGATTCAAGTCAAGTGGGCGCATTACTGTGCGGTCGCTCCTTACAACGGATTCTCTCCGTCCGACAGGCAGCGCAGAAAGCGTTGGGTGCGAATATCCGTCCGGTTGCGAGATTTCTATAGCCGGCGTCACGCATTTTTCACGTCCCACCATTCGGCGAGGTTGGGGCGAAATCGGCAGCTCGATATGCGCCCGACGCAAGCCGCCGATTTTTTTTCATTAGACAAACGTACTCGAAATTTGCAAGATACGCAAAGCATGACGGCAAACCGGTGGCAAAAAAAAGTGAAAATTAGGGAAAATTCGTGTATGCCAAGCAAAAATGCTATATTTGCAAGTTTGTAATTCGGCACTAACTAAAGCATAATAAATTACACCATGGAGTCTCAAGAAGTTCATAACGAGTATTTTGAAGGTAAAGAAGCTGACCATCCGCTGCAAGAAATGGTTGACTTTTCGGAGGAGGAAACGCAGCTGGCCGCATCTGCGGAAGAGTTGCAATTAGATGAGCACGAAGGCATTGACGATGCTGATGCCGAATTGTCAACGCCCGCTGCCTCCTACGAAGGGTTGAATCGTCCGGAATTGTTGGACGTGCTGGCTAAGCTGCTGGACGAAAAGCCAGCGCAAGACCTCAAGGGTGAGGTGGAGGCCATAAAGGTGGCCTTCTATAAAAAGCTTACGCTGGAGCAGGAGCTGCTGCGCCGCGAGCACACAGAGCAGGGCGGCTCTGCCGATGATTTTGTCCCGCCCTCCGACGATGGCTTGGAGGCGCGGCTGAAGGAGCTGTTTGCAAGGTACAAAAAAATGCGCGCCGACCTGGCGGCCAGGATGGAGCAGGAGCGCGAAAGCAACCTCGCCAAAAAGTTGGCCATCATAGAGGAGCTGAAACACCTGCTGGAACGGCAGGACGACTTCAACGCGGTGTTCAGCGACTTCAAGCAGCTGCAATCGCGCTGGCGGGCTATTGGCGCAGTACCGCAGCCAAAGCAAAAGGAGATATGGGATGTGTACAACTACAACGTGGAGAAGTTCTACGATGTGGTGAAGATAAACAAGGAGCTGCGCGAGCTCGACTTCAAAAAGAACTTTGAGCTCAAGCAGCTGCTGTGCGAAAAAACGGAGGAACTTCTGCTGAGGGACGACGTGGTAAAGGCTTTCCGCGAGCTGCAAAAGTACCACGAGCAGTGGCGGGACATTGGCCCCGTGGCGGCTGAGTTTAGGGAGCCTCTGTGGGAGCGATTCAAAAACGCAACCTCCCAGATAAACAAAAAGCATACCGACTACTTTGAGCAGCTAAAGGTGGAGCAGCAGAATAATTTCCAGCTCAAGCAGGCGTTGTGCGAAAAGGCCGAAGAGCTGCTGGTTGCACCCCCGACGCAGATGAAGGAGTGGAACGAAAAAACGCAGCTGCTGCTCGACCTGCAGAAGATGTGGAAAACCATTGGGGCTGCCCCGCGCAAGGAAAGCAGCAAAATTTTTCACCGCTTTAGGGTGGCCTGCAATGCGTTCTTCGACAACCGACGAACTTTTTTCTCCGAGCAAAAAGCCGAGCTGCACCACAACCTCCAGCAAAAGCTGGAGCTGTGCGCCCAGGCCGAGCTGCTTTCCGAAAGCAACGACTGGAAAAAAACAACCGACGAGCTGGTCAACCTGCAAACGCAGTGGAAAAAAATCGGCGCAGTGCCGCACAAGCAATCGGAGGTGGTGTGGAGGCGTTTTCGCACGGCGTGCAACAAGTTTTTTGACCGTAAAAAAGAGCACTTCGCCACTCAGGATGCCCGCTACGACGAGAACCTGAAGAAGAAGGATGCGCTGATAGAGGAAATAAAAAGCTTCGCCGCCACCGACAACCCCGCCGACAACCTTTCGGCCATCAAGGATTTTCAGCATCGTTGGACGGAGATTGGCTACGTCCCCATGAAGCACAAGGAGCGCCTGCAAAAAAGCTACCGCGCCGCCATTGACGCGCTGTTCGATGCGCTGCACGTTAGCGCCGCCGACCGCCAGCTCATCGACTTCAAAACGCGCATGGCTTCGTCGGTAAAAGGCGATAAGGCGCAGATTTCGCACGAGCGCGAAAAGCTCCAGCAGCATCTTAGGCATCTGGAGAACGACATCCAGCTGTGGGAAAATAATATCGGCTTTTTTGCGCGCTCCAAGAACGCCGAAAAGCTGGTGCAGGAGGTGAAGAACAACATCGAAAAAGCACGGCGCGACGTGGCCGTGGTTATGCAAAAAATCAAGCTGCTGGACGGTAACAAGATATAAGCACAAAGCAAATACAAAGCAAACACAACACACTACAACAATACAAAATGGATAAAAATACGCTTTACGGATTTCTTGCTATTGGGGCTATCCTCATAGGCTTTAGCTACTACACTTCAAAGCAATCTGAGGAGTATGCGCTCGAAAAACGCCGCCTTGATTCGATTGCGGCTGCAAAACTTGTCGACGAAAAAGCGCTCTACGAGGCCGCCTCAAAGTCGGCGGCAGCAGCCTCCGGCGAAGCAACCGAGCCGCAGAAAGTATTACCCGCAAGCGAACCGTTAGCGCAAGCCGCGCAGGGCGAACAGCAGTTTTACACCATCGAAAATGACCTGATTGCCGTAACGCTCACCAACCGCGGCGGCCGCGTGTACTCGGTGGAGCTCAAAAACTACCAGGCTTACAACAGCAAGCCGCTGGTGCTCTTTGAGGGCGATAAAAACGATTTTGCGCTCTCCTTTTACACCAACGACAGCCGCAACTTTATAACCGCCGACTACTACTTTATCCCGCAAACTCCCATATCCTCCTACAGGATGGCAGAGGGCGACTCGGCCTTCACCTTTGTGATGCGTCTGCAGGTAGGCGAGGGGCAGCTTGTGGACTACGAGTACACGCTGCGTAACGGCTCGTACATGGTTGACTTTAACCTGAAGCTGGTGGGGCTGCGCAACGTTACCAACGCCGACCTGCTGTGGTCGTACAACGCCTTTCAGCAGGAAAAAGCTTTCGACAACGAAAACAACTACAGCACGGTGGCCTACTGCTACCCTGGCGAGGATGGCATTGAGGAGCTGGGGCAAGGCTCAGGAGACAAGGAGGAGAACGTGAAAACCCGCCTGCAATGGATAGCGTTCAAGCAGCAGTTCTTTTCGTCTATCCTGCTGACTAAGGGCGAAACTTTTTTCGGCGCTCACATGCTCTACCTCACCTACAAGCCCAACAACCGCGAGAATTTTCTAAAGCGGTACGTGGCCAACATTCAGCTGCCAATAGCCATGCAGCGCGACCAGGA
>JAIRSZ010000038.1 GCA_031255195.1 Prevotellaceae bacterium | reverse complement strand
CCACGTTTTAAAGTCAAGAGTGCGCGTGTACTTAGGCCGTACAATCTGCATTGACATTTCGCTGTACGAAGTTTTTTCTCCTTTGAGAAGATTCTCCGCTTTTGTAACAATTTCTTTTGCGTCCCGGGCAAAACCGGATAGCGGCAAAAACATTCCGATAATTAAAGCAGTTTTTTTCATTTGTATATAATCTTTTTTAGAAATTCTTTGTAATTCATTAAAAATTCATCGGCATAAAGATGTTCCGCATAGGTGATCACCATGCCTAATCCTTTGAGGAAGACATGCACGGAGAAGTAAGCGTGCTGTTTGTCGGCCACGGGCAGCTTTCCGGCGAAGTGTCCGATAATGAACTTCTGCTGTGCCGCCACTCTGTGCAGGTACTTGTGTTCCAAAAATTTGATAACGTCGGGTTGAAACGAGCATTGAAAGTAGAGTTTCATCTCTTCGCGCCGGTTGATCAGCAGCTCAAAAGTTTTGTCAATAAAATTTTTGCTTTCTTCGGGCGTAATTTCGCCGTCGTGGTTGGGGTCTATCATCGTCACAAATTCTTCCGTCAATTCGTCCCAGATGGTTTGCAGCACCTCCTCCTTGCTTTTGAAGTAGTTGTACATTAATCCTTTGGAAATGCCTGCCGTTTGCGCAATATCGTTAATGGAGGTCGTCGCATAACCTTTTGTTGCAAAAAGTTTCAAGGCTACCTGTTTGATAATTTTCCGCTTTTCGGAACGAATTTGCTCGTACTGCTCTTTTGTTCGTGGCATAATCTATTTTATTATTCTGCTATAAATCAATATTTTATTTTCCTTACCGAGTCTTTTTTTTTGATTGACTGAACGGTCGGACAAAGGTAAGTATTTATTTTGAACTGACAATGCGAAAAACAGAAAAAAGGTGAGATTTTAAAGTTTTTCGGTATAAAATATTGACAATGAGTTGGAAATTATATTTTTGCTTTGCGAAAATAATCGTGGGATTTAACAGTTACCATGACGTGGATGATGCGCCGCCCATTTCAGCAATGCAAGATTTATAATATCAATGCATTACAGCATATAATAAATCATGGTAGCAGAAGCATCAAAGTCAGGAAATGTAGAGGCGGCGGGGCGTGACTATTGTGCTGTTGGCAGCATCAGCTCGTTGGCCTTTTTCAGCATTTCGGGAGTACCTGCGTCCAGCCATTGCTCTCCCTGCATGTCGTAGCCCGCAATGTAGCGCTCGGCGGCAAGCGACAGGTAAGCGTCAACTATGGAGAATTTATCCCCAAAGGCGTGCAGGTGCGAAAAAATCTCTGGGTTTACCACGTGTATGCCGTTAAATGCCATTAGTATCAGCTCTTTGGTGGTGGTTAGCGCTCTTCGCTCTTCGCCCGTTTTCACGTTGCGCCACCCGTACAGGCGGTGGCCTGCGTCAAACAAAAAGTAGCGCGACGAGCTGCGGTGGCTCACGGCCAGCGTCGCCAGCACGCTGTCCGACTGCACGTGATGCGCGTAGAGCTGCTGCACGTTGAGCGAGGTGATGATGTCCACGTTGTATACCAAAAACGGCTTTCCGTCGTCAAAAAACCATGCGGCATGTTTCAGCCCGCCGCCGGTATCGAGCAGCTGCTCGCGCTCGTCCGAGATTGTAACGTCAAGCCCAAAGCTGCCGTTGCGCTGCAAAAAATCTTCCACCATATCGGCCTTGTGGTGCACGTTGACTATAAACTGCGTAACGCCCTGCGCAGCCAGGTATTTCAGGTTGTACTCCAGCAGCGGTGTGCCGCCAACGGTAATCAGCGCTTTGGGTACGCTGTCGGTAGCCGGTTTGAGGCGCGTGCCTAAACCCGCTGCAAGAATTATGGCTTTCATACAAAGTAGAGAATTTGGTACATATTTTAATGGTCTGTTATTTGCAAGTTCTACCCCCCCTAATATTAGGTTCTCCCCAAATTGTCGCTCTCTGAGCAATCCCGCCTGAGATTATCGCTCAGTTAGAAGAACAAGGGTTGTTGCTTCTCCCGCCGGAATGAGCAGCTCCGGCAATTTTGAGATGCCGCCCCGCTAATTCAACACAGCCGCTATATTTTGCTCGCGGTGCACCACCTCTACCTCTACCTGCGGGTATTTTTGGTGCAAGCGTTCGGCCGTGCGCTGTGCAGCGTACACCGAGCGGTGTTGTCCGCCCGTGCACCCAAAGCCTACCAGGAGGTTGTTAAATCCCCGCTCGAGGTAGCGTTCCACTGCCGCCTCGATCATGGAGCTGGCGTGCTGCAAAAATTCCAACATCTGCCGGTTGCCGTCCAAAAATTGCGCTACCGGCGCGTCCAAGCCTGTGAGCAGCCGAAATTCCTCCTGCCTGCCGGGGTTAAAAATGCTGCGGCAATCAAAAATAAAGCCTCCTCCGTTGCCTGAGGTATCGACGGGCATACCGCAGCGGTACGAAAAGCTGAACACCTGCACGCGCAGCACGCCTGATTGTCTCCGTGTCGCCGGAAGCTTTTGCGCTATCAGGCGTTGCAGCGTGCTCTTGAGGTAGAGCATCTCCAAATCATCGGGGAGTTGTGTCAGCAGGCGTTCCAGATTTTCCAGCGCAAACGGAATGCTTTGCAGGAAGTGCTGCTTACGCTCAAAGTATCCGCGAAACCCGTATGCGCCAAGCACCTGTAGCGTGCGAAGAAGGGCGTACACCGGCAGCTTTTGCTCAAAGTCGGCAGCATTGACTTTGACGTAGCGCGCGGCGGCCTGCAAGTATACGTGCAGCAGCTCCTTGCGCAGGACGTCGGGGTAGCAGGCCTTAGCCTGATACAGAAACGAGGCCACATCGTAGTGCGGCACACCTTTCCTGCCGCCCTGAAAATCTATAAGATAGGGCTTCTCCTCGTGCCACATTACGTTGCGCGATTGAAAATCGCGGTACATGAAGCAGCTGCTTTTTTCGGCTGCAAAGTATTCTCCCAAACGCTCAAAGTCGGCTTCCAACCGGGCTTCGTCAAAATCCTCCAGGCAGGGCTTGAGGAAGCAGTACTTGAAGTAGCTCAAATCCCACGCAACGGTGTTTCGCCCAAACTCGGCCTGCGGGTAGCATACTGCGTAATCAAGCCCCTGCGCCCCCTCGTACTGTACCTTTGCCAGCGCGGTAATGGCGGCGCTTAGCGCGGCTACCTCGTCCGGCGAAAACTGCCCTGACTCGCGACCGGAAGCAACCCGCTGAAACAGCGACACATCGCCCAAATCTTGCTGGAGGTAGTACTTGCCGCACTCCGACGTTGCCAGCACGTGCGGCACGGGCAGCTGCTTAGCCGCAAAGTGTTGCGCAAGGCTAATAAAGGCTCTGTTTTCCTGAACATTGCACCCATAACACCCCACCACAGACTTGGTGGCCGACGTAAGGCGAAAGTAACGCCTGTTTGACCCCGCCTGCGTAAGCTCCTGCGACGAAAGCAGCCGCTCTCCGCTCCACAGTTCAAATATATCAACCAGCTTGTGCAACATTTACATAAAAAAAGGGCAAATATAGTGAATTAAAAAACATATACGTATTTTGCAAAGAAAAAACTTCATTGTTCACCCCACTTATAAATAGTAATGAATTTATTTTCAGTGATATGGTATGCTGTAAAACATTAGCGTGGACAGCAAAGAGTTACTTTTGTGGAAGGGCAGGATAAAAAAATTATGCTTATGCAGCAGCAGCGGATTCGCCACAGGTAAAAATGGAGGTGCAAGAGCGCCATCGGCTACGTCGAACAGCTACGGGTTGGGGTTTCTCCAGCGTTTAACCTTCTCCAACATGCCTGCCGCTGAAAAAAATCATCGGTTTGGGTACAAAGTTGCAAATTTTCGCTATATTTGCGCGCGAATTATTTAGCAAGTTAAATAGCAAAAAAAAATCAAAGCAAAATGAAGCGTACAATTACTATCATTTCAATGCTGGTGGCGCTTGGACAAGCCCACGCAGCAGAGCGTAGCATGGTTACCAGCAACCAGCTCGCAACCTTTTTCAACTCTACCACCTACGTGGTGACCACCAACGACAACATCATCTTTGATGCGTTCCTGAACGACGCCGTCAAACGCCTCTGGACTGTAACTCCCTACAAGATAGTGGGACAGGACGAGTTTGAGACCCTGCGTACCGACGAAAAAAATTCGTTCCTGATAATAACCAAGGTGGTGGAAAGCAAGGATAAGCACAAGCGTCCGTACCTCTACCTGAGCCTGCTCATGGGGAGCAAGGACGCCAACAAGAGCTTGGACAAGATGACGGAGGTTGCCTCAATCCCGCTGGCCTGCGAGTCGGCCGATGGCGACATACCGGCAACAATGCTCAACCCAATGGTTCTCTTTGTGCAGAAGCACGCCGAAAACATTAAGCAAAAGTCATTTAAAGAAAGAGTATTAGCCAGCTTTCAGCAGCGGCTGCAAGTCTACAACTATAACATGTCGCAGCTCAAGGGAAAAGTTATCTACATTTACAAGAGCGATGTTGACGCTAATGTGGACGTTAGCGAGATAGAGGCGGCGCACGGCAGCATATTCCGCTTTGTGGAGGACGACGATGTTGCCCGCGTGGTGAACGAAAAAGAGCCAAATACGGCAATAGCCTTCACCGTATACCCGCAGGGGACTGAAAAAGGAGCTTACGGCTATAAAATGATTATGGACGTAGACGGCTCGCTTTACTACTACTACTACGAAACCAAGCCAAAAAACTTCCTCTTCCAGAAGAATGACTTTGACATGGTTACCAGCAGCGCTAAGTAGAATGTACTCCAAACGCGACCGATTTTTGTGCCCTCCGCCCGCAGGACTCAACTCCTGCGGGCGGAGGGCACAAAAATAGTACGCAGGGCTTTCACATTGTAGCGAATTTTCATCGTCCAAGCGCACTCTGGAGGGATAAAATTTGGTAAAAGCATGAGCTTTTCATCAACAAGTATAATATCGCTATGTGGTGTATAATAACAAGTTAGGCTAACGATTTCTACCAAGCTCAAATTCCTTGCGGGATTTTTCGGTGCAACAAGCTGAGCATTACCGAAAAGCCGGAAAGAAAGCGTCGTCTCAAAATTCAAATTTCAAAACTTATCACAAAAATAAAGCATGTCCGACGAAAAAATAATTTTTTCGATGAATGGCGTTGGGAAGGTATTACCCAACAACAACAAGCAAATCCTGAAGGATATTTACCTCTCGTTTTTCTACGGGGCAAAGATAGGCATCATAGGGCTTAACGGCTCGGGCAAATCTACGCTGATGAAAATCGTTGCCGGAATGGAGAAGTCGTACCAGGGCGAAGTGGTGTGGGCTTCGGGCTACAGCGTGGGCTACCTTGAGCAGGAGCCGCTGTTGGACGAAAACGCCACCGTGCGCGAAATGGTGCAGCAGGGCGTACAGGAGGTAGTAGACTTGCTCAAGGAGTACGAGGAGGTGAACGGCAAGTTTGCCGAGCCGATGAGCGACGAGGAAATGAACAAGCTCATTGAGCGGCAGGGCGAGCTGACCGAAAAGATAGAGCAGGTCAACGGCTGGGAGATAGACAGCAAGCTGGAGCGCGCCATGGACGCGCTGCGCTGCCCCGAGCCCGACGCTGCCATCAAAAACCTCTCTGGAGGCGAGCGTCGCCGCGTGGCGCTGTGCCGCCTGCTGCTCCGCGAGCCAGACGTGCTGCTCCTCGACGAGCCTACCAACCACCTCGACGCCGAAAGCATCCTGTGGCTGGAGCAGCACCTGCAACAGTACAAGGGAACGGTGATTGCCGTAACGCACGACCGCTACTTTCTGGACAACGTGGCCGGCTGGATACTCGAGCTCGACCGCGGCGAGGGCATCCCGTGGAAGGGCAACTACTCCTCGTGGCTGGAGCAAAAATCGAAGCGGCTGGAGCAGGAGGAAAAGCAGGAAAGCAAGCGTCGAAAAACGCTGGAGCGCGAGCTGGAGTGGGTGCGCATGAATCCCAAAGCGCGCCAGGCAAAGTCGAAAGCCCGCCTTTCGGCCTATGACAAAATGCTGAATGAGGATAGCAAGCAGAAGGAGGACAAGCTCGAAATATACATCCCCAACGGGCCGCGCCTTGGCGACAAGGTGATAGTGGCGCAGGGCGTTAGCAAGGCATTTGGCGACCGCGTGCTGTTTGAAAACCTCAATTTTGCGCTGCCTCCCGCCGGTATTGTGGGCATCATTGGCGCCAACGGAGCCGGAAAAACTACGCTCTTCCGCATGATTATGGGCTTGGAAACAATTGATAAGGGAACGTTTGAGGTTGGCGAAACCGTCAAGATTGCCTACGTTGACCAGCAGCACAAGAAAATAGACCCCGACAAAACCGTTTTCCAAACCATTGCCGAAGACAGCGAAATCATCACCCTTGGAGGGCGCAGCGTGAACGCCCGCGCCTACGTTTCGCGCTTCAACTTTAGCGGCAACGACCAGGAGAAAAAGTGCGGCGTGCTCAGCGGCGGCGAGCGCAACCGCCTGCACCTGGCGCTTACGCTAAAGGAGGAGGCAAACGTGCTTCTGCTCGACGAGCCTACCAACGATGTGGACGTGAACACCATCAGGGCGCTCGAGGAAGGGTTGGAAAATTTTGCCGGTTGCGCCGTCATTATTTCGCACGACCGCTGGTTTCTCGACCGCGTCGCTACGCACATCCTTGCCTTTGAGGGCGACTCGCAGGTGGTGTTCTTTGAGGGCGGGTTCAGCGACTACGAGGAGCACAAGAAAAAACGCACGGGCGACGTCACGCCGCACAGGATAAGGTACAAGAAACTCGTTTAACCCAAACGCCTTGACGACCCCATCTTCAATATCCCTCAAAGAGCTTCAGCTCATCATAAAGCAGGCGGTAGAGGCCATGCCCGACACCTACTGGATAGCGGCTGAGGTAAACGAGCTGCGCGAATCGGCGGCGGGGCACTGCTTTCTTGAGCTGGTGCAGAAGGACGCGGATAGCAGCCGGATTGAGGCAAAAGCGAGCGCCAACATTTGGGCTAACGTTTACCGAATGTTGAAAGCCTACTTTTCGTCCGAAACGGGCATGGCGCTTGGCGAGGGGATGAAAGTGCTGGTGCGCGTGGCGGTGCAGTACCACGAGCTCTACGGCTTGCGGCTGAATATTCTGGACATCGACGCGGCCTACACCGTGGGCGAGGTTGCGCTGGTGCGCAAAAGAACTATTGAGCAGCTGTGCACCGACGGCGTGTTCGACATGAACCGCGAGCTGGAGCTGCCGCTGCTCCCACAGCGCATTGCCGTTATCTCCTCCGAGCACGCAGCCGGCTACGGCGACTTCATGCAGCAGCTGCACCACAACGGCTACGGCTACACGTTTCGCACCGTGCTGTTTCAGGCCGCCATGCAGGGCAAGGAGGCCGAGCCTGACATCATTAACATGCTGGAGAGCATCTACGCGCGCGCCGCCGAGTTCGATGTGGTGGCTATACTGCGGGGCGGCGGCTCGCAGAGCGACCTGTCGTGCTTCGACAGCTACGCGCTGGCAAGCAACGTGGCGCAGTTCCCGCTTCCAATCATCACCGGCATTGGGCACGATCGCGACGTGAGCGTGGTGGACATGGTGGCCAACACCATGTTGAAAACCCCTACCGCCGCCGCCGAGTTTCTGGTGGAAAAAATTGCCGAGGCAGACGCACAGATAGAAGCGCTGTGGGAAAACCTGTCGGAGCGGTGGGGCTGCATAGCGGACGACTGCGAGCGTCAGCTGCAACAGCTGCTGTACGCGCTGGCGTCGCATACGCAGCGGCACGTGCAGCAGGAGAAAAAATTGACGGCAGACTACCTGCCGCAGCGGTTGGCGCAGGCCGCTTCCCAAGCCATCATGCGCAACCACTTGGCAATAGACAAGCTGAGCAGCGAGCTGAAGCTGGTAGATCCTGCGGGTATCCTGCAAAGAGGCTACTCCATAACGCTAAAAAACGGAGCGCTGCTGAAGAGCGCAACCGACGTAAAGGCAGGCGACCGCATAGAAACCATTCTGCACGACGGGAGAATAGCGAGCAGCGTGTAAAAGCGCCATTTAAATGCCTCCCGAAAGCGTTGTGTCTGCAAAATCACATCACTATTTCTTGATTTACAATGTTTTATGTTGAAATGCTTTTCACATCCCCCCAAATTCTACTCATCGTTACCAAATGCTGTATGGCTTTCAAACGCCTAAAGAATAGTGATATACAGTTATTTCCCATGAAAAATTTTTCTCGCGCCAAAGGGTGTGAGCAAGCTGCGCCAATTGAGAGCAGCAAAACGTGTACTATTCTGCCAAAAACGTGTACTATTTTGCCAACCCGCAAAAAAATGACAGAAAAGTACATGTTTTTGGCAGAATAGTACTCGTTTTTTTTGTTTTTTGTTGCCTATCTTTGCAGCGATTTTTATTACAAACAGTATATTTGCAATCATTTGCAATGAAAGTTATACTATCGGATTGAATTTCAGTTGTTTTATTCTTTATTCAATATTTATGTTTATAAATTGTTGATGTTTTTATGCATATACATTTGATGTAAGCGAAAAAGAATTTTCTTTCTCCCAATTTTTTGCTTACCTTTACGAAAATTTTTTGTGAAAAATCAGCTCGTGGAAATGCAGGTAGAATCTCGGTTTATATTGAATAAACAAGAATCATAACAGTCCGAAATTTCTCTACACTGCATAGCTTGGCGAACTGCTTCGAGCATCATAGCAGGATGCGCTAAAGCTAACAATGCCTGAGCAAATATAGTTGATTATTATAGAGATAATAGCCGAATTGTCCGAAATTATTAATGTGTAAGTTGCATGGTTGATGTAAAATCTATTTTCTGAAAATGACAAACTTATAAAATACTTAAATCTCAAAAATCTGCCGCAGGCGAGGTAATTGGAGGCTTGCGAAGGTTGAATTATAAAAAGAATTATCACCACAAAAACACCTGATTTTTTATGATGTGTAAAAGTCAAATATATTATCCTACTTTTGAGTCGCTTTTTTGGAAAGGAAAAAGAGCCGACACTTTAGTGCATAGTATTAGCACACACACACACACACACACACACACACACACACACACACACACACACACACACACACACACACACACACACACACACACACACACACACACACACACACACACACACACAATAACACAAAG
>JAIRSZ010000025.1 GCA_031255195.1 Prevotellaceae bacterium | reverse complement strand
AAATAATTATGACAGGCTTAACTATTTTCATCTCCGTTATTGGCGTCATTGGCACAGCTGCCGGATGCGTAGTTATATACCGCAACAGGAAGGTGCTATTCCCCAAGCACGAGCATACCGCCCAATGATGTTGCCGTATGCCTAAGAAAAAATCGTAGCATCATGTTACAGTATGTTTTTATTGGAGTTGGCGTTATAGGTGCGTTTGTCTTTTGCCTGGCGCTATTCTTTGGACGCTTAATAGAAAAAAACGAGCGCAAATCATCTAATGCCGACACCTAACCCGGTGGGGGGCAAGCGTGCGCCACACTCGGTAATAGCTATGTTTTTCATTGCTATCATGCTATTGAGAATAAGTAAAAAAAAGTAATGCTATGTTGTTAATTATGTTTCTATCGACCATTGGAGTACTCATTGTTGTGGGAGGAGCTATTGTTGCGTACCGCAACCGAGACATATTATTCCCCAAGCACGAGCATACCGCCCAATGATGCTGCCGTATGCCTAACGTTTGGCTTTTGCTTTTGAAGGGGCAAAGTCAAACGCCACCTTGAGCTCTGCATCCAGCTTGAGCCTTGCCGAAAACTTTTTCCCCGCTTTGGAGGTAAACCCGCCTATTTCGGGGGTGATTTTCTTGGTCGCCAGGGCAACCAGCTGCCCGTCCGTCAGCGGCTTACCGGCCACCGCGCGCCACAGCACAAAGCCGCACTCCTTGCTGCACCCTAACCCTCCCGCGCTTTTCTCTGTCTTCTGGAACAGGCGCAGGCGTTGCTGCCCGCACTTGGGGCACAGCGGCGTCTTTTCGCTCTCCGCCTCGCGGCGGCTTTTGACGGTGACGCACACCTCCAGCAGCTCCCGCGTAATCTTTTCGGTAAAGCTCTTCACCTCCGCCAGAAAGCTCTCCACGCTCAGCGTCCCCTGCTGAATCCGGCTCAGCCGCTTCTCCCACTCTCCCGTGAGCGCAGGGCTGGCCACCGTCCTGTCCTTAACCGTTTCGTAGGTGGCAAGCCCCTTTTCGGTGGGTACCAGCTTCTTCTTTTCCCGGGCTACGTACCCCCGGTCGATGATGTTTTTGATGATGCTGTCGCGCGTGGCCGGCGTTCCCAGCCCACCCTCCTTCATCGCCTCGCGCGCCTCCTCGTCCTCCACCTCCCTGCCGGCCGTCTCCATGTAGGCCAGCAGCGTGGCGTCGGTGAGCAGGGGGAGCGGCTTGGTCTTATCCTCCTTCAGCGTTGCGCCCAGGTTGGGCAGCGTGTCGCCCTCCCTCAGCTCCGGCAGCGACGCCTCCACCTCCTCGGACTCGGCCTCCTCCTCCGCTCCCTCCGCGTCGGGCGACTTCGCCTCCCCGCCCAGCACCTCGCGCCAGCCCGCCACGCGGAGGTGCGTGCCGGTGGCCTGCAGCTCCATCCCTCCGGCCTGCACCCTGACGGTGGTGACCTCCTTCACGCAGGGCTGGTGGAAGGCCTCAAGCATCCGGGCGAGCACCATCCGGTAGATCCTCGCCTCCTCCTCCTTTAGGTTCTCCGGGGCAACGCCCGTGGGCAGGAGCGCGTGGTGGTCGGTCACCTTGCCGTCGTTCACGCACCCCCGGCTCAGGGTGGGCGACCCCTCGTAGTACCCGCTGTTGATGTCGGCGGGCGCTATCCCCCTGCACTGCGCTATCAGCTTCGGGATGCCGGCAAACACGTCCTCCGGAATGTAGCTGCTGCCGGTGCGCGGGTAGGAGAGGTACTTGCCCTCGTACAGGCTCTGGGCGGCTTGCAGCGTCCGGTCGGCCGTCATGCCGTACCGCCTGTTGGCCGCCTTTTGCAGCCCCGTCAGGTCGTACAGCAGCGGCGGCTTCTCCTGCCGCTCCCTCCGCTCCACCTGCGCTACCCGCAGCGTTTCCTCCCCGGTAAGGCGGCGCAGGTCTTCCTCCGCGCGCGCCCTGTCCGTGTAGGATTCGCGGGGCTTTACGAGGAAGCTGACCCCCTCCTTTGCCGTCTTCACCAGCAGCCGCCAGAACGGGCGCGGCGCAAAATTTTTATGCTCCAGGTAGCGGCGGCACACCATGGCCAGCGTTGGCGTTTGCACGCGCCCCAGGGAGAACACCTCCCCGTTGTTCACCGCCAGCGACAGCGCCCGGGTAGCGTTGATCCCCACGCGGCTGTCGGCCTCGTTGCGCGCACGGGCTGCGTCGTAGAGCCTGTCGTAGTCGCCTCCGGGCTTCAGCCGCGCAAACCCCTCCCGGATGGCGGCGTCCGTCAGGCTGCTTATCCACAGCCGGCGCACGGGCTTGGCGCAGCCCAGGTAGCGGTATATGTACCGCTGTATCAGCTCCCCCTCGCGTCCGGCGTCGCCGGCGTTGATGACCTCCTCGGCGCTCTTGAGCAGCTTCCCAATGATGCTCAGCTGCTTCTCCGCCCCCTCCTTGGGGCGCAGCGCAAAGTCTCCGTACACCGGCAGCGGCGTATCGCGCCACCTCCCCTCGCCCGTCGGGTCGTAAATCTCCACCAGGTGACCGATAGCCCACGTCACCTGGTAGCCGTTCCCCTCCATGTACCCCTCCTGCCGGGTGGTGGCGCCCAGCACCCGCGCTATGTCCCTGCCCATCGAGGGCTTCTCCGCTACTACTACTTTCATGGCTCTTCCTGTTTAATGTGTTTTTTGTTGAATTAACCGATTATTATGTCCACTTCACCCGGCTTCATGGAGCTGTCCCCATAAAGCTTTGTCTGGGTCTTCGTATCCTCCTTTAGGGGCTTCTCCACAATGCTTACCCCGCGGTTAGGAAAATGCTTTTTCAAAATTTCGAGCGTTGAATCAAATGTGAAATCTCGCCTGTCCGTTCTCACGTAAACCACACTTTGGGGCTTCATCATTTTTGAGCAAAGGCCGAACACGTTATCAAGCATATCGTAGTACTCCTGCTTGTTGGTAAACCGTCCTTTATGCTTTTCCTTCTGCGGCTGACAGCCTTCCGCACCGCCCAGCAACCACAACCGTAACCACTGATCCGCATAATAGTTGGTGATGGAGTAGTATGGGGGAGAAGTAAATAGCAGCGAAAACGTCATGCCATTCCTGCCCGCGCTATCGGCAATGGGTGCTAGCTCCTGCGCGCTGTCGCCGAAAATCACGCGGCTGTCCAACTTTATTTGCGGCCTGCCTTTCTCGTACCGCCACGCTATCTTTTTGCGGATAAACGGGTAGGGATCTACTGCGGGAGGTGTTTCCATCCCTTTTGACTTCCACCATTGTACGGAGTAGCTCATGCCCATCGACTTTGTTCCCTTCATCTGGTTGGACAGGCCTTCGCCCAGCTCTGCGTGCAGGTGCACCAGCAGGATAGACATCAGGGTGGCGTCAACATTGCTGCCTTTCCAATTCAAGCTTTCTCTTGCGCACAGCAGAAATTTTAGAACGTCATCACAGTAGCAAATTCGGTAAAATTCGGGCATCTGCTTCGCTTGCGCTGCGTATTCATGCCTCCTTTCGTAAACTTCACGCAGCCTGTCCTCCACCTCCTCCTTGTCGGCCGGGTGCAGCTTTACCGCTCCATACAGCCAGCCAACTGGGTTAATTTCAACCCCCAGGCTCCGACGCCCCAATACTCCGCCTGCATAAACGCTGCTACCGCGCCCTGCAAACGGATCTACTATGTAGTCGCCCTCCTTTGAGTATTTTTCAACAACGCTAAAGGCAAAATCAACGGGAAACATTGCATAGTATGAGCCAAAGCGCGCCCATCGCGACTCAGCAGTGCTGTAACCTTTTAGTATTTGCTCTACCTTCATGGCTCTTCCTGTTTAACGTGTTTTTTTGTTGGTATATAAATGTTTACTGATGCTTAAAGGCCGCTTTTCTCCTGCTGCTGCTGTTACCGCTGCTACCGCCGGCTGCGCTATTTTTATCATTTATCATGGCTGCTTCATGGCGTATCATGATTATTTTTTTACCTTTGTAAAAATAAAAAGTGATGACAAAAACCGAATTAAAAATAAGAACAGCCGATTTTTTACTTGACATTGCCAAGCTAATTGTGGCTGGCGTTGTGCTATCTTCCATATTTGATACTGCGGTGTCAAAAACAGTAACGCTACTTTGGGGAATAGCAGCAACGCTCATTTTTTCCATTGTCGGGTTTTACTTATACTTCAAATCTTAAAAAAATTAGTGCCATGCTGTGGAGCAATGCTTTCTTCGTGTTAACCATCATTGGGCTTGTAATATTCGTTACCGTTGTTGTCCTGGTCAAGGTGGACGAGCTTCGCGAAAAGAGGCGGCGTCAGCGTCCTGCCGCCCTTTCCGATAGCTAATCCCCCTCCTCCTCCTCTTTTTCCACGGCGAAGCTCAGCTCCACCTCATGCCGGTGGTCAAAGCTGTCGTAGAACGTCAGCCCCAGCCGGTGCTGCGTCCCCGACTGCGGCGCAAAGTACAGCCGGAAGACCTTTTTGGGCAGCTCGTAGGCGTCGTTGGGCACAAGCGCCAGACCCTCCTCGCTGCTCAGCGTGCCCTTGCCGGCGTACTGAAAGTAGCGCAGGTAGTACCTCGTGCTGTCGTAGCTTCCCCCCACGCTTTTGAGCGTGAAGCGCATTTCCACCTCCTCGCCGGGCAGCACGCTCGCCGGAACCGGCAGCAGCTCCACCTCAAAGCCGAAGTCCGTCCGCAGGTCAAGCCGGCCGTCGCAGCCGCCAAGCCCGCAAATCAGCAGCGCGGCGGCGCAAATTTGTCGTATTTTTTCTCCCCTCATGGCGTTACTTTTATGGCGTTACTCCAAAATGTACTTTACCCCCACGCCCAGCTGGGTGTGGAACAGCCCGACGCTCGACCCGCCGCCGGCGCGCTGCTTGATGGTGGCCAAGAAAACGTAGCGGTCGTCCACGTAGTACTCCAGCTCAACGGCGGCGGCAATGCCGTACAGCCACCTGTCGGCGTTGCCTATCACCGCCCCGTTGGGAAGCTGCTTGCGGTTCCGGTTGACGGTCTCGTAGCCGGTTAAGGCCGACACGCCGGCGGCGAAGAAGATGCTTTTTCCGGCGTCGCCGAACAGCAGCTTGTAGAAGCCCGCCTCCACGGTGAGCTGCTCCAGCGGAATGGCGCCCGTCTCCCAGGCGAAGCGACGCTGCAGGTACTCGGCGGCCAACGCCCAGCGGTTTTTCCCCCTGGTGTACTGCGAGTAGCCGCCGTGCAGGTAGTACCCCCTGCCCTCCACCATCCCGCCCACGGCCTCCAACCCGCGCATCCCCGGCAGGTAGCGCTGCGCCTCCGCTGCGGGGGCGCAGGCAAGCAGCAGCGCCGCCAACCCTATCACCTGCCTCATCGCCTAGTTGATGGTAAAGTTTTTAATATCCCGCGCCCGCACCAGGTCTGCCGTCTCCACGTCGAACGTAAAGTTGCGACCCCCTTCCTTCTCGTGCAGGTCTACCCGCAGCACCTTCTCCGGCATCACCGTAAAAATCGGGATGGCGAACACCGTGCACTCCGTCTTCTTTGCCCTAACGTTCACCACGTGGTTGTACGCCCTCACCGGACGGAGCTCGGTTTCCTGAATCGTTGTCCGCTTCACCAGCTGGCGGTCTACTATCCTGAACGACAGGTAGTCGACGTTGTAGTCCACCGGCGAGCTGTTTTTCACCTCCGTGTGGAAGTAGAGCATCCCGTTGTACGAGTAGATGCCCTTGAGCAGCAGCTGTATGCCGAACCCGCGCGCCCCAATGTGCTTCACCAGCCGCACGTTGTTGCGGTGGATGCTCTGCATGATGAGCCGAACCAGCCGCGGCGACTCGCCGTTGAGCTCCTTCAGGTAAATGTCCAGCGAGTTGTTCGGGCGGTTTACCACCGAGCCGTCGTGCGTAAAATCCTGCATCTCAATGTTCAGCTTCTCCGGCTCTGCGGCGTACTTCACGTTGAACGTGTAGAAGCTGCCGTTGTCGGTTATCACGGACATGTTCGTCTCGCCGCGCCACTCCTCCTCCGACGACTTCACCCGCAGCACGTTCTCCGCCTCCCCCGCCTTGCCCGCAATGAGGCGCTCGTCCCCCAGGTCTACGTACCGGATGGGCGCGGGGAAGATGATGTGCACCGTCTTGCCGAACGTGACCTGCAGGCCGTAGGGCGGTATCATCCGCTCGTAGGGTATCGTGCGGGTGTAGCCGCTAAACAGGTCGCCGCCCGTGGTGATGCTCGTCGCCGCCTCGTTGACGATAACCTTCTGCGTCCTCGGCTCCGCCTGACCGTCAAGCTCGGCCTCCACCCATCCGGCCATTCTCGGCTCCGCTTTTCCGGGCGCTTCCGCTCCAGCTTCTTGCGGCGCGCTGCCGGCTTTTCGCTGTGCGGGCAGCGCTTCCGCCGCTTCCGCGCTAACCGCTTGCGGCGCGCTGTCAGCTTTTTGCTGTTCGGGCAGCGCTTCCGCCGCCGCCGCGAGCGGAGCACACCCCAGACCCAGCAGCAAGCATAATTCTTTTGTTCTCATAGCCAACTATTTAGTAGTAAATAAACCGTTTTACGTTACGCTACCTCTGCGGCACCAGGAATACCTTATGCCGATCCTGCACCTGCACCTTAACCACCTGCAGCTTCTTGCCGATGAACCTGAACGTCCCCTGCACCACCCCGCGTCCAACGTCCGCCTTAATTTGCTCCGCTGCCGACTGCTGCGAAAACATGGACGTTTGCGCTGCCGCCGTGCTGCCAACCGAGCTGGCGATGTCGGCGCCTATTTCGCGCCCCGCCTCCAGCTCCATGGAGTTGGGCACGTACAGCCCCTGCTGACCGTCGTTGTCGTACACCTCCAGCGACACGCGCATTATCACGCCGTCGTGCTCAATGGAGGTAACGCTCGTCAGCAGCCTGTCGGAGCCAATTTTGCACGTGCCCACCAGGATGCTTCCGGCCGGAACCACCACCCCCGACACCATCACCGGCTCCAGCAGCCGTATCCGCAGGTGCTGGCCTTCGCTCACTGTTTGCTCGCCATATATGCAGGCTTTCACGCTGTTGCGCTGCGCAGGGGCGCTGCTTATTCCGTAGAATCCCCCGCTACGCCGCCTCCCACCGCCAAGCGTGGTGGCTATATCTCCCTGGTTGTCGGGAATGACGGAGACCGCTTCCTTCTCTGCGGCTTCGCTGTTGTCCGCAGGGCGGCCTGCCACCACCGGCTCCTCGCGCTGCCCCTGTATCATTTGCAGCGCCGCCTGCTGCGCCTGCTCATTTCTGGCTCTGAGCTCATCCAGCGCCTGCTGCCGCCGTGCCGCCTCCGCCTTCCGCTCCAGCTGCTCTGGGGTTGGGGGGTGGCCGGCAGGCGTAGCCCTCGCAGCAGGCTTGTCGCTTCTGTCGCGGCCGGCCTGTAGCGTCTTAGCGGCCGACCTCGCGCTGGCAACGGCGTCCGCCACCCCGCTATCGCTGCTTACGCCTCTACCCCTGGCGGCGCTGTGCCCCTGCGTACCCTGCACGCTGTCGGCCAGCGTCGTCAGGTCAACGTTCAGCTCGTCTGCGCCAAGCCCGCGTATTTGTGCCTCATTGTACCGCGCCAAATCTTCGTATGCGCTGACCTTGTCTTCCGGCAACCCGTCCGATTCTCCATCAGGAAGGCTGCTGTTCAGCTGGCTTTCAGCGTCGGCCTCCGGGCTTTCCGACGGAGAAAAAAGCAGGTAGCCTACCGCTATGGCAAGGCCTGCCGCAAAGGTGTACACCAGGTAGCCTACCATCTTCTTCTTGGGTGATTTTTCTTCTATCATGGCTTACTTTTGCATTTTACTTTAGCATCCTGTAAACGGTTACCGCCACGCGCAGCGCCACAAACGCAGCCAGCGTCAGCATACCGATTTTAACCAGCCTGTACTGCCGGGCGCGGGGCATGGCGTTCAGCCGCTCCCGCAGCTTAACCTCAAACTCTGACGGCGCGCGCGCTGCCGGATTCACCGGCCTTCCCCTAACGCCTCCTTTGCGTCGAAATATCTTCATTATTTTTCACGTTAAAGCGTTCTATTATAAACCCGTGAGGGTTGTTATCGCTGCGAACGGCGTTGCTCAGCTCGCACGTTGTAACCAGGTGGCGGATGGTTGTGGTGCTCGGCCTCACAATGACCTGCCGCGCGTAGGTTACTACGCTGTACGGGTAGCTCTCAAAATCGCACGCCATGCTGTCAATGAATACGTACTGCCTGGTGTTGGTGGACATCAGCTGCTTGTAGTACCCCGATTCGGCCAGGTCTGTGTAGTACCTGTAGACGCTCTTATCCGACAGGAACAGCGCTCGGCGAAGGTTCTGGTTGATGGCCTCGTTGTCGGGCGACAGCGTAAAGAAGCACTCGTGGAACATGCGCACGTGGTCTCTGGCCTCCACCGGGCGATTCTGCTGCAAGTCCTGCGACAGCGCAAGTATCAGCGATTTTCCCTTGTCGAGCACGTATATTTTTTCCCGCTCCCGCGCCACCATTTGGTGCGCAGAAGATACCGCGTATATCGCTATCAGGGTGCACGCCGCCACCACCGCAAGCATCGTCCAGCGTATCGCCTTAAAAGCGCTCTCTATGTTCTGTAGGGATTTAAAAACCATATTTTTACTCCTTATTTTGCTATTCATTGTCGGATGGCTTATCATTGTCGGATGGCTTATCATTGTCGGATGGCTTATC
>JAIRSZ010000085.1 GCA_031255195.1 Prevotellaceae bacterium | reverse complement strand
ATAACGGTGAGCTACCAGCTGGTGGGCAAGCGCGCCGGCTGCTACGTAGCGCCGCAAAACGACGCCTGCTACGGAGAAATCATCAATGCCGCAGACTCCACCACCACCATTCCCAGCCTCCTGTGGGGGGTAATTTTGAGGCAGGAGGTAACGAAGAATGGCGGAACAAGGTACGTCCCGTGGAGCGGGGTGAGCGTTGGGTACGCCGTCACCACCGCCGCAGGCGAAAAGCAGCCCCAACAGAAGGTGACAACCTACGAAAACGGCGTTTACGTCGTAGACAACATCCGCCTTGGCGACACGGTGCGCGTGATACCGCTGCCCATGCACAGCTACAAGCCCGGCACGCTCCCCATGCTTGTGCCCATCACCGCCATCACGGTGAACGTCGGCGACGTTCGCTACCGGCAGGATAGCATCGCCATAGAGGAGGTTACGATTACCAGCGGCACAGGCAACACGCTGGTGCGCTGGCAGCGCGAGGAGATTGTTGCCACCAGCGACACCATCATCTACCCCGTACCCTGCGACGTCTCCCAGCTGACCGTTTCCTACACCTCCGGCGAGAACATCAAGAGTACCGTTGACGGAAAAGACAGCAATGGCAGCTTTCAAGTTGACTCGTTCTCGATGGGCAAGCGCGGGCGCAGCAAGGCCGTCTCCGTTAAGCTTTCCGACCTCAGCACCGACAGCAGCAGGAGCTACACGTTTGTGCTGGAGAAACCCTTCGGGCTGTTCGACGTGGTGACCGAGCACATCGGCAGCATCCGAATAGTGAACAACAACCCGAAGTTCAACCGGCACGGGCTGACGTTCAAGTCGTGCGTCTGGTACTTGAAGCGGGAGGCCGATACAGCGTTCATGATAGTCGAAACAGACCGCCTGTACTGCACGGCGGGCGAGAGCGTTTACGACAGGTTTGAGAAGACGGATTCGATGTACCTGTACCTGCTCACCACCGATGGCGACCTTGTCACAACGTGCAGCGACGGTACGTACAGCCGCTTCGCTGTCAGCGAAGCGGCTCAGGTCAGCCAGCTGTCCTGGCTGACGGTCTACCCCAACCCGGTGTTGCCGGGCGGAGCAGTCAAGCTCAAGCGAGACTTCCTTGTCGGCGTCGAAAACGATGAACATTTCTTCTACGCAAAGGTATACCTGTTCGACGCCAACGGCCGACTCGTCCTCGAGGACAGCGCCTCCGCCCTGTACAACGGCAGCGGCATGGCCATGCCGAAAACACCCGGCGTCTACCACCTCGTCCTCGAAAGCGCAGACGGCAAAAGGAAGAGCGTGAAAATTGCGGTGGGAGGCGCTCAAAAATTATAACCCATGAGCTATGAGAATTACAGGCTACCTTCTTCTCCGAAGGTAGCCTGTTTTTTTTTGCTCCAAAGGCTTGCTACTTGCTACCAGGGCAAACGCACGAAATATATGCCTGCTTAAAACGGCTTTCCCGTTTTTTTGGAGCGCTGCCGCCCATTTTGCCCGCCCTGCGCTTGGGCGCACATGTTATTTGGGTAGCTCATGGTACAGTACAGCGTAAAATTTTGAAGCACAAAGGTATGTTTTTTTCAATACCATGCTGATATATTTATATTAAAATATATGAAGCGGAAAATATTTTATTCTGGTGCGCTCAATGATTCGCTGCTTTCCCTTGCCTGAACGGTGATTCTTCCCCCTTCCCGTCATTCCTCCGCTGCGCTACGGAATAACGGGCGGCGGCGCGCGGGGAGGGGAAAGAGCGAAAAGTGGCGCGCCAGCAATCACATTAAATCACATAAATCATAGCTCATTTTCGTGCGTTTGCCCTGAAAGGGCGCTTAGGATGTTTGCCAATTCGCTTAAATCGCTTACTTTTGTGCTCAAAAGTGGCGGAGGTTTTCACTGCTGCCTTTGGCGATTACCGCGCCACCGCAAGAGCGCCGGTTTATGTCCGACAGCGGCCACTTTTTTTTTCACTTTTTCCCCCGATTTTCATCCGTTTGAAAAGACGGGGGGGGAGGCTTTCACAACAGTAGACTCAGAAAAGCAAAGTAGCGCATGGTAGACCAAGCCACGATAGACCGCATTATGGATGCTGCCCGCATCGAGGAGGTGATAGGGGAGTACATTACGCTCAAAAAGCGCGGCGTGAACTACACCGCCTGTTGCCCGTTTCACAACGAGAAAACCCCGTCGTTCTCCGTATCGCCTGCAAGGGGCATCTTCAAATGTTTTGGCTGCGGCAAGGCGGGCAACGCCGTCACCTTTGTGATGGCGCACGAAAACCTTTCCTACTGGGACGCGCTAAAGGTGGTGGGAAAAAAGTACGGCATTGAGGTCAAGGAGCGGGAGCTTTCGCCCGAGGAGCGGCAGCACAACAACGACCGCGAGAGCATGATGATTACCGCCGCCTACGCGCAAAGCTACTTCTCCCAAATACTGCACAACCACGTTGACGGCAAAAATATCGGGCTGACCTACTTCGCCGAGCGCGGATTTACGAAGGCCACCATCGAAAAGTTTCAGCTGGGCTACTGCCTCGACAGCCGCGCCGCCTTTTCGTCTACCGCCCTGCGCGACGGCTACAAGAAGGAGTTTTTGGTGAAAACGGGGCTGTCCGTCGAGCGCGACAACGGAGCGTTGGTTGACCGGTTTTTTGGGCGCGCCATTTTCCCCATACACTCCGTCAGCGGAAGGGTCATCGGGTTTGGCGGGCGAACGCTCAAGACCGACAAGTCGACGGCCAAGTACGTGAACTCGCCGGAGAGCGAAATATACCACAAGAGCAGCACGCTCTACGGCATTTACTTTGCCAAAAAATCCATGATGCAGCGCGACAAGTGCTTTCTGGTGGAGGGCTACACCGACGTCATCTCAATGCACCAGGCAGGCGTCGAAAACGTGGTGGCGTCGAGCGGCACCTCGCTCACCTACGACCAGATACGCCTCATCAAGCGTTTTACGCCAAACGTCACCGTGCTCTACGACGGCGATGCGGCTGGGATAAAGGCCTCGCTGCGCGGCATCGACATGCTCCTCGAGGAGGGGCTGAACGTGAAAACCCTCCTGCTGCCCGACGGCGAAGACCCCGACTCGTTTGCCCGAAGCCACAGCGCCACCGAGCTCGTAGCGTTCATCGACAGCCACGAGGATGATTTCATCTCCTTCAAAACAAAAATCCTGCTCTCCGAGTCAAAAAACGACCCCATAAAGCGGGCGGAAGTTATCACCGACATCGTGCGCAGCATCTCGGTTATTCCAGAGGCCATCCCGCGCAGCGTGTACATTAGGGAGTGCAGCAAGCTCATGGACATTGCCGAAGACGTGCTCACCGGCGAGGTGGCCAAGCTGCGCCGGAAAAAGCTGTACGGCGGCGCGCCCGAAGCGCCCCGGTCGGCTTCGGGCACGCCGCCTGCCGCCGCCACCGGCGAAGCCGCCGCCGCTGCCACCGGTGGCGGAGATGCCTCCACGTCGGCGGAGGCTGTCCACACGCCGTCCATTCCGGCGTTTGTGGAAAACGTGTACTGCCGCGAGCAGGAGCGGGAGATTATCTACCTGCTGCTGCGGTTTGGCAACAGCGCCTTCTTTGGCGTCCGCGTGAGCGCCTACATTATTAACGAGATTGCGGGCGAAGACCTGAGCTTCCAAAACCTTGAGTACCGGCAAATTTTTGAGGAGTACAGAAAGCTGCTCGATGAGACGGATACGGTGGACATACGCCACTTCATCAACCACCCCGACCAGCGGGTGTGCGAAATGGCCATCGACCTGCTCTCGCAAAAGTACACGCTCAGCAAAATCTGGCGGCAGCCCGAGTCCGCCGACCCCGACGAAGACCGCCTGCGGGTGGAAGTGCCCAAGGCCATCAACGTGTACAAGTCGAAAATCGTTACGCAGGCCATCATGCGCCTCCAGGCAGCGCTGGAGGGCAAGAGCGGCGAGGAGCAGGACACAATCCTGCTCAAGCTCGGCGAGCTGAGCAGGGTGCGGACAAAGCTTTCGGAAATGCTATCCCGACCGGTGCTTTAGCGGCAGCCCTCCCCCCAGCAGGGCAGGCTGCTGCATCAACCTCTCAGCTTGCTGTGCCTCATTCCGTATCCAAAGTAGATGATGAATCCCAGCGCCGTCCAGCCGATGAGCCGAAGCCACGTGTTCCACGGCAGCGCTACCATTTGCAGTAGGCAGATGGCAGCGCCCAGCAGCGGAATAAGCGGCACCAGCGGCACTCTGAACGGACGCTTGAGGTCGGGCTGCGTTTTGCGCAGCACAATGATGGAGATGCACACAATGGCAAAAGCCATCAGCGTGCCGATGCACACCAGCTCGCTCAGCACGTGCAGGGGGAACAGACCGGCCACCAGCCCCGTGGCAATGCCGGCAATGATGGTCGCGTTTTGCGGCACGCCGCGCTTGCGGTTTACCCGCGAAAACACCTGCGGCAGCAGGCCGTCCTTCGCTATGGCGTAGTATATGCGCGACTGCCCCAGCATCATGACGAGTATCACCGAGCTGAGGCCGGCAATAGCGCCCAGCTTAATCAGCGGGCTGAGCCACGACAGCTGCCCGCCCAGCTGGTCAATGGCGTAGGCAATGGGCGCATCCACGTGCAGCTCGGTGTAGTGCGCTATGCCGGTGAGCACCGCCGTAACCGCCACGTACAGCACGGTGCAGACGGCCAGCGATATTAGTATTCCCCGCGGCATGTCCCGCTGCGGGTTGCGCGTTTCCTGCGCGGTGGTCGAAATGGCGTCGAAGCCCAGGAAGGAGAAGAAAACCGCCGCCGCCCCGCGTAGCACGCCGCTCCAGCCGTAGCTCCCAAACTCGCCCGTATTTTGCGGCACGTATGGCGTCCAGTTGCTCACGTCGATGTGCGCAAGCCCAAACCCGATGAACAGGAGGATAACGCTTACCTTGATGACTACGATAATGTTGTTGGCAAGCGACGACTGCTTGATGCCGCCCAGCAGGAACGCCGTCACCACCCCAACAATAAACACGGCGGGAAAGTTGATGATGCTGCCGGTGAGCGTCCACCCCTCGGCGGTGTGCTCAAAGGTGGAGGCGGTGATGCTGTAGGGCAGCTCAATGCCCCAGCCGAGCAGCAGGTTTTGCATGTAGCCCGACCAGCCGACGGACACGGTAGAGCAGGCAAAAAGGTACTCCAAAATCAAGTCCCACCCTATAAACCACGCCAGCAGCTCGCCTACGGTGGCGTAGCTGTAGGAGTACACGCTACCCGAAACGGGTATCATGGCGGCAAACTCGGCGTAGCACAAGCCCGCCAACATGCACCCAAGCGCCGAAATGAGAAACGAAATGGTGAGCGCTGGCCCCGCGTAGTCGGCGGCGGCCTGACCCGTGATGACGAAAATGCCCGTGCCCACAATGGCCCCGACACCCAGCGCCACGAGGTTTCCTACCGAAAGTGTGCGGTGAAGCCCCCCGTTAAAGCCGCCGGATTCATCCAGAATGGCGGCAACGTTTTTTCTCTTGAATAGCTGCCTAATCATTTTTGAAACGTTTTAGGTATTACTACTTTTTTTATTGGGTAAAGTAATGGCTTTATTTCTCTTAAAGCCCTCCGGACAGCCATTGTCCAGCCCCGCAAAGATAGCTAAAAATCAATTATAAAGTGGAGGATGAAAAGAATTTTAGCGTCACTTTTTTTGCGCTTTGCACAGAACAGCCTTTGCTCACCGCGCGCCGCCCCCTTCTCTAACGTGTGCGCGCCCGTCATTCCGTAGCGCAGCGGAGTAACCCCAGCCCGTAGCTGCGGCGACGATTCTACTTTAACTACTTCACCTCCATTATTTTCCACTATCACGTCCCCGTCATTCCGTAGCGAAACATCTGAATTTCAGCTATTTTACCGTCATTTCTCAATCCCTATCCGTCAACGACGAGCTGTGTGGTGAAAATCATCATATACGACTTATTATAAGATACATATAAAATATTACAGGCGTTATTTGGCAAGGTGTTCGGAAAAAGATATGATTTTTGCAAATGAAAATTTGTTCCTTGAAGGTGATTTTAACAAAACGGAACCGCCAAATCGGGCAAAAAGGGGTATTTTGGCAAAATAGTACTCGTTTTTGGCAGAATAGTACTCGTTTTTGTCGGGCTTATGCGATATCTTTGCCTCGAACTTTTATCACTAAGTCGCATCCTAAACATACTATTTTTTATGAGCTGTAAAATTCAAATAATATCTCTTCCGATTTTTGAATCGCTTTTTTGCAAAAAAGAAGCGGACACGTCAGCGCATAGTATGGACACACACACACACACACACACACACACACACACACACACACACACACACACACACACACACACACACACACAGCATGCAAAGTTAGTGAAAAAGATTCACTTACGCAACAGATTTCCGCTTCAAAATTGAGGCGGAAAGGCTGTTGTTTTTTGTTTTTACGCCACGCTTCGGTGGAGAGGGATTTTTTGCCGCGCGCAAACAGCATACGCATACATAAATATGCTACGTGCCGACGTAAACAGCATACCTTATATATATATGAGCTGGTAACAAAAATACAGGCAAGTCAAACTAAACGGTATACATGAATTAGCAGTAAATACACAAACAGGTCAAACTAAAAAAAACAAGCAAATGAGAAAAAACAAATTTCTATCAGCAATTTCAGCGGTCACATTCTGCTGCCTGTCGGCGGTGCAGGGTGTACAGGCCGAGGGTAACCCCATTGGTATAGCCTATACCGCCGGAGGAGGCAGCTTTCCGGTCGTGGCGGGCGGGCAGGCGGCGCAGCTCGTGGTCGATGCGCTGGATATAGAGGTCGTTACGGTAGCGGCAACCGCTTTTGCCGGCGACATGAAGCTCGTAACCGGCGTACAGCCGGAGGTGGTAAACAGCATTGCCACCGCCAAGCCGGTGATTATCGGTACGCTCAGCTCGTCCTTCATCTCGCAGCTGGCGGCGGCCGGCAAGCTCGACGCTTCGAAGCTGGAGGGCAAGTGGGAAACTTTCCTTATCTCGGTGGTTGACAACCCGCTGCCCAATGTGGAGCAAGCTCTGGTGATTGCCGGCAGCGACCCGCGCGGCGCGGCTTTCGGCGTGTTTGAGCTTTCGCGCATGATGGGCGTTTCGCCCTGGGTGTGGTTTGCCGACGTGCTACCGGAACAGCATGAGGAGGTGTTCGTTACGCCGGGCGAAAGCATCTTTGGCCCGCCTTCGGTCAAGTACCGCGGCATGTTTATCAACGACGAGGATTGGGGTATGCAGCCCTGGGCGGCAAAAATGATGGATCCGGGCATTCGCGATAACGGACAGCGCGGCGATATTGGCCCCAATGCCCACGAGCGAATTTTTGAAATGATGCTGCGCACCAAGTCCAACTACTTTTGGCCTGCCATGCACCCCTGCACCAAAGCCTTCTGGTTTTACAAGCAGAATCCGGTGGTTGCCCGAAAGTACCAGATTGCGCTCGGCGGAAGCCACTGCGACATCCTGCTGCGCGACAACGAGGACGAGTGGAACAAAAACTTCAACCTCGAGTATCCGGGCGTAGCACGCGGCGACTACAATTGGAAAACCAACCGGCAAACGCTCATTCGCTACTGGGGCGACCGCATCAAGGAGTCCGTCGACAACCCCGCCGTGTACGGCATTGGGATGCGCGGCGTTCACGACAGCGGCATGGAGGGTTACACGCACGGCAGCCAGGAGCACAAGGAGGCGCTCGAAGATTTATTTACCACGCAGCGCAGTATGCTTCGCGATACGCTCAAAAAGCCCGTCGACCAAATCCCCCAGCTTTTCATCCCCTACAAGGAGGTGCTGGATGTGTACAACAAGGGCTTGAACGTTCCCGACGACGTTACCATCATGTGGGTGGACGATAACTTTGGCTACATCCGCCGCTTGGCCGACCCAAGGGAGCAGCAGCGCAGCGGCGGCGGTGGCGTTTACTTTCACTTCTCCTACTGGGGAACCCCTCCCGGATACGACTACCTGTGGCTGGGCGGAACTTCGCCCGCGCACACCAGCTTTGAAATGTCGAAAGCCTACGACTTGAACTGCAAAGACGCCTGGATTTTCAACGTTGGCGACATCAAACCGCAGGAGTTTGAGTATCAATTTGCCATGGATTTGGCTTGGGATGTTGATAGATGGAGGCCCGAAAAGGCTGCCGCTTACGTGGAGTTCTGGGCAAAGGAAACCTTCGGCGAAGCGCTCGGAGCGCAAATTGCCCCCATCAAAACCAAATATTTCCAGCTGACGGCGCAGGGGCGCGCCGAGCACATCAACTGGAATATTTACACTGTGGCCGAAATGGAGCGGCGCATTGCAGAGTTTGCCACGCTGAAGCAGCAGGCAAAGGCCGTCGAAGCGCAAATCCCCGACCGCCTGAAGGACGCATACTTTCAGCTGATAGGTTATCCGGTAGAGGCAACCTGGGCGATGAACCGCAAAATTCTTGGCGGCAAGCTCAGCTTCGAGTACGCCGCCCTTGGGCGGAGGAGCGCCGCTCTTGCCGCCGCCCTCGACGCGCAGCAGGCCTACCAGCTGATTCAGGACTTGACCCGCAAGTACAACAAGGAAATTGCAGGCGGAAAGTGGGACGGCATGATGGACTACGCGCCCCGCAACCACTCCTTCTTCTACGACCCTCCGGTGGTTGACGAAGACCAGCTCGACGAAAACGACGTTGCCCCAACCCGCCGGGATTCTGTGCGACACTTTGAAATAACCACCCACACAACTAAGGAGGGTAACGGGCGCGCCATCGTAGAGATTCCCTACCTCGGAATCGGCGACGCCTCGCTTGCCGTACTGCCGTTCGACATGACGGTTTACAACGCGGACAATATTGAGGCTGCGCCTTACGTTGAATACAGCCTGCCGGTGGCCAGGGGCGAAAACAACATTCAGGTCAAATGCTTCCCCACCTTTCCCCTTTACGATGGGAAAAGCTTGCGCTACGCCATTTCGATTGAAGGCGCAGAGCCGACCTTTGTAACCGTTGGCAACGGGCTTGGCGGCGGAGACGCCTTGGGCGAAAATGCCCGCTGGATTCTTGACCTGCGCCGCAGCTACACCCTCGGCGAAACCTTCTACCAGAGCGACGCCGATAAGAGCGTTACCGTCCGAATTTACTTTGCCGAGCCTGGCTTGGTGTTGAGCGGGCTATCCGTCGGTTACCCCTCCGAAGGCGACATTACCGGCCTGATTGCCAACCCCGATTTTGAGGATGTAACAGGCATGAGGCAAGACGGCAACATCACCTACCGCGGCGACCCCCCCGGATGGACGCGCACCGGAGAACTCCTCGGGCAGTCGTGGGGCAGCAACAACGACGGGGGAAACGTCCACGGCCAGCGGCTCTGCTGGTACAACTCGACGCCCATGCCCGACTATTTCGAGCTCTCGCAAACCATCTACCGCCTGCCTCCGGGAGAGTACATCCTGCGGTGCAAGCTCGGCGTTCCGTCCACCGGCGGAATAACCACGCAGCGGCTTTTTGCCGGAAACCGCGTGCAGTACTACGGAAAGGAGAGCGACTACCAAAGCAACCTCACCACGGGCGAGGTCAACACCTTTGGAGGGTATGCCGCCGAAGGTGATGGCGGCGGCATCAACCTGAAGGAAATGGCGGTGAAGTTTATTCTTGCCGATACGACAGATTTGCCCATTGGTATCAAGTCTTCCAACAAGCTCAAAACCGGCTCCTCGGCAACCAACAACGCCGGATGGTTCAAGGTTGACCACTTCCGCCTGGAGCAAACGGCCGGCGACCCGCCACAAGCCCGCCTGCAGGCGCTCATAAAGGAGGCGCAAAACCTCTACAGCTCCACCGAGGAGGGCATTTACGACGGAATGTACACCGCCGACGCTCGCAGCGCGTTTATGGACGACATTCAGCTGGCCGTTAACGTGAAGGACAACGGCGGCGCAACTTTTGAGGAGCAAATTCAGGCGCTCGAAGACCTTCAGGCTGCCATTACCAAGTACCGCCGCAGCGTAATAAAATCAACCTCCTACATCGCCAACCCCGATTTTGAGGATGTAACGGGCATGAGGCAGGACGGCTCCGTCACCTACCGCGGCGACCCCCCCGGATGGACGCGCACCGGAGAACTCAACGGGCAGTCGTGGGGCAGCAATAACGACGGGGGAAACGTCCACGGCAAGCGGCTCTGCTGGTACTACTCCATACCGATGCCTCCGAACTTTGAGCTTTACCAGGTGATTACCGGCATACCGGAGGGAACATACATCGTAAAATGTCGGCTGGTGGTGGAAAAAAGCGGCCTGCTGACCACCCAGCGGCTGTTTGCCAACAACAACGTGCAGTATTTCGGCAGGGAGGAGGATTACGGCGAAGACAACCTTACCCCCGGCGAAGTCAACACCTTTGCCGGATGGATACCCAACGGCTCGTTTGCGCTTCGGGAAATGCAGGTGGAAGTTGACGTAGCGGAGGGCGACAGCCTCCGTATCGGCGTTCGCTCGAGCAATCGGCATAAGGACGGCTCTTTGGCAACCAACGAAGCCGGACTGTTCAAGGTTGACCACTTCCGCCTGGAGCTGAAGAGAGAGGAGGTGGACGACCCCGATGATCCGGGAAACACGGACGACCCGGGGAATACGGATGATCCGGGAAACACGGAC
Source organism: Prevotellaceae bacterium (assembly GCA_031255195.1). Classification (GTDB taxonomy): domain Bacteria; phylum Bacteroidota; class Bacteroidia; order Bacteroidales; family UBA932; genus JAITMY01. The sequence goes on along the minus strand of JAIRSZ010000085.1, from coordinate 1,322 downwards.
GATCCGGGAGGCAATACCGCTGTTGACGGGGTAGGGCAGGGCGATTTTCCGCTTAGCGTTATTGGCGAAAAAGGCGGCATTTCTCTCCGCTATACAGGGCCGGTCGCAAAGGGCGTTCTGAGCGTTTACTCCCTCACCGGAACGAAGCTCTACGAGCGTCCGCTGGCCGAAAGCGGATTTATCACCCTGCCTTTGGGCATTTACATTGTGAAGGCCACAACGGACGAAGGAGAAAAAACCGTAAAGGTGATGGTGCGGTAGGGGGCAACGTCCGGTTGCCCTTGAGCTGCGCATCATCCCGATTGCTTAATTGATAAAACCAAACATCATTATTATTTTTTTAACCATTTAATTTTTTAAGAAAATGAAAAACAAGTACTTTTTATTCAGATTTTGGGCGATGCTCGCCGTCGCCTTGTGCTCCTGTGGTTTGGCTTTTGCGCAAACCCACATTTCCGACCGTGCAGGGTTGGAAAACATTAAAAACGGTCTGTCCGGCAGCTACGTTTTAGACAACGATATTGATTTGTCGGGTAGTGATTGGACGCCGCTCGGAGACTTTACCGGAACGCTGGACGGCAACGGACATGTTATTTCTAACATGACGATAGATGTAATAAAAAACGGCACGGCTTTTTTTACCAGAATCACCGGAAACGCTGTCGTAGCAAATCTTGGTTTTGAAAATGCTTCGGTAACGAACAAAACAGAATCGCGCACAGCTGTTGTTGCCGGTTTCCTGGAGGGTAATGCAAGAATCGAAAATTGCTACATTGCCAACTCCACTATAAAGGGTCGCTGGTGCATGGGCTCGTTTGTGGGCAGAGCGCGAAACATTACCGACGGCGGAACGGCTGCTATTCGTAACTGCTATTCGAGCGCCACCATCTTTCACACCTCAGAAAATAACAACGGACGCGGAATGACCGGCGGTATTATTGGCAATGTTTACGATGGCAACAAGATGGTTGTAGAAAACTGCTATTTTTCGGGAATAATTCAAAAAGTTTACCGTGCAACCGAAGCGAATGGCGAAGGCAACATAGCCGGTATTGTTGGCTGGATTGGGAAGGATGATAATCAAACCATAAGCGGCTATACCGTTCAAAATAACGTAAACTTAGCCCCTTACATCTTGAGCAATCACGGCAAACGCCGTATCTCTTCTGTTCGCGGCTACACCGATAATGTTAACGACCCCATTCCGGGACCCAACTATTCGCTTTCTACCACAGTTCTTTCTACCTACGATGATTGGGGAAGCTCCGAGCCAATTGTACTCACCAACGATCCCAATTACGGCGTGGACAAAAAGGAGGGCG
>JAIRSZ010000079.1 GCA_031255195.1 Prevotellaceae bacterium | reverse complement strand
TAGATCAGCAACATGCGGGGAATAGTTTATAACTTTTTGGAAACTTGTAGCCGCAGAAAAGTTTCGGGTAGAAAAGATGCCTTAACTTTGCGGCTCGCCATTCGGCCTTCGGCGGCGGTGGCTGTATTGTTGTCCGGCGGCGCGCCGAGTGCAGGGTAAAGGCATGGCTAATAGCCGCCTCTGCCGGCTGCGTGAACGGTTATTCTAAGCTTTTAATTTCTATTTTTTTCAATTTCGCTTTCTTGTTTTGTAGCGAGCGAGGATTTCATTCAAAATTCAAGCATGATTCAGTTAGTTGTAAAGCGCGACGGGCGTGTTGTCGGGTTTAACGAGGAGAAAATCATGGCGGCCATTCGCAAAGCCATGCTGCACACCGACGCGGGCGAGGACGCCTCGCTGATACGGAGCATTACCGACTACATTGCCTGCCGCGGGCGGGAGCAGATGACTGTGGAGGAAATTCAGGACATGGTGGAGATGGAGCTGATGAAGAGCGCGCGCAAGGAGGTGGCAAAAAAGTACATTGCCTACCGAGACCAGCGCAGCGTTGCCCGAAAAGCCAAAACGAGGGACATGTTTCTGGAGATCATCGAGGCAAAGTCAAACGACGTTACCCGCGAAAACGCCAACATGAACGCCGACACGCCCGCCGGCATGATGATGAAGTTTGCCAGCGAGTCTACCAAGCCATTTGTGGACGACTACCTCCTCCTACCCGAGGTGAAGGAGGCGGTGCGGCAGAACTACCTCCACATCCACGACAAGGATTACTACCCCACCAAGAGCCTCACCTGCGTGCAGCATCCGCTGGACAAAATCCTGCAAAACGGCTTCTGCGCCGGGCACGGGGAGTCGCGGCCTGCAAAGCGAATTGAGACCGCCAGCGTGCTGGCCTGCATTTCGCTCGAAACGGCGCAGAACGAAATGCACGGCGGGCAGTCTATTCCCGCCTTCGACTTTTACCTCGCCCCGTTTGTGCGGCTCTCGCTGGTGGAGGAGCTCAAGGCGCTGGAGCAAATCGCCGGCGAGAGCTACAACCACCTCTACGAAACGCCTGTAGATGACTACATTGCAAAGCCCTTAGACGGGTTGCAGGGCGACCGGCGGGCGCTACAGCACGCCGTCAACCGCACCGTCGGGAGGGTGCACCAAGCTATGGAAGCGTTCATCCACAACATGAACACCATCCACTCGCGCGGCGGAAATCAGGTGGTTTTCAGCTCCATAAACTACGGCACGGATACCTCCGCCGAGGGACGCTGCGTGATGCGGGAGCTCCTGCTCAGCACCTACCGGGGCGTGGGCAACAGCGGCACGGCCATTTTCCCCATACAGATTTGGAAAAAAAAGCGCGGGGTGAGCTACCTCCCGGAAGACCGCAACTACGACCTCTACCTGCTCGCCTGCAAGGTGAGCGCACGGCGATTCTTCCCCAACTTCCTCAACCTCGACGCTACCTACAACCACCACGACCTCTGGCAGCCCGACGACCCGCGGCGCTTTGTGCACGAGGTGGCAACGATGGGATGCCGGACGAGGGTTTTTGAAAACCGCTTTGGAGAGAAAACATCCATCGGCAGGGGCAACCTGTCGTTTACCACCATCAACCTGGTGCGCATTGCCATTGAGTGCATGAAGGTGGACGACCGGCAGAAGCGAATAGCGCGCTTTTTCGCCAAGCTGGACAAAACGCTCGACTTGGCGGCGATACAGCTGCACCGCCGCTACGAATTTCAAAAAACGGCTAAGGCAAAGCAGTTCCCGCTGCTGATGTCCATGCTCTGGGAGGGGTGCGAGCAGCTAAAGCCGGACGACGCCATTGAGCAGGTCATACAGCACGGAACGCTGGGCATTGGATTTATTGGCCTGGCGGAGGCGCTGGTTGCCCTCACCGGAAAGCACCACGGCGAAGACGGGCAGGCGCAGCAGCTGGGGCTGAGCATCGTAACACGCATGAGGGACAAGGTTGGCGAATTTTCCGAAAAGTACGCCCACAACTACAGCGTGCTGGCCACGCCTGCGGAAGGGCTGGCCGGACGGTTCACCCGGCGCGACAGGGAAACGTTTGGCGTGCTGCCCGGAATCACGGACAAGGAGTACTACACCAACTCCAACCACGTGCCGGTATACTACAAGTGCAGCGCGCACCACAAGGCGAGGGTGGAAGCCCCCTACCACGAGCTGACGCGCGGCGGACACATCTTCTACGTGGAGATAGACGGCGACGCCACCCACAACCCCGAAGCTATCATGGCGCTGGTGGACTTGATGGACAGGTACAACATGGGCTACGCCTCCGCCAACCACAACCGAAACCGCTGCATGAAGTGTGGCTACGAAAACGCCGCTGCGCAGCTCTACGAGTGCCCGCGCTGCGGCAGCCGGAGCATAGACCGCTTGCAGCGCATCACCGGATACTTAGTGGGCGCTACTGACCGCTGGAACAGCGCTAAGCTGGCCGAGCTTAATGACCGCATTGTCCATGAGTAGCATTGCCGTGCTCGACGTCATCTGGGACACCACCGTCGACGGCCCCGGGTTTCGCACCGCGATATACGCCGCCGGATGTCCGCACCGCTGCCCGGGCTGCCACAACCCGCACTCGTGGGACGTTTGCAACGGAACGCCACACTCCGTTGAGGCGCTGCTGGAAAAGGTAAAGGCGCAGGAGCTGGCCAACGTAACCTTCTCCGGTGGCGACCCGATGGTGCAGGCCGACGCTTTTGCCGACCTTGCCCGCCTCATTCGCCGCGAAACCCGAAAAACAATATGGTGCTACACCGGCTTCCGCTACGAGCAGGTGTTGGCCGTGCCGCGCATGGCGCAGCTTCTGTCCTGCGTAGACGTGCTGGTAGACGGGACTTACCGCGAAGCCCTTCGCGACGAGTCGATGCTGTTTGCGGGAAGCCGCAACCAGCGGCTCATCGACGTAGCGAAGTCTGCCGCTGCCGGAGATGTTGTTCTTTGGAAATCCCCGTTGAGTAATTAATCCCAAAGTGTCATGTCCTGACATAGTTGACATAAAAAAAGGGAGAAGACATGACAAAAAGTAAGCATCAAAGCTACCGGTACAGTATTTGCTTTAAGCAGGAGGTAGTAAAGGAGGTGAGCCGGAG
>JAIRSZ010000064.1 GCA_031255195.1 Prevotellaceae bacterium | reverse complement strand
TGTGTGTCCTGAGTAAAATATTTAAAATGTTTTTTGCCCGTATTGCTTGTGGTAAGGGCAAGGTCTATCTCATTTATACGCTCCATTGCGCAGGAATTATATGCTGTAGCCGTCAGTGTCACCAAACGGCCTTCTCTTGGTAAAATATTTTCAGGCAAAAATTGCAAGTTCAGCTGGGGTTGTTTGTCCATATTTTTTCCTCCGTTAGTTGTATACTTTATTAAGAAATTAACTTTCTCAAATGTATGGTTTTTTCTCCTATCTACGGTAATTTTAATCGTTAAAACAATGGTTAAATTATGCAACATCTAAAGAATTATAGATTTAGTAGATGTTTAACTTCATATCGGGAACAAAATAGTAGAAAAAGAAATAATTTGAAATATATTTCTTTTTGTAAAAGGTAAAACGGTAACGGGCTGAGATGTCTCGCGGAGTTCGGAGTAACATGACGCACGAATAAAGGTAGATGGGTTAATATTTCCTGATTTTTTCTCAATTTACAGGATATTCATTAGTATTAAATTTTATAAAGTGAGCAATAAAAATTCGCTTTGCATTTTGAATTTACTCAATTCAACAATAGTAAGATTTGCTCCGACATTTTTTACTTTTGCCAATTGCTCCGAAATGCACCGCTCAAATCAAGTGTTTTCATCGGCGAGAATTTACCGGCTTGACCTCGGAGTAAGCAGCAACTTTTTTCTCTCGATATACGCTTGACGCCAAGATTTTTTATTACGAATGAAAAACCGTATTCAACTCATTATAAGTATTTTATGTAAACGTATTGAATTTTTCAACCAGATGCTCTGCGTCGGTAGTAAAATTTATTCGGATAAAAAGTGGCCAACTTCTTGCTTTTTTGGTAAAAAAAACCGAAATTTGCCGCCTCGTAGTTGGACATAATAGTTTGGACATAAGATATAGCATTTTATTGAATTTTAGTTGAGCATAGCGCAAAAATATCAGGCATTTACCGCCTATAAACGCTTGATATTCAATTAGTAAGTATAGGCGTATTGTATAATTTTTTAGGAGGAAAACCTTATAAAGGCTCAGTCTTACAGCCCGAATTTTGGTGGCAACAGACCATCATCGAGGCCAAAACCAGCGGCAAAGAAACCACCATTCCAGCACCGTAACAATTCAACGGGGTATAGGATCAACCGCGAGATTCGCATACCGCAAGTACGCTTGGTGGGCGATAACATTGAAAATCCGGGAATTTACCCGTTGTCGGAGGCGCTCAGAAAGGCCGAGGCAATGGAGATGGATTTAGTCGAAATATCGGCGCAGGCCGACCCGCCTGTTTGCAAGATAGTCGACTTTCAAAAATTCCTCTACCAGCAGCGGAAAAAGCAAAAGGAAATAAAAGCCAACTCCGTGAAGGTTGAGGTGAAGGAAATTCGCTTTGGTCCTAACACCGGCGAGCACGACTACGCCTTTAAGCTGAAGCACGCCGAAAACTTTTTGAAGGACGGCGATAAGGTGAAGGCCTACGTGTTCTTTCACGGCCGCGAAATTATGTTCAAAGACCAGGGAGAGGCTATGCTGGCGCGCTTTGCCAGCGACCTTGAGGAGTGGTGCAAGGTGGAAACGTTGCCCAAGCTCGAGGGCAAGCGAATGAACATGATATTGGCGCCAAAAACAAAGAAGTAGCGCAACCGCGAGCCACGCCGCAACCTGAGCGCTGAACGAAATACCATTACTCTGAATTGTTGAATCTTGTAAATCAAAAGAAAGAAGAAATGCCAAAAATGAAAACAAATTCGGGAGCAAAAAAAAGATTTACGCTCACCGGATCGGGAAAAATCAAGCGCAAGCACGCTTACCTGCGCCACATTTTGACAAAAAAAACTACCAAGCAAAAGCGCAACCTGTCGCACTCTACGCTGGTGCACGACGCCAACTTGAAGCAGGTGAGAACTTTGCTCGTAAAAAAGTAGCGTAAGCGCTACGAACTACTATTTTTTTAACCGAATGAATTAGCAGGAAAGAGCTCCAACGCAGGGAGACGCTAACCATTCACAACAACACAAAAAGGAGAGAAGAAAAAATGCCACGTTCAGTGAACAGCGTCGCCTCGAGGGAGAGGCGCAAAAAAGTTTTGAAGCTTGCCAAGGGTAACTTTCTTGCCCGCCGCAACGTTTGGACGGTTGCCAAAAATACCGTCGAAAAAGGTTTAACCTACGCCTACCGCGACCGCCGCACCAAAAAGCGCAACTTCCGCTCGCTGTGGATTCAGCGCATCAACGCTGCTGTTCGCCCGCAGGGGTTGACCTACTCGACGTTCATCAACAAGCTCAACGCAAAAGGCGTGCAGCTCAACCGCAAGGTGCTTGCCGATTTGGCAATGAACCACCCCAAGGCTTTTGAGGCTGTTGTAAACGCCGTAAAGTAGCGCAGCGTCCCAGCAGCTTGTTTTAAGCAGGCAAAAGGCAGCTCAAGCATTTGGCTTTGGCTGCCTTTTGTGCGCTATAGCCCAACCTGCTCAAATGCTTTTTGTGATTTGTAGAATTAAACCCAAAATGTCCATTAGAATATAACTGGTTGATAATAAACATTTGTCATTTCATATTTTCTAATGGACGCCATTAGAAAACCACATTTGTAATTTGCTCATAGTAAGCAAAATATCGTGCATTAATTCGTCGAGAATCAACTCTTATTTTATGAATTAATGCTGAAATGGACATTTTGGAATCATATCTTTTTGCTATCAAAAGTTATTTTGACGACAAATGTACAACTTTTTCTGTACACCAGGTAAAAGCCGCAGCTATTTCGTATTTGAACCTTCGGCAAGGCATTTTTTTGAGCCGCAGGAAGAGGAGTGGACGAAGGCGGTTAATTACCGGTGATTACCTGCCGACAATATCTTCGTACAGCTGCCTCATGCGCTTGCGCAGGTGCAGCACGGCGTAATGCTTGCGCGATAGCAGGGTGTTGACCGGAATGTTTGTGATTCGGGCGATTTCTTTTACCGGAAGGCCGTCCAGCTCCGTCAGCTCGTAGACCTCGCGCTGCTCGTGGGGAAGCTCTGCAAGCGCCTTTTCCAGCTCATCCCACATCAGCGAGCGGAGGTAGTCCATTTCGGGCGACGGCGACGATTCCACGCTGAACAACGCCTCCGAAAACTCTTTCACAATATCTTCGTCCTCGTCGTCTTCGCTCCGCCGGTAAGCGGGCATCTCCTTTTCGCGCTTCTTGGCGTCGTGGTTGATGATAGCGTTTCGCGCCACGCGGTACAGCCACGCCGCCGTCTGCTCAATGGGGTGCATGGTGGTCTGGACGGTTTTTACCAGCTGGTAAAAAACATCTTGCAGAATATCTTCCGCATCCTCCTTGCGATTCACCCGCTTGCGGATGAAAGCTTTGAGCTGCGGACGATATTCTGCAATCAGCTTTTCGAGGTTGCTGCGGCTCGCCTTCGCCACCTCAATCCTTTTTTTCGAATTCTTCCCTGTCGGGAAAATCGTGCCTGTAGCCATGGCGCAGGTGACGCTTTTTGATGAACTCTCTGCGCTCTTCGTCGCTCATCCTGTGCCACTTTTCGTGAACGTGGTTCCAATGATGGCTTCCTCCGGCAAATTTCCATGCTCTGCCGAAGCCGCCAAACAACATGCGGCACAGCACAAGCAGCCCCAACGCCTGCCAAAAGTTAACGGATGCAACGCCAAAAATCTCAGGAAGCAAAGCGTTCCACAGCAACATGGTTGCGACGCTAAATATGGCCATAGTAATTGTCCCCCAAACTATATGGGCAAAAATGTGAATCTTTTTATTCATATCTACTTATTTTTTTATTTGGTTTTTACTTTAATTTTTTACCGGGCTACTTCGATTTCCACCGTAAGCCGGCTGGCCTTGCAAAAATAGCAATATTCTTTTGAAATTTTCGCGGCTCATCTTTTTGCTCGCCATGCTGCACAGCGCCACCTGCTCTTGCACGGGGATGTGCAGCTGATGGAGCAGCCTGCTTACCTCGCAGCAGCAGGCGTGTGTCTGAAAACATTTCATGCTCTTTACTTTTTTTTGAGGTTGCCATCTACTGTTGCAGACAAGCGGGCACGGAAAATATTTTACGTGACGGCGATTTTTTTTAGGGACGCTATCCAAAACAGATGAAAATGCGAAGCCCCAAAATCACTTCTTCACGGGGAGTATACGAACTTTTTTTGCTCTTTCATCATGCAAAAAAAATCCTTTTTACCCCGCCCGCGCTTGGAAAGCTGGGGTATTTCATTTAATTTTGCGCAACAAATTATGAAAAAATTATGATGCTAAAAGATATTTTCTACGCTGCGCTGGTAGTTGGCGGCGGCGTAACCGTTGCCGCCTGCGGAGAGCGTGGCGGGCAAAGTTCGACAACATCGTCGAGCCTGACGCAGCACGTTGACCCGTACATCGGCACGGGCGGACACGGGCACGTATTTTTGGGGGCAAACGTCCCCTTTGGGCTGGTGCAGCTGGGGCCGTCCAACATCCCCCAATCGTGGGACTGGTGCTCAGGATACCACATCTCCGACTCTACCATCATTGGGTTTAGCCACATGCACCTGAGCGGAACGGGCATTGGCGACCTCGGCGACGTTAACCTGATGCCTGCCGTGGGCGAGACGCCTCTTAACAGGGGCAAGGCCGGCGACTACGCCACCGGATTTTACTCTCTCTTTGACCGTGCCACCGAAAAGGCAAAGGCCGGCTACTACGCCGTCCACCTGAACCGCTACGGCGTGGACGTGGAGCTTACGGCCACAAAGCGCGTGGGATTTCACAAGTATACCTTCCCTGCTTCGAGCGAAAGCAAGGTGATTATTGACCTGGAAAACGGGCAGTGCTGGGACAGGCCTGTGGAGGGCTACCTTGTGCAGGAGAGCGATACGGTGGTATCGGGTTACCGCTATTCCACCGGATGGGCACGCGACCAGCGCATATTCTTTACGGCCACCTTCTCCAAGCCGGTGAAACGCTTTACCGTGCACAGCGCCGACGGCGAGCAGACGGGAAGCACGCTGAAAGGGCAAAGGGTGTACGGGCAGGCTTTTTTTGACACCAACGAAAAGGAAACGCTGTACGTGAAGGTGGCGCTTTCGCCCGTGAGCATTGAGAACGCCAAGCTGAACATGCTGGCGGAGCTGCCGGGCTGGGACTTTGCGCAGGCCGTGCAGGATGCAGACAAAGCCTGGAACAGCGAGCTGGAAAAAATAGCTGTCTCTACGGACGACCAGCGGCTAAAGCGCATATTCTACACCGCCATGTACCACACCATGATTGCGCCGTCGGAGTTTTGCGACGTTACCGGCGACTACCGCGGCGCCGACGGAAAAATGCACGCCAACGAGGGCTTCAAAGCCTACACCACCTTCTCGCTGTGGGACACCTACCGCGCTGCACATCCCCTGATGACCATTATTCATCCTGAAAAAATGAGCGATATTATAAACACCATGCTCGCCATCTACCGGCAGCAGGGCAAGCTCCCCGTGTGGCACTTGATGGGCTGCGAAACGGACTGCATGGTGGGCAACCCCGCCATTCCGGTGGTGGCCGACGCTATGCTGAAAGGCTACGACGGCTTTGACAGGGAGCTGGCCTACGAAGCCATGAAAACATCGGCCATGCTCGACGAACGCGGCTTGAAGTACCTCAAGCAGTACGGCTACATCCCCTACGACAAGGAGTCGGAAGGGCTGTCGAAGTGCATGGAGTACGCCATTGCCGATTGGAGCCTCGCGCAGGCGGCGCAGCTGCTGGGAAAAACCGACGACTACGCCTACTTCCTGCAACGCAGCAAATCCTACGCCCGCTACTTTGACACGGAAAGCGGCTTTGTGCGCGGACTTTCGTCGTCGGGAAAATTTCGGGAGACGTTCAACCCATTTGAATCGGTGCACCGCGACAACGACTACACGGAAGGCAACGCATGGCAGTACACGTGGCTCGTGCCCCACGACGTGGAGGGGCTAATCGGGCTGTTTGGAGGCAAAGAACGCTTTACGCAAAAGCTCGATTCGCTCTTTATCGTCGAAGGCTCCTTAGGCGAGAATGCATCCCCCGACATTTCCGGCCTGATAGGGCAGTACGCCCACGGCAACGAGCCAAGCCACCACGTCACCTACCTCTACCCCTACGCCGGACAGCCGCACAAAACGGCCGACAGGGTGCGGGAAACGCTGCTGACCATGTACAGCGACACGCCGGACGGTCTTTCGGGCAACGAAGATGTGGGGCAAATGTCGGCGTGGTACGTGCTATCCTCCATCGGATTTTACCAGGTAGAGCCTGCGGGGGGGCGGTACATCCTCGGCAGCCCCACGGTGGACAAGGCCGTGATACGGGTAAAGGATGGCAAAACTTTCACCGTTATAGCCACCAACAATAGCCCCAAAAACAAGTACATCCAAAGCGTATCGCTCAACGGCGTTCCCTACAGTAAATACTACATCGACTTCAAGGACATTGAGCAGGGCGGAACGCTGGAGCTGATGATGGGGGAGAAATATTGACGTTGTACAACTTTTTGATGGTTGCACGTTTTAATGTGCAATGTATTAATGCACCTCTTAGGTGCAGCGCTTACATCCGTCAGATTTCTGACCTACCATTTTTGAATTTTGAAATTTAAAATCAAAATAACTCGTCGCCCGCTATCGGCAACCGAAAAGGGAATGATCATCACCATTGCGCTGCTGGCGTTGCTGGTGTCGCTGCGGTGGGGGTACGTCCGCCGCCGCGCCGCCGACGGTATGCGCTACCTGAAACCTGTTGACAGCGCATGGATGCGTCAGCCGGAGGCCGAGAGCTGCGAGTAGAATACTAAAAGTTGAAAGCTATCGCAAAGAAAGTTGTCATCGGGCTATCGGGCGGCGTGGATTCCAGCGTTGCCGCGTACCTGCTCAAGCAGCAGGGGTTTGAAGTGGAGGCCATGTTTATGCAAAATTGGCACGACACCACAGGAACGCTGCACGGCGACTGCCCGTGGCGGGACGACCTGACCGTTGCCCAGCTCGTTGCCCGGCAGCTCGATATTCCGTTCCACTTCATCGACCTCAGCGCAGCCTATCGGCAAAAGGTGGTGGACTACATGTTTGCCGAGTACGAGCGCGGACGCACGCCAAATCCTGATGTGCTTTGCAACAGCGAAATCAAGTTCGACGTTTTCCTGAAGGCATGCCTCGAGCTGGGGGCAGACTACGTCGGCACGGGGCACTACTGCCGCAGGGAAACCATAACGCTTGGCGGTGCGCCAACCTACCGCCTGCTCGCCGGAAGCGACCCTAACAAAGACCAAAGTTACTTCCTCTGCCGACTTTCGCAGCAGCAGCTCAGCAAAGCGCTTTTTCCCATAGGCCACATGCTGAAACCCGAAGTGCGCGAAATTGCCCGTCGGCTGGACTTGCCTACCGCCACAAAAAAAGATTCGCAGGGAATTTGCTTTGTAGGTAAGGTAGATTTACCCGTTTTTTTGCAGCAAAAGCTCAAGGCAAAAAAGGGGCTGCTGGTTGAGCTGCCTAGGGACATCCGGCTGCCGCAGCGTCGCACGCTGGAGGAGCAGGCCGCGCCCTACCGCTTTTCGCCGTCCGACGGAAAAATAGCAGGCGAGCACAGCGGAGCGCACTTTTACACCATTGGACAGCGCAGGGGGTTGGGCGTTGGCGGGCATGTAGAGCCGCTGTTTGTGGTGGCTACCGATGTTGAAAATAACGTGGTGTACGTTGGCGAGGGACACGGCCACCCTGCGCTAAGCCGCAGCGTCCTTTTTGCTCCGGCAGGCGAAGTGCATTGGCTTCGCCCCGACCTTGCCATGCAGACAGGCGAGCAGCGGCGCTACCTCGTGCGCATCCGCTACCGCCAACCGTTGCAGGAGGCAACGCTGGCGTGCCGTCAGGAGGGCGTTTACGTTACCTTTGCCGTGCCCCAGCGCGGCATTGCCTCCGGGCAGTTTGCGGCGTGGTACGATGGCGAAGAGCTGGTGGGAAGCGGAGTGATTGCCTGAGAAATGGTTTCTCTCCCCCCGCCGTTCATGCCGCGAATTAAAAATTGCACCCTTTTCCCAAGCGCATATCACAGCGCCTCTGCGCCGCCGCTGCCCGACAAAAGCCGCCTGTAGCGCAGCGACGGCGACTCAATGAGCGCACCCAAGCCCAGCTTATCCCACTTTTGGTCGACGGCGGCAATCGTCTCAGGCGAGGCGCAAATGGCTTCAGGCCAGCGGCGAGTAATGTTTTTGCTCTTGTGCCTGCCGCGAGCGTCTATCACGAGCGTGCCGCTCCTTACGCAGCAGTCGCGGGCGGGGTCGACGTTGTTGCCCATGAGCCAAACGCAGGTCGCGAGGTCTGCAAGGTCAACCTTGTTGTCAAAAATAACCTGTATCAGGCTGTCGGTATTTTCTTCCGCATGGTGCGTAAACCGGTAGGTCAGCTTCTTTTCGTGCTGCGGAGAGCTGGAGGCTTCTTCGGGGAGTTTTCGCGTAGCGTCGATGCAGAGCTTGCCGCCGTATCCGCAAGCCTGCGCCGCGTGGTCGAGCACGTCGAGCGGGCCGCGTCCAAAGTACACGTCAACGTCCGGGCGGAAGCGCTGCTGCACGCACGCGCACACCTCGTCGTAGCGTTCTATGTTGACCTCGCCGTCAACCACCACCAGCATTTTGTTGAACATCATTTGCCCTGCGCCCCAGAGCGCGTTGGCAATTTTTTCGCCCTGCCCCGGGTAGGTTTTGTTGATTTTTACAACGGCAAGGTTGTGCGCCACCCCCTCGAAGGGCAGGTGCATGTCGACAATTTCGGGGAGCATGGCCATGCGAATGGGGGCAAGGAAAATACGCTCGGTGGCCTTGCCGATGTAGGCGTCCTCCTGGGGTGGAATCCCCACCACCGTTGCAGGGTAGATAGCGTCCCTGCGGTGCGTGATGGCGGTTACGTGGAAGCGCGGGTAGGCCTCCGGCAGCGAGTAGAATCCCGTGTGGTCGCCAAAGGGTCCTTCAATGGTTGGCGGCTCTGCGGGGTCAACGTAGCCTTCGATGACGATGTCAACGTCGGCGGGCACGTCTACGGGCTGCGTGAGGCAGCGCACGAGGCGCACGGGCTTTCCGCGCAGGAATCCGGCCAGCAGGTACTCATCGACGTTGTCCGGCAGGGGCGCTACGGCGCAGTAGGTGTAGATGGGGTCGCCGCCAAGCGCCACGGCCACCGGCATTTTTTGTCCGGCAGCTTTGTACTGCTCGTAGTGGCGAGCGCCGGTTTTGTGGCGATGCCAATGCATACCTGTTGTCTGCCCGTCGAACACCTGCATACGGTACATGCCCACGTTGCGCGTGCCGCTGTGCAGGTCGCGCGTGTGCACCAGCGGAAGGGTGATGAAGCGTCCGCCGTCGTGCGGCCAGCATTGCAGTATGGGCAGCTTGCCGAGGTCGGGGGCGAGCTCCACCTGCTGGCGGCAGCCCTCCTCCGCCCGCACGGTGCGCGGCAGCCAGCGCGAGGCCTGCCGGAGCGTGGGCAGCAGCCGGAGCTTTTCCCGCAAGTTTTGTCTGGGCTGCATGAGCGCAGAAAAGAAGCTGTCAAACTTTTTCTCCACGTCGCCCAGCTTTTCCACGCCCAAGGCGTAGCTCATGCGCTGCTCGCTGCCCATCATGTTCATCAGCACCGGAAAGCCTGTGCCGCTGTTCTCGAACAGCAGCGCCTTTCCGCCGCCGGGCTGCTTGCTCATGCGGTCGGCAACTTCGGACATTTCGAGCTGCGGGTCAACAAACTCCCGCACGCGCAGCAGCTCGCCGCGCGATTCGAGAAAATTTACGTATTGTCTGAGATTTTTGTACATGGTGGCTATATGGTTTTTGCTGTGCGCTACCTGCACACCTCCAAAACCCATGCGTCTTTTACAAACTTGGTGGTTTCGTCCAGCCCTCTTTTTGCGGCCTCAAGGGTTGAGTAGCAGCCCAGCATCACGCGGTAGCGGCCGTTCCCCCCATCTACCACCCTCGACTTGTAGCCCATGCTTCTGTAGCGTTGCTCCTTTATCCTTGCGCCTTCCAACGTGTTGAAGCTGGCCACCACCGTGCAGAACTCGCAGCGCGGGGTAGCCTCGTAGTGCGGCGTTGCCGCGGCCTGATGTTCCTCCTCCGGCGGGGAGGGCTGTGCGTGCGCATTCGAGAACTCCTCGAGCACATCCTGTGCAGGCGGCGCAGCGATGGCCTCCGGCTGCGCATCGTCGGGCATGGCTATCAGCGCCTCTATGTTATCCTTGTCGCGAAGGCGGCTAAGCCACAGGAACAGCGTCAGCGCGGCTATGGCGGACAGGATAATGCAGAGCGCCACGAGCAGCGGTATGTTACTTTTACTGTAGACAGAGCTTGCTTTTTTCTTGCCTCTTTCCGACGAGTAATGGGGAAATTTCACCTCGCCCAGCCCGTAGGAGTCTTTCTGCAAGTTCAGATTTTTGGCCAGCCCGAAGCTGATGTCGCGCGAGGCCGTTTGCCGGAGCGTTCCCAGCCCGGACAGCGTAACCTTGCCGTTGGCGTCCAGCTCAAACCGGATGTTAGAAATGATGCGGTGCAGCCTTTCGCGGGCAACCTCTATGTTAACGCAGTGGCGTTCGGCGTACAGCTGCTCCAGCAGGCCGTCGTTCCACGTTTCCGTTTTTATGAAGGCAACTTTTTTGGTTGGCGGTATAATTTTGCCATTGTCGATAACGGCAGCCTGCGGGCTTGCTACAAATGCGCCCATTCCGGGCAGCGAAACCCGGCTGTTCGCTCTGAGCAGCTCTATAAGTAGCTTGGCAACTTCTTCCATGTAAACAACGTGTGATTTTTTACTTTGCAAAGCGGCCGCATGAAACAAGCAGCCGGGTACAAACTTACGCGAAAATCGCGAATCTTACAAATGCTTGGGCGAAAAACTTTTTTTGCAGAGATTTGATAAAGCTGTATTTTTGCAGAGCAATATTTACCGTTAATTCCAACCTGCCGATGGATATTTTTGCTCAATTTTTGGTAGCCTCGTTAGCATCCGGGCTACTGCTGTTTGGCGCAGTGTATATGGTGCTGCGCAAGATGCTGGCGGCCGAAAGCCACCGGCGCAATGTGCAGCTGCTGTCCGTTGCCAAAAACATTACGCTACCGCTACGGCTACAGGCGCACGAGCGGCTGCTGGTGCTGCTGGAGCGCATTTCGCCTGAGTCGCTGGTGCTGCGCCTGCGCCGCCCCAACGCCACCAACGCCGAGCTGCACAGCGAGCTGGTTGCCGCCGTGCGCTCCGAGTTCGAGCACAACCTTTCGCAGCAGCTCTACGTTTCGCCGGAGCTGTGGGGCGTAATCTCCGTGGCAAAAAACAGCGTCATCTCGTGCATTAACGCCTGCGCCGCGTCGCTGACTCCTGACGACGCCTCCATGCAGCTGGCAAAAAAGTTGCTGGAGTGGCATCTAAACAACGAACTCCCAACCGACAACGCCATACGGCAGCTCAAAAGAGAGGTGGCAAGAATGTTTTAAAAATGTGACGTTGCCGTTGGTTTTACACGAAAAAGTCGCTACATTTGCAGCCTTTAAAACCTATACCATCAATTGTGACTACAACCAACATAGCATTCGTGCTAAATCCCGCTTCTGGTGCGAGGCGGCGACGCAATATACCTTTGCTGATTCACCGCTTTTTTCCGCACCGTGAGGGGGTTTGCGTTACCCTCTACCACACTAAGTCTATTGACGATGCAACCGTTGCGGCAAAAGAGTTTGCCGACAAGGGCTACGACTTGGTGGTCGCCGTTGGCGGCGATGGTACGGTAAACGCAGTTGCGCAGGCGCTTGTCAACACCAACACGGCGCTGGGGATTGTACCCACAGGCTCTGGTAACGGGCTGGCGCGCCACCTGCGCATCCCGATGAATCCCTGCAAGGCGCTGGCGCTCATTGCTGCCGCAAAAACGCGCCGGGTAGATTACGGGCTGATGAACGGAACGCCCTTTTTCTGCACTGCCGGTGTTGGCTTCGACGCGCTGATAGGGAACAAGTTTGCCAAATCCTCCTCCCGCGGCTTTGGCTCCTACCTGTGGCAGATTTTGCGCGAAATCATATCGTACAAGGCCGAGGAGTACGACCTCACCATTGACGGAAAAACCATACGCCGCAAGGCTTTTCTGATAACGTTTGCCAACGCCTCGCAGTGGGGCAACAACGCCTGCATTGCGCCGTCGGCCAGCGTTCTCGACGGCATGTTGGACGTGGTAGTGCTGAGCGAATACCCGCTCTACCGCGCGCCGGAGTTCAGCATACGGCTTTTCACCCGGCGGTTAGATAAGTTCCGCCACATCGAAATTTTCAGATGTGCCGCCGCCGCCGTCGACCGTGCGCATAGCGGCTACGCCCACTACGACGGCGAGCCCTCGTACACCGGTCTGCATATTGATGTGCAGCTGGTGCAGGGAGCGCTGAAGGTGGCGGCGGGAGATTAGAAAAAAATGAACACCTGCGATGTGTCGCGTGAGCGCAGATTTTTCATCATAGAAAAATGCTAACCCTAAAAGAGGAGGGGTAAATTCTTTTATCGAGATGCTGCGAAAAAAATACAAATTTGCGGAATGAAAAGTGGCAGTAAGATTATAGGGACGCGCACCTTAATATTTTAGGAAGGTAAGAATCCTGCCTTGCGAGCAGGATTCTTACCAAACAAGCCGCATTCTTTTTTGCCGCCTAAAGCGCAACGCAAACAATAAGTAGTAATAAATTATTTCAACTGAGATGTTTGCCGTTGCAAAAATACAAAATTCTGAAAGCAATTCACAACCTTCTAAGATTCGTAGCACCAGCGGCGGAAGATGTTTGCCGTTGCAAAGATACAAAATTCTGAAAGCAATTCACAACCGCACTACTACGGCTTTCGCAAGGAGGGAAGATGTTTGCCGTTGCAAAAATACAAAATTCTGAAAATAGTAGACTTATACTTGCCGTGTCTGTTCTTGAAAGGCATCATGATAAAATCCAGCGACTTATGAACAGAGTACGGCATAAAAACATGTAAAAATGTAAAATATTGCACTTGGCTTCATGCATATAACTTTTTTTCCTTACATTTGGCATCATAAAACTATTTCCGTATGAGCCATCTAACCGACAAATCGAGCACGCTACAGCAAGCTGCTGTGCTGTTGCACCAAAATGAGATGTACCCCGCCGTGGCGCACAGCGCCTACTACACTTGCTACCAGCTGATGATGCACATTTGGCTCAACAGCATGGGAAAAAAAGCGTGCGAATTGGAGTTAAGTCGGCGAAGTTCGCACAGGGTTTTGATAGATGAAGTTGGAAAGTTTATTAAATGCTCCAATGAAAAGAATAGCGGATATGATTCTCGCGCATTTAAAAATGAAATATGGAAGTTGAAAAAGTTGCGAACAAGCGCAGACTACTACAACACACCCTTTGATGAGGCGGGTAGCGCCAGCGCGTTACGCTTGTCATCACTGGTTGCACCAATTCTAAAAAAATACTAATTGCCATGAACGAAAAAAA
The DNA here is from genome assembly GCA_031255195.1 of Prevotellaceae bacterium. Taxonomy (GTDB): domain Bacteria; phylum Bacteroidota; class Bacteroidia; order Bacteroidales; family UBA932; genus JAITMY01. The sequence continues at coordinate 17,596 of JAIRSZ010000064.1, read as the reverse complement.
ATTAGTAATACGTGAGCTGAAAGCGCTTGCAAAACAGTTTGGCAGCATAAAGTTGCGCTATAAGTACGACGAGGAAAACGAAGCACACGTTGTGGAGGTGTCCAAATCCTTTTATGAGTCGGAGGACTACGTGGCGGAGGAGATGAAAATTCACGACAAACTTTCCGCGCGCTGCCCAGGTTTGTGGGTGGTTTTTATTTCAGATGATAGCGAGGTGGGCATTGATGATGTTAAGAGCGGCGAGGAGTGCACGATATACGGTGCAGGCTACGCCCATTCCGATGCAAAGCCGCAAAGCGCGTTTTCTGCCTTCCGGAAAATACGGGAAAAGGTAGCGAATATGGCCGCCGTTTAGCGACAGCCACACCAAAACCTACTATTTGCCATAAATAAGGTTGTCGCTTGTCATCGCAGTTTCCCTATCTCTGCCAGCACCACCTGCTTCTGGGCTTTCGCTTCCTCGCCATACGGTTTTACAGAGACTACCTTAATTTAAAATGTTGTTGATGATTTTTTTTTGGAATTTTGACAAATAAAATAGCGTGGAAACAACTTGCTGAAAGTCAGGTTACCACGCCTATCAAATCTACAAATCGTTCCACGCCGCATACACAGCGTTTCACTGACTTTCTTGACTTGATAACTCAATATAATGAGTTTAATGTGGTAAAATGACTTTCAAGTAAGCAGTAATCGCTATTTTATATATCTTATTTTGTGTGTTTTTATATACTTTTTTTTGCTCATGCCATAAAAAATTACTATTAGATTCAACTGCAAAATTACTCATTTTTTGAAATCGTAGATTCAAGTAACCCCCAAAAAACGGAACGAAATCAGCATCCGTCTCGCGAAAAATGCGGCGCTTGTTAACGTAAAAATTTTTGCTACTTTTGCAGCTGCAAATAAATTCATCCACAAAAACCTCCGGCATGAAGCCTGTACTTTTTTCTATCCTCGTTCTTTGCGGGTGCATACCGGCAAAAGCACAATCTCCCTACGACATCGTCGTTGCACAGGACGGTAGCGGCAGCTTCACAACCATTCAAGAGGCGGTAAACTCTGTACGCGACTACCGTCCGGAGGGCGAAATCAAAATCTACATCCGAAAGGGCGTGTATCGGGAAAAGCTGGTGATTCCGGCTTTCAAAACCAACATCACGCTGCTTGGCGAAAGCGTAGCCGAAACCATTATTACCTACAGCGACCACGCCAACATTAACAAAATGGGGACGTTCAAAACCTACACGCTGCTGGTGCAGGGGAGCGATTTCAGGGCGGAGAACCTCACCATTGAGAACAACGCGCCTCAGCTGGGGCAGGCTGTGGCGGTGCACGTGGAGGGCGACCGCGTGACGTTCAAGGGCTGCCGCTTTTTGGGTAACCAGGATACCCTCTTTACGGGCAACGGCGACAGCCGACAGTGCTACGTCGAGTGCTACATAGAAGGCACTACCGATTTTATTTTTGGTCCTGCTACGGCGTGGTTTGAGCGCTGCACCATCAGGAGCAAGAAAAACTCGTACATCACGGCAGCGTCTACGCCGCAAAACCACGAATTTGGATACGTCTTCAACCGCTGCACGCTGGAGGCCGATTCTGCCGTGGACAGGGTTTACCTTGGCCGCCCGTGGCGTGCTCACGCTGCGACGCTGTTCATGCGCTGTAGCTTGGGCGGACACATCCTTCCGGCAGGCTGGCACAACTGGAACGCTCCCGAGCGCGAAAAAACGGTGCGCTACGCCGAGTTTCGGAATACGGGCGCGGGGGCAGGGGTGCAGCAGCGCGTGGCCTGGTCGCGCCAGCTGAGCAGCGAAGAGGCGGAAAAGTACACTCCCCAAAACGTTTTGAAGGGCTGCGACGGATGGAATCCTTTGGGTTGGTGAACGCCGAAGCTAAGCGTAGCGAGCGGTGGCTGTTAATTTGCATGGCCTGCACAGGGGAGGCGCACGGCAAAGTTATAGGGAGCGTCAGGTGAAAAAAAGAAGTGGATTTTTTAAGCAAAATGGCTGATGAGCGTAGCAATTATTAAGTACAACGCCGGAAATATTTTTTCTGTCGAAAGCGCCATGAGGCGGATAGGCCGGGAGGATGTGGTGGTTACCGACGATCCAGACGTGATTCGCACCGCCGACAGGGTTATCTTTCCGGGAGTTGGCGAGGCAGGCACTACCATGAAGTACCTGCGCGAGCACAAGCTGGATAGCCTTATCCGCAGCCTCAGGCAGCCCACGCTGGGCATCTGCATTGGATTGCAGCTTATGTGCGCGTACTCCGAGGAGGGCGATACGGAATGTCTGGGCATCTTCGACGAGCGCGTAGTGCGCTTCAAGTCCGGCGAGCACAAAATTCCCCACATGGGGTGGAACACCATTCAGGCAAAAGAGTCTCCGCTATTTGCAGGGCTGGAAAAGGATCCGCACGTGTACTACGTGCACAGCTACTGTGCGCAGGTGGGTGCGCATACCATTGCCACTACCGACTACGTGCAGCCTTTTAGCGCCGCGCTCCACAGGGATAACTTTTACGCCGTGCAGTTTCACCCCGAAAAAAGCGCGCTGGTGGGTGAGCAAATCTTGAGAAATTTTTTAGAAGTGTAGAAAAATTGGGCGATTTGGAAAGAGCGCGCGAATCGCGTATTGGAAAATCCCGCAGAGATTAGGGTTTTACGTCCGGCAAAGCGGGGATGTGAACTTGTGAATGTAAACGATATATTTTAATTAAAGCCTGAAGGGGCGCGATACTCCGGTACACGGATTGCTGCTTGTCCCGCACTCAGGTTGGCCGCTGGGAGGTTTCCGAGCGGCTGTGCTACTAACTACTTCAAAATGTTAGCCAAACGTATAATTCCATGCCTTGACGTTAGAGATGGTCGCACCGTGAAGGGCGTTAACTTTGTCAACATCCGCGACGCGGGCGATGCGGTGGAGCTTGGGGCTGCATACAGCCGCGAGGGAGCAGATGAGCTGGTGTTTCTGGATATTACCGCCTCGCACGAGAAGCGTAAGACGTTTGTTGAGCTGGTGAAAAAAATCGCGCAGCGCATCAACATTCCGTTTACGGTGGGCGGCGGCATCAACGAGCTGCGGGATGTGGCGGCGCTTCTTGCCGCTGGCGCTGATAAGGTGTCGGTGAACTCTGCCGCCCTCCGCCGTCCGGCGCTCATTGACGAAATTGCAAAGAACTTCGGCAGCCAGGTTGTCACGTGCGCCATCGACGCTAAGCTGGAGCACGAACGGTGGACGTGCTACCTGAACGGCGGGCGAGTGCCTGCCGACAGGGGTTTGTTTGAATGGGCAAAGGAAGCTGAGGCTCGCGGCGCGGGCGAAATCCTGTTTACGAGCATGAACCACGACGGCGTGAAGCAGGGCTTTGCGTGCGACGCTTTGGCGCAGCTGTCCGGCATGTTGGGTATTCCGGTCATTGCCTCCGGCGGCGCGGGGTGCATGGAGCACTTCGAGGAGGCGTTCACCAAAGGAAAGGCTGATGCTGCGCTTGCCGCCAGCCTTTTTCACTTTAAGGAGCTGGAAATCTCTGCGCTGAAAAAATACTTGGCGGAAAAAGGGGTTGCCGTGAGGCAGGTACAGCCATGCTGAGCATCAAACGAAAAATATTTTACGCAGCTGCTGCGGTGGGAATGACAACCTGCCTTGTATCTTTTTTTCTGTGCGGATGCAGCGAGAAAAAATCGGAGCGTCCGCCCTTCCCGCTGCCCCAGATTTCACCCCTGACCAACGAGATGTTTGCCCTTTCGGAGTTTGAAAAGGCGGACAGCGTGGTGCGGAGGTTTCTGAAACGATGGAAAATCAACGGGGCTTCGCTGGCTGTTGCCAGGGACGGAGAGCTGCTGTACGCAAAGGGCTTTGGCTACGCCGACGTGGAGCAGAAGGTGGAGGTTACGCCCAGCCACGTTTTTCGGGTGGCAAGCGTTTCAAAGCTGATAACGGCCACCGCCGTTATGCAGCTAGTGGAGCAGGGAAAGCTGAGCTTGGATGACAGGGTATTTGGCTGCGACGGAATTTTGAGCGACTCTGCCTTTGGCAGCATAAGCGACGTTCGCGTGCTGCAAATCACCGTAAAAAATCTGCTGGAGCACTCGGCGGGCTGGGATGTGTCGGTTGACGGCGACCCCATGTTTAGCGGGTACGACGTTGCCTTGAAGCTCCGTATTCCGCTGCCTGTTAGGGTTGACGACATTATTCGCTTTGCGCTGAGCAAGCCCCTGAACTTCGACGTGGGCGACCACAGCTCCTACTCCAACCTTGGCTACGCCATACTTGGCCGCATCATCGAAAAGGTTACGGGAACATCCTACGAGAGCTACGTGCGGCAGTCGCTGCTGTTGCCGATGGGCATTGTAGATATGCGCTTCGGCAACAGCTACCCGCAGCACCTGTACACCAACGAGGCGAGCTACTACGATGTGGCGGGCGCGCCGCTTGTGGCTGCGTTTGACAACCCGCGCGCCCGCGTGCTGAAGTGCAGAGGTGGCTACGATATTCGCATGTTGGGCGCTGCCGGAGGCTGGGTGGCGTCGCCTGCGTCGCTGCTGCGCTTCATGCTCTGCATCGACGGCAGGCCGGAAATGCCCGACATTTTATCGCCGGAGTCGGTGAACAGGATGGTGTGCAACGATTCGATTTTTGACCCGCTGGGCTGGCGAACGGTGAACGAGCGCCGTTGGATGCGCACCGGAACGCTTATCGGAACTTCGGTAGCCGCCGTGTGCGACACAAGCGGCTGGTGCTGGGTTTTTATTACCAACACCACGTCGAGGAAGGGCGCGGATTTCCCGTTTGTGGTGGAGAACATGATGGGCAATGTGCTGGAGCTGCTCGAAGGCGGCTTGGCCTGCCGCAGGCTGACGCGCTGAGAGCGGCGACCTGCAAAATTCAACATCTTTTAGCTGCAAATGGGGCAACGGCTACCGTTATTTTCTACAAAAATGTTTACTTTTGCAGGAATATACCTGCCGGAGAATTGCTTTGAAATTGCTTTGCCGGTATTCGTTTTTTTTTGAGGCAAGGTTTTTGGCGTTGCTGCCCTGAATTGCTGAATGTTTTTTTAAGTTGTAAAGTAGAATTAAATTGTAAATAGCTTACTGACTATGTCTTTTTATGAAGAAAGAGCCGCTGCCGAGGGGCTTACCTTTGACGACGTGCTGTTAGAGCCTGCATACTCGGAGACGCTGCCGCGCGAGGTATCGGTAGCCACGCGGTTTACCCGCAGCATCTCCATCAACGCGCCTGTTGTGTCGGCGGCAATGGATACCGTGACCGAGGCGCAGCTGGCCATTGCCATAGCCCGCGAAGGGGGCATTGGCGTTATCCACAAAAATATGAGCATTGAGCAGCAGGCGGCGCAGGTGCGCATCGTGAAGCGGGCAGAGAATGGCATGATTTACGACCCGCTCACCATCAGCCCGGACAGAACGGTGGGCGAGGCGCTGTTCATTATGAAGGAGAATAAGATTGGCGGTATTCCGGTAGTCGACGAGCAGCGCAAGCTGGCGGGCATTGTTACCAACCGCGACTTGCGCTTTGAGGACAAAATGAGCCGCCCCGTTCGGGAGGTCATGACGCCGCGCGAAAAGCTTATCACCATTACGGAAAAGGATTTCAAAAACCTTGAGAGCGCCGTACAGATTCTGCACATCCACAAGATAGAGAAGCTGCCGGTGGTGAACGCCGAAAACGATACGCTGCAAGGCTTGGTTACGTTCAAAGACCTGACCAAGGTGAAGGATAACCCCAACGCCAGCAAGGACGGCATGGGGCGGCTGCGCGTGGCGGCGGGCGTGGGCATTACCTCCGACGCCATGCAGCGGGTGGCTGCGCTGGTGGAGGCCGGCGTGGATGCCATTGCCATTGATACGGCGCACGGACACACGCCCGGCGCGGTGGGGCTGCTCAGGCGGGTGAAGCAGCAGTATGCGTCCATCGACGTGGTGGTGGGCAACACCGCCACCGCCGAGGCTGCCCGGATGCTCGCCGACGCTGGCGCTGACGCGGTGAAGGTGGGCATTGGACCCGGCTCTATCTGCACCACGCGCATCATTGCGGGCGTAGGCGTGCCGCAGCTCTCGGCCATATACAACGTGGCAAAGGCGCTCAAAGGCTCTGGCATCCCCGTTATTGCCGACGGCGGTATTCGCTACTCCGGCGACATTGTAAAGGCGCTGGCTGCGGGCGCGGACTGCATCATGGCAGGGTCGATGTTTGCAGGCGTGGAGGAGTCCCCCGGCGAAACGATTATCTACAACGGGCGGAAGTTCAAATCCTACCGCGGAATGGGGTCTATTGAGGCTATGCAGCACGGCTCTAAGGACAGGTACTTTCAGGCAGAGGAGGACGATTTGAAGAAGCTTGTGCCCGAAGGCATCGCAGGGCGAGTGCCGTTCAAGGGAACTCTTGCGGAGGTGGTTTACCAGATGCTGGGCGGCCTGCGCGCCGGAATGTTCTACTGCGGCGCAAAAGATATTGAGGCGTTAAAGCAGGCAAAGTTTGTACGCATTACCAACTCTGGCATGACGGAGAGCCACCCGCATGACATTATGGTAACCAGCGAAGCGCCTAACTATAGCAGGTAGACAATGAAATGAAAAGAATCTTCATTGAAATATGTTTTGGCTTATCCGCTGCGGCGTTGCTTCTTTCGTGTGAAAATACAGGCCGGATGCGGCAGGAGGAGCGGATGCGGCAGCAGGGGTTGCTGGCCGTGATGGAGAACAAAAAGTTGTACATTGAGGATGTGGCGGACAGGCTTCCGCCGAACATCACCGCAGAGGACAGCTTGGACATCCTGCGCAGCTGCGTGGATATGTGGGTAAGGCAGCATCTGCTGCTTCGCCTTGCCGAGGAAAATTTGAGTAGCCGGCAGAAAGATGTGTCGGCGCTGCTGGAGGACTACCGCAGATCGCTGCTGGTGTACCGCTACGAGCAGGAGTACGTTGAGCGCGTGGATACGGTAATATCGGAGCACGAGTGCGAGTCTTTTTACAACGAAAACAGGCAGCATCTCACCCTCAGCCGGCCTGTAGCGCGTGTGCTGCTCATCAAGCTCCGAAAAAATTCGCCCTACCTTAACCGCATCAGAAAAATATACACATCGAGCAGGCCGGAGGACATTACGGAGCTGGAGGACTTGTGCCGGCAGGCCGCGCTCAAGTTCGACTACTACGGCAACCGCTGGTTGACTATGGACGAGCTGGCGAAAGACCTCCCAGCCCGAAAGGGTGGGTACGAAGATATGGCCGCAAGGGGAAAGTCCATAGAGGTTGTGGACGACATATACGTCCACCTCGTCTCAATTCGCGATTTCCTGGAGCGCGGCGCTATTGCCCCCTTAGAGTACGAGTACGGCAACATCAAAACGATGATACTGAACCGGCGAAAAGACAGCATGATACAAAGCTTGGAGCAGCGCATGTTGCAGGAAGCAGTGGAAAAAAATATTGTTAAAATATACTTTATAAATTAAAAAAGTCGTAGTTGATTTATAACATGAGAAAGCCGAAAAAATTTATCCTGCTGGCGCTATGCTTTACGTTCAGCACTGTAACCGGACAGCAAAATGTGCTGGACAAGGTGTTGGCCGTGGTGGGCAACGAGGCGCTGCTGGAATCCGACGTGGAGGTGGAGCTGATGCAGCTCCGGGCGCAAGGTCAGCAGGTGGACGGCGACGTGCGGTGCAGCGTTTTTGAGCAGCTGCTGCTGCAAAAGCTGCTGCTTACCCAGGCTAAGCTGGACAGCCTGAAGGAAAATGACATGATGGTGATGCAGGAGGTTGAGCAGCGCATCCGAATCATTACGGCGCAGCTGGGTAGCACGCAGGAGCTGGAAAAGTACTTTGGAAAACCTCTCTTTCGCATTAAGGAAGAGTGGACGGAGCAGATGCGGGAGCGAAGCCTCACGCAGCAAATGCAGATGAACATCGTATCGGCCGTGCTGATAACACCGCGCGATGTGGAGGTGTTCTACAAGTCGCTGCCGCGCGACAGCTTCCCTATGGTGCCCGACCAGTACGTCATACAGCAAATTGCAAAGTACCCGCCTTCGGGAAGCGAAGTGCGATTTCAGGTGCGCGAACGCCTGCTGGAGCTGCGCGAGCGCGTGATGAACGGCGACAACTTCCGATCCCTCGCGGTGATGTACTCCGAAGACCTCGCCTCTGCGCGGCGCGGCGGAGAGCTGGGAATGCGCCTGCGGGAGGAGCTTACAAAGCCGTTTGCCGACGCTGCCTTTGCCCTGAAGCCCGGGCAGGTTTCGCAAATCGTAGAAACAGAGTTTGGCTTTCACATCATACAGATGATTGAAAAAAGAGACGAAATGGCCAACGTGCGGCACATCCTCATACGCCCAACATTCTCCACCGAAACGCAGCAGGAGGCCTCGCGCCTGCTGGACAGCGTGGCCGCGCTGATTCGCAGCGACAGCATATCGTTTGAGCGCGGGGTGGTGCTCTACTCCGAGGACAAAAATACGCGCCTGAGCGGTGGGTATGTCGTCAACCAGCAAACCTTGTCCATCCGCTTCGAGAAAGACCAGCTCATCCCCAACGACTACTACGTGCTGCGCGACATGAAGGAGGGCGAGCTTTCTACCCCCTTTGAATCGAAGGACAACTCAGGACACGACATTTTCAAAATCATAAAGCTTAAGGAATTTATCCCTTCGCACCGCGCCAACTTTGAGCAGGACTACATGGTGATACACGACATTGCAAAAAACAGAAAGCAGCAGGCGACATTCGACGCCTGGGTGGACAAGCACGTACAGTCGGCCTACATTTTCATTGAGCCGGACATGTGCCACTGTAACTTTAACCGCAAGGAATGGGTCAGGTAACGTCAAATACAATTATCCGCTGGGGGCTTGCGCTGATTTTTGCCTGCACCGCCGCCAACGCCTTTGCCGAAAAGCGAAGGGTAGAAGTCAAGCACTCCGACTTTTTGCGTAGCCTGAAAAAAGGCGAAGAAACCGGCAACCGTCTTATTGGCAACGTACAGCTGCTGCACAACGGCGCTACTATGACCTGCGACAGCGCATACGTTTACCAGGGCAACCACTTTGAAGCCTTTGGACGGGTGGTGGTTAACAAGGACACCACCTGGCTCTTTGGCGACTACATGGACTACCAGGGCAACACCGACGTTGGGCGGGTGCGAGGACGCTTAGTTACGCTGCTCGACGGCAAAACGCGCCTCCGCACGCAGCTCCTGGACTTCAACACGGCAACCAACACTGCGGTTTTCTCCAATGGCGGCGTTATCGACAACGGGCAAAGCCAGCTGGAGAGCGACGAGGGCACTTACTACTCCGGGCAGAAGCTGGCCATATTCAACACCAAAGTTGAAATGAAGAGCGAGGACTACCGCATCAAGTCAGATTCGCTGCACTACCTCACCGAGCAGGACGTGGCCACCTTCTTCAAGCAGACCTACGTATGGCACGAGGACGTATTCCTCTCCTTCCGGCTTGGATACTACAACAGACCCAACGACCACTTCTTTATGGCCGACCACGCCTACATGATGAGCGACAAGCAGGAGTCGTGGAGCGACAGCGCACACTACTACCGCGCGCAGAAGGAGGGCGAAATGTTTGGCAACGTGCAGCTCTACGACTCTGCGCAGCACGCCATGTCGCTTGGCGACTACGCAAAGCTCTACGAAGACCGCGACCTGGCCTACATGACCAACGACCCGGCTGCCCTGCTCTTCTCCGACAAACCGGAGGACGACACCATGTTCATCAAGGCCGACACCCTGCTCGTGCGGCGCGTTGCCAACACCGACTCGGCTACCATGATGCTCGACAGCACCCGTAAGTATATGCACGCCTTTTTTGGCGTAAAGTTTTTCCACCCTGACATACAGGGCGTGTGCGACTCTATGGCGTATAGCGCTATCGATTCGCTCGCCGAAATGTTCTACAACCCCATCCTCTGGAACGAGAACACGCAGATGAGCGCCAACAAGATGGAATTTTACCAAAAAAACAACCAGCTGCACCGGCTTGACATGATCGACGCGGGGTTTATTGCCTCGTTAGACGACAGCGTCAAAGCTTACTACAACCAGATAAAGGGATCGCTTATTGTGGCACACTTTGCGCAAAACGACCTCTATAAGGTGGAGGTTTTTGGCAACGGACAAACGGTGTACTACGCGCGCGACAGCATGAAGCTGAGCAATGTGCTGCGGGCTAGCAGCATTGACATCTCTTTTTACATCAAAAACAGGGCTATCCAAAAAATCAACTACTCCGTCAGCTCCGATTCTAAGCTGATACCGCCCGCCGATATTAACGTCAAGGAGCTTACGCTTAAAGGTTTTTCGTGGCAGCCTCACCTCCGCCCAAGCTCGCGCTACGATATTACGCGCCGCGCCATACAGCCTTCATGCAGGCAGCAGGCGCTTGCCGTCGAGCAGCCTCAGTATGTAATAGCAGAACGCATTGACAAAATAAAAGACGCCTTCTTCCCGCCCGACGACCTTACAAGGTAAGCGGCGACGGGGACACTGCAAGCGGCAAAGTCCCTGCGCCCCCTGTCGCCGTCATTCCGACGCTACGCACGCTCGTGCCTCGCGCGCGCTGCATCATTCCGAGTATTCAATTACAGGCAATAAGACAAAATAGGAAATTTGCGGATATTTTGTCCTGCGTGATATAATCACAAGTTACGTCATGCCGAGTTTTTGCACCGTGCCAAGGCTAACGTACCACACGTAGCCCTCTACGCTGCTGTAGCCCATTTGCCGGAGCGAGTCAACGTATCCCTCAACCTGACGGATGTAGCTGGCGTCGGTTTTGTTTCCAAACTTGTAGTCCACCACCACGGCGTGCCCGTCGCGCACCATCACCCTGTCTGGGCGCTTGACCGGAGCGTTGTCGGAGGTGGGCAGCAGAATTTCGGCTTCGGCGTAAACCTGCCAGCTGCCGTCGAACCACGCCTGCGCCTGCGGGTGGTCGAGGGCGGCCTCCACCTCGCGTTGCAGGGCGCTGGCCTCGCTGCGTGCCGCCCAGCCCTCCCTCACGAGGCGCTCAATGGCTGCCGCTACGTCGTTGGCCGTGCGCAGCCGCTCAAAGATTTTATGCTTCAGCAACCCGGAGGTGCGCTGTCCCCTCTCCGCCTGCTCGAACAGCTCGCGCGACTCGTAGCGCAGGCGCAGCTTGGGGGTAAACGAGGTTGACGGGTATTCGCAGAGCGGAATGTTCATCTTTCCGCTCTGCGGGCAGCCTTCGGCGTGCGCAGCTTCGAGCTGTCCAAACTCCCAGACCATGTCTGATGTTCTCCTGCCGGTGGCCGCGCCAAAGCTTACGCTGCTGCTGTCCGGCAAACCGGTGAAGATGTTGATCATGGCATCCGCCATGTTTTTTGGGGGCTTGCGTTCGCCGTCGCTGCGGCTACTTTTGAGCGGAGCAAATATGTACAGCTGCTCCTCAGCCCGCGTCAGGGCAACGTACAGCAAGTTCAGGCTGTCAACGCACGCCTGCGCCTTTTCCTCGCTCTGCTGCTTGCCGAAGATGGTGTGCCTGAGCCGGTCGGTGTACGATAGCGGAACGTATGGCAGCTCGTCGAACGGGGCGGTGGCGGGCTGCATCCACACCGTGCTGCCGGTTTTTGTGTCAAGCTCCCAGCTGGCAAACGGCGCTATCACCACCTTGTATTGCAAACCTTTCGATTTGTGAATGGTGGCAATGGTGATTGCGTTTTGCCCTTCTGGGCTGTGCAGCGGCTTTGACTTCCCGTTCTCGTCCCACCACGCAAGGAAAGCGGCGGCGTCGGAGAGCTTGCGGTTGGAAAAGCTGACAACTATGTCGTGCAGGCCTTGCAGAAACGGCAGCTCTTCTCGGAGTTCGTTCAGCTTGTAGCGCCGGATGATGGCTTCAAAAGCTTCCGGCAGCGACTTGAGCGTGAGGCTTTCCAGAAAGGCGTGCTCCTCCCTGCTGATTCTGTCAAAGAAAATGGCGTGCATATTTGCCGGAGTGTCGCTTCCGGCGTGGTGCGCCAGCTCGTTGCTCAGGAACGCTTCGTTGATGGTGTTTTGTTGGCCTGCCGCAATGCGCAGCAGCGCTATGGCCATCCTTACCACCGGAGAGGCATTCAGGAATAGCGAATCTTGCGATACGATGTCAAAGCAGTGTTTTGTATCGCCCGACGAGCAGCGGTGGCGAATGAGCGCATCGGCCACCGCCTGCCCCTGCCTGTTGTTGCGCGTGAGGATGGCTATATCGCCTGCGCTGTAGCCGCTGTCTTGCAGCGTCGCAACCAGCAGCGGCAGTTGCTCAAGTATGATTTCGGAGGCCTGTTTCTCCTCGCTGTCTTCAACAAATTCTACGCGCACGTAGCCTTTGCTGTCCGTTTCCTTTTGTGGAATCTGTGCGCAATCTGTGTAGGCTTTGGAGAGTATTGTTGATAGCCTTTCGCGGGTTTTGTCCGGTAACGCCTCGTCGAGCGTTGCGTTCAGCTCCTCCTGCAGGTTCGCCGAGAGGCGGCGGAAAAGCTCGTTGTTGAACTCTACCACCTGCGGCAGGCTGCGGAAGTTTTTGTCCAGCGATTTTCGGTTAATTTTGCCAAATTCCTTCAGGTCTTCGTCAATTTTGTAGGCCAGGATACGCCAATCGCCGTTGCGCCACCGGTAAATGCTCTGCTTTACGTCGCCCACCACCATGTTCAGGTGACCCTCCGCGAGGCTGTTGTTCACCAGCGGGCGAAAGTTGTCCCATTGTCCCGCCGAAGTATCTTGAAACTCATCTATCATAAAGGTGCGGTAGACGCTCCCCACTTTTTCGTATATGAAGGGCGCGTCGCTTCCGTCTATCAGGCTGTGGATAAGGTGTACCGAATCGCTTATGGGCATTAGGTTGTCTTCGTTGGCAATGCTGCGCATTTGCTTTGCAATGTCGGTAAGCAGGCCGAGCACCATAAAGTTTTTGAGGATAACCTCAGCCGTCAGGTAGTCCGACGACTTGTCGCGCCACAGTTGGCATGCCTGTGCCAGCAGCGGGTTCAGCCGATCGTATGCGGCGGCAGTTCTTGTGCTGTCTGCTCCTTTTGAAGCCCACTCCTCAATGCAGTCCACCGCCTTGCGGGTGGTGGCATTTGGCTCGTACTCCCCTCGCGCTATCTTCCGAAAATGCGCTATGAAGCCTCTCGATTTTCCTTTGAAATCTTCCTCCGTGAGCTGGTGTGCTGCAAGGTATGCCTGTGCTTTTGCGGCAATATCCTGCATTTTGTCATCCACCTCTTTTTGCAGTGTGCGCAACTTTTGCCTGTAGCGTTGCAAAAAAGTTTTGTCGTTCAGAGATTCGCCTATGGCTGTGTTCATCTGCCAGAAAGATTCTTTAAAAATTTCTCTTCCCAATGTCAGCAGCTCCTTTTTCATGTCCCACGATTTTCCATCGTCAATGCGCTGCTGCACCAGCTGCATAAGCCAGCCCATTTGCTGCTGGTCGCCTCCGGCGTTTTCCATTACGGCGCTCACCGACTCCTCCAGCAGGCGGTCGGTGTCGAGCTCTATGGCAAAACCCGGATGCAGCCCGGCCTCGTTGACAAAGGCGTGCAGCACCTTCTGAAAAAACTTGTCGATGGTGAAAACCGAAAAGCGGGAGTAGTCGTGCAGCAAGTTGTTTCTAACGTTGATGGCGCGCTGTTGCAGCTCGGCGGGCTGTATGGAGATTCCTTCGTCGATGAGCTCTTTGCAAAAGCTGTCCAGCTTATCCTTATCGTTGCATGCCAGCTCGTTGAGCGCAGCGACAATGCGCCCTTTCATTTCTTCGGTAGCCTTGTTGGTAAACGTTACCGCCAGAATATTGCGGTAGGCTCTTGTTGTGCCGGGGTGTTTCAGCAGCAGCTTCAGGTACTCGCGCGTAATCCTGAACGTTTTTCCGGAGCCTGCCGATGCCGAGTATGCGGTGAGCGCAGACGTTTGTGAAGATTCGTTATTTTTCATTTGCTGTTTTAACTGTTTTTGCTTTTTGTTCTCGGCAAAAATGAGCAGCAAAGTTACAAAACCTGCCCGACAAATCAAAAAACATCACTTGTTGGCGGCTACATTTCAATAAGCTCCGAGTGCAGCGGTAGCAGGGTGGTGTGGGGTTTTGATTTTATACCTCATGCGCTTCAAAGCTAAGGTTTTTTATGTACCTTTGCGCTCAAAATATAAGATAGAAATTTGCGCTGTTCTTGAAGTCCAAATTTCCCACGCTATATGTTTTTTGCGGCAAATTGAAATGTAACCATTTAAGGGCTATAAACGCTCACATGCGCCATTTTGTGGCGTCGATTTTTACCTCACGCGCTTGGAGCGCCTGAGTTTTCATGTAAAAAATTTTTTTTAAAACCTGACTAAAAACGTTGAGCTATGAAGTCGTTCATCTACTACACTTCGCCCATTGGCAGGGTAAAGATTACCGCCGACGAGCACGCAATCACCGGCATATCCTTTGTGGGGGAAAAGGAGGAATCGATTCCCACCGGCGAGCCGCTGCCCCTGCTGGTGCAGTGTGCCACCCAGCTGAGGGAGTACTTTAAGTTCGGACGGCGGACGTTTGACTTTCCTGTAGCGCAGACGGGCACGGAGTTTCAGCAGCGGGTGTGGCGCGAGTTGAGCAAAATTCCCTACGGCGAAACCATCTGCTACGAGGAGCAGGCGTTGCGCATGGGCAACGTAAAGGCGGTGCGGGCGGTGGGGCTGGCCAACGGGAAAAACAGCCTGAGCATCGTCGTTCCCTGCCATCGGGTGATAGGAAAAAACGGCAGTTTGACAGGCTATGCAGGCGGCTTGTGGCGCAAATATTGGCTGCTGGAGCACGAAAGAGTAGTTGGCGGTGGCTCGGATTTTTATTGATAAAATTACAAAGGTTAACCTTTTTTATTGCGCTGAATCCCTCAAGAATATGTAACTTTGCAGCAATTTTTAACAGGGTAAACTGAACCCATAAAAAACGAATAACAACATGGGAAAGATTAAAGTAGGCATTAATGGCTTCGGTCGTATTGGCCGTTTGGTATTCCGCGCCGCCGTAGAAGAGCGCGATGACATTGAGATTGTAGGTATCAACGACCTGATAAGCGTTGACTACATGGTGTACATGCTGCGCTATGACACTGTTCATGGGCAGTTCAAAGGTACTATTGAGGTGAAGGATGGCATGTTGGTTGTCAACGGCCACGCCATTCGCGTAACTTCGGAAAAAGACCCCGCCAACCTGAAGTGGGGTGAAGTAGGTGCAGAGTACGTGGTAGAATCTACCGGACTGTTCCTCACCAAGGAGCTTGCACAAAAGCACATCGACGCGGGGGCTAAGCGGGTGGTAATGTCCGCTCCCTCCAAGGACGACACCCCGATGTTTGTTTGCGGGGTAAACAACAAAGCGTACAAGGGCGAGACTATCGTTTCAAACGCCTCCTGTACTACCAACTGTCTGGCGCCGCTGGCAAAGGTTATCAACGACAGCTTTGGCCTGGTAGAAGGCTTGATGACCACCGTACACGCTACCACCGCTACGCAGAAGACCGTTGACGGCCCTTCGGCAAAGGATTGGCGCGGCGGACGCGCTGCCGCAGGCAACCTTATACCGTCGAGCACCGGCGCTGCAAAAGCTGTAGGAAAGGTTATTCCGGCTCTCAACGGCAAGCTTACGGGTATGTCCATCCGCGTTCCAACGCTCGACGTTTCGGTGGTTGACCTCACCTGCCGCTTAGAAAAAGCCGCCTCCTACGACGAGATAAAGGCTGCTGTGAAAAAAGCTGCCGACGGAGACCTCAAGGGCATACTTGGATACACCGAAGACGACGTGGTTTCGTCCGATTTTATTCACGAAAAACGTACATCGGTGTTCGACGCAAAGGCCGGTATATCCCTCAACCCCAACTTTGTGAAGCTCGTTGCCTGGTACGACAACGAGTGGGGATACTCCAACAAGGTGCTTGACCTCATTGCACACATGGCAACGGTAAAATAAGCGTTAGCGCATTTACACAAAGGTGAAGTAAATACTTGCACCGAATACAGAAAAAGGCTTACTGTTGAAGTAAGCCTTTTTTCTTTTCTTCAACGCTCAACGCTTAGCCCTTTAATTCTCATCGCCACCACATTTTCTACGTGGTGCGTGTGCGGGAACATGTCTACGGGCTGGATGCCGGTAACGTCGTACAGCGGTGCAAGGAGCGCCATGTCGCGCGCCTGCGTTGCGGGGTTGCAGCTCACGTAAACAATGCGTCGCGGCTGCACTTTTAGCAGCGTTTGCGCCACGTCGGGGTGGATGCCTGCGCGTGGCGGGTCGAGAATTACCACGTCGGGGTGGCCATTCTGCGCGGCGAAGTCGGCGGTGAGCACGTTTTTCATGTCGCCGGTGTAGAACACGGCGTTGTCTATGCCGTTGAGCTGCGCGTTTGCGCGGGCGTCGTCTATGGCCTCCTTCACGTACTCCACGCCCACCACCTTTTTTGCGCTTTTGGCCACAAAGCAGGCAATTGTGCCCGTGCCGGTGTAGAGGTCGTATACCACCTCGCTGCCGCTCAGCTGCGCAAAGCTGCGCGCTATGCAGTAGAGCTTGTAGGCCTGCTCGGAGTTGGTCTGGTAAAACGACTTTGCGCCGATTTTGAACCGTAGCCCCTCCATTTCCTCAAAAATATGGTCGCGTCCGGCAAAGCACGCTACCTCCTGGTCGCCAATGCTGTCGTTGCACTTGCCGTTGACCACGTAGAGCAGCGATGTTATCTGCGGAAACGAGCGTTGCAGGTGTTGCATGAGCAGGGCAATTTGCTCCTCGCTATTCCTGTAAAAAACAACGATGACCATCACCTCGCCCGTGCTCGACGTGCGGATGATGAGGTTGCGCAGCAGCCCTGTTTGCGCCCGCAGGTCGAAGAACTCCAGCCCACGGTCTATTGCGAACTTTTTGACGGAAAGGCGGATGTTGTTCGACGGGTCGGCCTGTAGGTGGCACTTTTTTACGTCAAGCACCTTGTCAAACTTCATGGGGATGTGGAATCCCAACGCCTGCGGGTCGTCGATGGGAGTGTCCGTGTCAACCTCGCTTCGGGTGAGCCACCGCTTGTGCGAAAAGGTGAACTCCAGCTTGTTGCGGTAGAAGGCTGTTTTCTCTGCGCTCGCTATTTCGGATACTTTTACGTCGCGGAAATTTCCTATCCGCGCCATTTGCTCTTCCACTTGCAGCTGCTTGCACCGCAGCTGTTCGGGGTAGGGTAGGGGTTGCCACTTGCAGCCGCCGCAGATGCCGTAGTGCTCGCAAAAGGGGGCAACGCGCTGCGGCGACGGCGACACGAGCCGCGTAACGTAGCCCTCCATAAAGCTGCTGCGCCGCTTGCTTACCTGCACGTCGACAACATCGCCGGGCACGGCAAACGGCACAAACAGCACCATGCCGTCAACGCGCGCCATAGCCTTGCCCTCGGCAGCCACATCGGTAATGGTTACCTGCTCTAAAAGGGGGAGATTTTTTCGCTTCATGCCGCAAATGTACAAACGAAAGTTGGATTTTGCGAATTGAGTTTGATTTGGCGATAGAAAACCCGTTAAACGTGATGTTAAAATAATGTATGATAGTTTGAAAGGCAATTGAAA
>JAIRSZ010000026.1 GCA_031255195.1 Prevotellaceae bacterium | reverse complement strand
TGTGTGTGTGTGTGTGTGTGTGTGTGTGTGTGTGTGTGTGTGTGTGTGTGTGTGTGTGTGTGTGTGTGTGTGTGTGTGTGTGTGTGTGTGTGTGTGTGTGTGTGTGTGTGTGTGTGTGGCAAAAATCGTGCCAAGATTTACCCGCCGCACCATTTTGTGGTATGGCGGGTAAAAACATGGCCGAATTTACTGTCAACAGCATCATGGCGGTTTGCGGTTTGTTATATTTACCGGATGACCGCCTACGCAGCAGGCGTGTTTTTGAGCGTTGCCAGCAAGAAGCTCCACCACTTCTCAACGGAGCTTATCTCCACGCGCTCGCCGGGCGAGTGTGGGTAGACAATGGTGGGGCCAAAGGAAATCATATCGAGCTGGGGGTACACGCCACCCAGCAGGCCGCACTCAAGCCCCGCGTGTATGGCGCGCACATGCGGCTTTGCGGCAAACATCTCCTCGTACAGGCGGCACATCTCATTCAGAATGGCCGAGCTGGGGTTGGGCTTCCATCCGGGGTAGCCTCCGGTGAAGCGGCTCTGCACGCCGGCCAGCGAAAACGCCGACTCCATGCACTCCGCCAGGTGCTCCTTGGCGCTGTCCACCGAGCTGCGGAGCAGGCACGAGGCCAACATTTTGCCATCGCCTATCTTCACAATGGCAAGGTTGGTGGAGGTCTCCACGAGGCCGGGAATGGCGTCGCTCATGCGAACAACACCGTTGGGGCAGGCCAGAATAGCGTTGAGCAGCGCGCGCTGCGAGGCGGCATTTACAACCTTCTTCGGGGCGGCGGAGGCCGGCTCAAGCGCTATCTTCACCTCCCGAACATCCTCCACCGCTGCGTACTCGTCGACAATGGTCTGCGCAAGCGTCGCCACCTCCTGCTTCGCCGCATCCACCGAGCCTTTGGGAATAACGACAAGGGCAAAAGCCTCGCGCGGAATAGCGTTGCGCAGGCTGCCGCCCTCGAGCGTTGCGAGCTGCGCGCCGTGCTTTTCGGCTATCCGCTTCAAGACGCGCGCAACGACCTTGTTGGCGTTTGCGCGCCCCAGCGCAATGTCCACGCCGGAGTGCCCGCCTTTCAGCCCCGTAATGCTGAGGGTGAAGGGTTCGCCTGCGGCAGGCTCCTGCTCGTCGTAGGTGGCGGTGAAGGTAGCGTCCAATCCACCGGCGCAGCCCACGCACAGCTCGCCCTCCTCCTCAGAGTCGAGGTTGAGCAGAATGTCGCCCTTTACCTGTCCGGGCTGCATGGCCTGCGCGCCGCTCATGCCGGTTTCCTCATCCACGGTGAAGAGCGCCTCAATGCTTGGGTGCTCAATGTCGGCGGCCTCGAGCACGGCCATGATAGCCGCCACGCCAATGCCGTTGTCGGCGCCAAGCGTAGTGCCGCGCGCGCACACCCACCCGTCGCTAACGTAAGCGTCGATGGGGTCTTTCTCGAAGTCGTGCACGGTGCTGCTGTTTTTTTGCGGCACCATGTCGAGGTGCGCCTGCAAAACTACGGCCTTGCGCCCCTCCATGCCTTTGGTGGCAGGCTTGCGAATAAGCACGTTGCCTGCGTCGTCAACCTCGGTGGGCAACCCCAGCTGCCGCCCGAAGGAGGCCACAAAATCTACCGCTTTCCGCTCCTTCTTCGAGGGGCGCGGAATTTGCGTCAGGTCGTAAAAATGCTGCCACAGGCGAGCCGGTTGCAGCGAAAGAATGTCTTTTCCCATTTGTTCGGTTTTTTTAATTTTCAAATTCAGCAATTTTGCGATTATTTTGAAGCCTAAAGATAGTTAAAATAAACGACACCGGCAACTATATTTAACAATAATAAATGCTAATTATTTGGACTGCAATATGTTTTACGGGTATATTTGTCCCCTGTATGCAGGCGCACCTTGCAAAACCTGACACATTTCTAAGCAAAAAAAATTTTTTTAAGCATGAAAAAGATAACGGCAGCGCTGCTGCTTGCAGCAATCGGCGCAACAACAACGGTAACGGCGCAAATCAAGTGGCACACATTTGAAGAGGCAGTGGAGCTGTGCAAAAAGCAACCAAAAAAAATCTTCATCGACGTGTACACCGACTGGTGCGGGTGGTGCAAGGTGTACGACAGAAATACCTTCGCCAACCCCGAAATTGCCGAGTACATGAACCGGCACTTTTACTCCGTTAAGCTCAACGCCGAAGCCTACGACACCATCCGGTTTCAGGGGCACATGTTCGTAAATCCGGGCAACGGCGCACCCCGCTCAACGCACACGCTGGCGGCGTCGCTGCTAAACGGCAAGATGAGCTACCCAACGGTGGTGTTCATGAACGAGCAAGTACAGATTCTGCACGTGCAGAACGGCTACCTCCCGCCGGAGCAGTTTGCCCCCTTCATGGTGTACATTGGCGAAGCGTGGTACGACCCCAGCAGAAACACCTCGTGGGAGGACTTCAACAAAACGTTCAGGTGGCCGCTGGCAACGAATTAACCCGTCGCAAACCCTACCGCAACGGCAAACCGGACTCCTTCACTGAAACTTTTTCTCTCTACCCCCTCCAATGAACATCACGCTAAACAGCCGCGAAGTGGCCGTCAACAAGGGCGAGACCCTCATTGAGGTTGCCCGCCGCGAGGGGTTTTCCGTTCCCTCGCTGTGCTACGCGGCCAGCGCGCGGCATCAATCCTCGTGCATGGTGTGCGCCGTGAAGAACTGCGCCACGGGGCAAATCGTGCCCTCGTGCACCACCCTCCCCACCGAAGGTATGCAGGTGGACACCGAGAGCGACGAGGTGAGGCTTGCCCGCACCCTCTCGCTGGAGCTGCTGCTAAGCGACCACCGCGCCGACTGCGAAGCCCCGTGCAGCGTGACCTGCCCGGCAGGATTCAACCCCGCCGCCATGAACAGTCTGTACGACAGCGAACAATACAGCGAAGCCCTCGAGCTGCTGCGCGATAGCCTCGTCATTCCGGCCACGCTCTGCTACATCTGCAACGCTCCGTGCGAAAAAATCTGCCGCAGGGGAGACCTCGACCACGCCGTTGCCATCCGCGAAGTGAAGAAAGCGCTGGTGGCCAAAACAAGCGTGGAAAACGTGCGCCGACCCGCAGGCAACGGCGTAAGGGTGGCGGTAATCGGCTCCAATCCGGCCGGGCTATCGGCAGCCTACCACCTGCGCAAATGGGGGTACGAGGTGACGGTGCTCGAAAAATTTTCGGCGGCTCTTGCGCCGTACATTCCGGCAGAGCAAGTCCCCGCCGAAACGTTAAGCTTGGAACTGGCCGTGCTCAAGGCAATGGGCATATCGTTTGTCTTTTCGGCAAATGATCCTCTGTCCGGCGAGTATAGCGGCGTTGTTGCCGCCGTGCACGACAACCCCAGCCCCGAATGGGTAACGCCGACAACCAAATCGAAGCAGCCTGCCCGCCTGACGCTCGAAGGGCGCAGAATGGCGGCGCAGCTGCACGCCACCCTGCTGCCGGACGACGAAAAGAATACTGCCCCGCTGCCTGAGCCTAAGGCTTTCAACTCTACCTACCCCCGCTTTAGCGATTCCGAGAAAAAGCGGCTGGCGGCGCAGCAGCAGGCGCGCGGCAACCGGAGCGGCTGCCTCTACTGCGACTGCGACAAAAAAGCGGACTGCAAGCTGCGCCGGTACGCCACCGAGTACGGCATAAAAAGCAGCCGGTACGCCAAGAGCAGCATCTTTGACGCTCTAACGCGGCAACAGGCAGGCCAAGCGCTGTGGTTTGAGCAGGCCAAGTGCATCAAGTGCGGCCTGTGCGTCTACAACAGCAGCAACGGTTTCACCTTCAAAGACCGCGGCTTTGCAATGCAGGTGATGCTGCCCGAAGAAAGCGTCGGCAACGTGACGGCAGAGCTGGCAGAGCTGTGCCCAACGGGAGCGCTGTCGAAAATAAGGTAATGCTGTCTTCCAACAGCCACACATACATGCAAACATACAAACAAACAGGCTTAGAGGTTATGCTTTCTACTCAAATTTCAACACTCAAAAATCGGATTCTTTTTCTCCCTCTGCTCCTGCTGTGGGGATGCTCGGACAACTCCGTCGGCGAGGCTGAACAGCACAGCTGGCCGCAATTTCGCGGCGACGCCGCCATGACCGGCTACACCAGCGTCAACCTACCCAAAAATCCAACGCTGCTGTGGAGCTACAAAAGCGGCGCACGAACATCGTCGTCGCCCGTGGTGTACAACCAAACGGCGTACTGGTGCGACAAGCGCGGAAAAGTGTACGGCGTGGATATTGCCGGAAAACTTGCCTTTACCTGCGACTTCCAAACGGCGGTGGAGGCCACACCCGCAATTTACGATTCCGTGCTCTACGCAGGCCGAATAGACGGGTTTATGAGCGCCATATCGCTGGCAACAGGAGATACCATTTGGAACTTTGAAACGATGGGGCAAATATCGGCTGCACCGGCCATCGGCGACATCGAAGGGCGGCAGGCCGTAATTTTCGGCAGCTACGACAGCTACCTCTACTGCGTGGACAGGCAGAGCGGAAAGCTGATACGCCGGTTTGAATCGGGGTACTACCTCAACGGGGCGGTGGCGCTGTGGGAAGGGTACTTCGTGTTTGGCGGCTGCGACGCCTGGCTCAGGATAATCAGCAGCGAGGCGGGAGCGCCGTCCGACTCCCTGAAGCTCGACACCTACATCCCCGCCTCGCCTGCCATCGAGGGCGGATGCTGCTACATTGCCGACCATTCGGGCAACGTGTACGAGGTGGCCATTGAAAAAGGAAAAATTATTCGCTCCAGAAAAATAGCGGAGGCCACAAGCGAAAGCGCTACGTTTGTCTCCGTGCCCGCCGTGTCGAAAAAAACGCTCTTCGTCCTCTCGGACGACAGGCATCTCTACGCCATCAGCCGCGAGGACGGCAGCATCAGGTGGAAGTATCTGCAAAAGGGGGCTTCGGGCGAGAGCTCGCCGGTGGTGTGCCGCGATAAAATCATTATCTGCTCCAAAAGCGGCGTTGTCTCCATGCTGAGCGCAGCAAGCGGAGAGCTGCTGTGGGAGTACGATACGGGCGAAACCATCACGGCAAGCCCTGCGGTCATTGCAGGCGCTTTTTTTATCCTTACGGCAAAAGGTACGCTGCTCTGCTTTGGAGAGAAAGGGGGAGCATAGCCCCACCCCACCCGCGCTGCGTGCGCTACCGCCAATCGCCGCTTTCCTTGATGAGGGCAACCAGCTTGTCCACGGCGTGCTCGCAGTCAACGCCCGCCGCCACGCGCACCTTCCCCCTGTACAGCGATACCCGTCCCGCGCCGGCGCCCACGTAGCCGTAGTCAGCATCGGCCATTTCGCCTGGGCCGTTCACAATGCACCCCATGACGGCAATTTTCAACCCTTTGAGGTGCGATGTTCTGGCCTTCACCTCCTGCAAGGTTTTTTGCAGGTCAAAAAGCGTGCGCCCGCAGCCCGGACAGGCAATGTATTCGGTCTTGCTAAAGCGAACGCGGGCGGCCTGCAAAATGTTGAAGCTCGTGCCAACCAAATCGGACGCTCTTGCGCTTCGGGTGAACGTTGCTGTTTGCTCAACGGCCTCCAGCGTTGCCCCGCGCTGCTCCGCTTTCACGCTCGCCACGGTTTCCGTAATATTCGACGGCCGCTTTAGCGACAGCATAATCCCGTCGCCCAATCCGTCGATGAGCAGCGAGCCAAAATCGGCGGCGGCTTGCAGCTGCAAGGATTCGTAGTCGGCCTCGCTGTAGGTGCGGTGCAGCAGTACGGCGTTGGCGACGCCGTTTTTTTTCAGCGCTGCAAAAAATTTGCGCTGCTCGTCCAGCTGCCTCACGCCGTTTTTTAGCGCAAGCACAAGCAGCATTTTTGGGTTGTACTTCAGGAAGTCAAAAAATCCCTCATCCGGGAAATCAACCGTGCAGTGCAGCAGGTTTTCGTCCTCGTCGCTCAGGATGTGCAGGTTTTGCAGCGGAAAATCGTCCACCTCGCTCATCCCAACGTATATGACGTCGGGCGTAACGTCAGAGCCTTTCCATGCCTGCCCGTCGAAAGTAAAGCCAAGCTGCTCTACGTCCCTGCGCGTAACCCGCTTTTGCCGCGAAAGGTCGGCAGCCACCGCCACGGGGTTATTCCCGCCAACGGGGGCAACGATTGCCGGCGTAGATTTTCGCTTGGCGTAGCTGAAAAGATTATGCGCTACTGCTTCCCCGCGCTGCGGACGGCGGGTGGTTTTTGCGGAAAAGTACTGCACCAGCT
Organism: Prevotellaceae bacterium; assembly: GCA_031255195.1. Lineage (GTDB taxonomy): Bacteria > Bacteroidota > Bacteroidia > Bacteroidales > UBA932 > JAITMY01. The sequence goes on along the minus strand of JAIRSZ010000026.1, from coordinate 11,123 downwards.
TTTTTGCCACGGGAATTTCACGCTGCGGCTCTTCGGTGAGCGATACCCGGATGGTGCTGCCCAGCCTGTCGGCCAGCAGCGCGCCTATGCCCACCGCCGATTTTATGCGGCCATCCTCGCCCTCGCCAGCCTCAGTCACGCCGAGGTGCAGCGGGTAGCTCATGCCCTCCTCCTTCATGCAGTGCGCCAGCAGGCGCGTGGCGTACACCATCACCCGCGTGTTGCTCGACTTCATGGAGACCACCACCTCGTCAAAATTTTCGTCGCGGCAAATCCGCAAAAACTCCATTGCCGACTCCACCATGCCTTGCGGCGTGTCGCCGTACTTGCCCACCATGCGTGCGCTCAGCGAACCGTGATTAACGCCAACGCGCAACGCTGTGCCGTGTGCCCTGCAAATGCCGAGCAGACGGACAAATTTTTCGCGCAGCAGGGCAGGCTCGTCCGTGCCGTCGGCTCTGTCCACAAAGTTGCCCGGGTTGATGCGCACCTTCTCCACGTACTGCGCGGCGACTTCGGCAGCGGCGGGGTTGAAGTGAATGTCGGCTATGAGCGGGATGTTGTAGCCCTGCTTTTTCAGCGCCGCCTTCACCTGCTGTAGCGCCTCTGCCTCGCGCACGCCCTGCGCCGTGATGCGCACGTAGTCTGCGCCAGCTTTGGCAATAGCGATGCACTGCGTCACGGTGGCCGGAACGTCAAGCGTATTGGTGGTGGTCATTGATTGCAGGCGGATGGGGTGCGCGCCGCCAAGCGGTATGTTGCCTATGTGTACTTCGTCGAATTTCATGCTGTTTTGTCGGTAAATTTTGCCAAAAAATTTTCGCTAAAATTTTCGCTAAAAAATTTTTCGCATCACGCTGAAGGAAATGATAATCTGCATTGGCATGGATTCGTACAAAAATCGCGTCGAGCTGACGGTCGGCTTGTAAAGGTACGACATGCCCGCCATGTAGCGCGCATCCACTCCAAAGTCGGTTTTGCCGACGCTCAGGCTAAAGCCAAGTCCGCCACCCACACCGTACTCAAATCCGTCGAAGTGCCCGTACTCGAATCTTTCGTTCACCAAAACTCCGCCAACCTCGTACTTTTGCGTATTCTTGAGGTAGTATGCTCCGTAAACCACGCCGGTCACCAGCAGGTTAAAGTTTTTGTACAGGGGTATGCGCGCCTGCATTACCAATGGTAGCTCCAGCACCTGTGAGACGCGCGTTGCCCTGCCTCCGGCAGTTGTATCGCTGCTGACAATGGGGCGGGTGTTCATTGAGTAGCTGCGCTCGGCGTAGCCAAATTCCACCATCAGGTTCATGTAGCGCACGTAGTCCTGCGCCTCGCTGTTGCAGTAGCGGAACGCCACCGCCGCGTTGATGGGGGTCATCTCTATTTTTTCGTTTTGGTGCGGCATAAAGTACAGCATGGTCATCCCAACGCCGTAGCGCCCGCCAAGGTATATCTCGGCGTAGGCGGCTGCGCTTCCCGCAAAGTAAAGCGCCAAAAACAGTATGAAAATTTTACGAAACAAGGTACTCCTCATGCGAATCAAGAGTTGAAAAAAATATCTTTAAATCCCGCTTTTGCAGATTTTGTCGTTTTGGACGTTGTCGTTTTAGCAGCTTTCATAACAGGTGATTTTTACGCCTCAAAGATACGGTTTTTTTGCTAAAAACAGCATACGCTATCCGACAGAGCGCACGGTTTGCAGCAGCCCTGTTTTTGCCCCGAAAAAGCCAAAAGGGGAAGGACAGCCGAAAAAACCGTGAAGCAGCTTAGGTGCAAATAAATTTTCGTGCCCTCATCGTACTTACCAATAGCAACGATTATGTACCAATACTTACGGCTCCGACAGGGGCAGCGGCTCGCTGTCTTTATCTGGAAACAGATTCTTCAAGTCTACGTCCAGCTCTACTTCCCATCCCGGCTTCATCTCAAAGGTTGTTTTCTCGGGATTTTCCTTCAAAAACGTGGCGTACTCCGGCTGGCGGCGCTCAAAGTAGCACCCCGTATCCCACTTGCCGTTGCCGTTGTCGTCCTTGATTATACGAACGCAGTAAGAGCCTGGGGCAACGTAGAGAAACGTCACTTTTTTGTCTTCGCTCAGCTGCTCGCGGCGAAGCGTCGTCTGCCCCTTTGCATCGGTAAGCTGCACCACGTAAGGGTTGCCGCCGGTGCGGGTGAAGTTGAGCGTCAGCTTCGACATGTTGTCGGGGTCTACCGTTGTGAAAACGCCCCGCATCGTATCGTTGGTTTGCGCGTAAACATCCCAAAAGGTGGTGGGCAGCATTATGTAGCGGTAGGTGGTCTTCTCCTTCCAGCCTGCAACAATGCTGTAGCGGCGCAGGTTGGTCGAATCGCGCTCCAGCGAAAAGTCCACGTCGAGGTACGATGTATCCTTTGTCCTCGGGTTGATTTGCTGCTCCTCAAACTTTATCATATCGGGGTTTATCGCCACCGGCAGCGCGCCAAACGAGAGTGAGGCGTTTCCTATCGGGCTGGCGGAGGCGGTGTTAAAGCCGGGCTTGAGCGTCCAGTGGGCAGGCTTTTGGGGGGTTGTATCAACGACCTCCTCAGCCCCCACGAGGCGGTTGAACAGCCCGCCAATGCCCGATGATTTTTCCTTTCCGCCCTTATCGGCAGCCTCCTGCTTTTTCTTGTCGGTAAAAATCAGCCGCCGCTTTTCCGCAAACGGGCTTAGCTGGCCGAGCGTATCGGTGCGGAGGTACTTAAAGCGCAGCTGCATGGTATCGGGCACGCGCGCCGCCGTGTCGGAAAACCAGTAGGTGATGGTGTCGTGCTTTGCGCTGTACTCCGGCACCAGCGTCGACACGTCCACGCTGTCGATGGCGAGGCTGTCGATGGTCGGAAAAGGCGCGTTGAAGACAAATTTCAACGCCCGCTGCTGGGTACGCTCGCACGAGATGAGGTACTGCGTGGCAAAATCTTCGGTAAACATGCGCAGCACCAACGTCAGGTCGCGCTCCTCGTGGCGGTGGCTCAGGGAGTCGCCGTCGTCGTCGTGCCATTGCAGCAGCGGCACAGGTTCTACCGCAAGGTCAAGAAACCCGATGGCTTCCTGCCCGATGTCGTACTTGTAATTTTTGTTGGCGTCGGCTATGGATAGTATTTTGTAGGGCTTGGATTTCAGGCTGCTCGCCAGAAACACGCCCTTGTCGTTGGGGCGGGCAATATTGTCTGGGCGTTGCTTGAGCACCACGCTGTCCTCCATGTTTTCGTAGAGGTACACCAGCACGTTGCTCGCGGGCTGATCGGTGTAGGCGTCGAGCGCCAGCCCCTCAACGCTCAGCGTATCGAGCCACGCGCCGGTGGAGAACGAAAAGCGGTAGGGTTTATAGGGGTTGCCTTCGTTGTTGTCCACTATGGCCGTGCCGAAGTCGAGCAGGTAGGTGGTGCTGTCGCGCAGCGGGCTGTTGAAGTCAACCTGCACGCGCTTGCCGCGGATGTTGAGCGAAGGGCGCTTCTCAGGCGGTGGCGACATGAGGAAGTGCTTGTCGGCCTCCTTGAGCTGCACGTACTCGTCAAAGTAAATGGACACCCGCTTTTTGTTGAAGTTGAGCGCACCCTGCTCCGGCTGCGTTTTGAGCAAGACAGGGGGGGCTGAATCCCTTGGCCCTCCGCCCGGGTGGGCTATACGCGCGCAGCCTGCGAGCGAGATGAGGCACAGCCACGATGCCACCGATGCGGCAAGCAGCCACAGAGAAACCGATAATAGATGTCCGTTTTTTTGCATAACGAAGTTGCTGAAGTTTATCGCCTACGCCACATATATAGAAGCAAACCGGCTGCTCAAAAACCTTGAACAGCCGGTTTGCTTTTGCTTTATGCGAGTGAGCGGAAAACGAGACTCGAACTCGCGACCCCAACCTTGGCAAGGTTGTGCTCTACCAACTGAGCTATTTCCGCATGTTTTACAAAAACGGCTACAAAGGTAAGAATTTTTTCGTTCTCAACAAAATCCCATTTTTGTAAAAACTAAACCTATCGCGCACAACAGCGTGATATCCACTACTCTACAAGACACTTATAGAAAGTTAAGGAGACTTATACACCTGTAATTCTGTTGAGCTACAGGTGTATAAACTGCTGCTACTTCTTTTCGGGCGTTGCAGAGAGCGCTTCTTTAAGCTGCTGAGCTATTGCATTGTTGGGGTTTAACTCCAAAATTTTGTCGCTGTACGTAATCACCTGCGACTTATCTTCATCGTTGCCGTTAGCGTCAAATTGCAGGTAGTAGTAGTAGCTCAAGTATTGGTATATTTCCAGCAGCTCCTTGCGGTAGGCCTGGTTGTAGTTTTCCTTCGATACGATGAGCGCGAGCAGCGCCTCGTAGTGCGGCTTAGCCAGCCCCGTGCTTGTCTCCGGGTCCAGCGAAGCGTTGACCCTTGCCCTGTAGAGGAATCCCAGCGTATTATCGGGCATACGCTCGGTGATAACGCCAAATGTGGTATCGGCCTTCACCAGGTATTCGTTCGCCTTGTTAGCTGCGTAGAGCGAATCTACGGTGGTGTCGCGCACAATGGTGGTGGCCGCTTTGTACAGGTAAGTTCCCATGGTGTAGTAGTCCTTGGTGTCGGCTTCGCCACCCATAGCCTCAATGTACAGGTTGTAGTAGTCGGCGCCAACGCCCGGGTAGCCGGCCTTGTTGAGCTGCTCGCCTATTTTTTTGTACATATCCAGCTTATCCGTGGCGAGCTCAATAGCCTTGCCGTACTGCTGCACAGCCGCGTCAATCTGCCGGTTGAAGCTGAGGATGTCCCCATACGTGGTGTAGTCGCGGGGGATGTACTTGTTCTTTTCGAGGGGCAGGGCAAAGAATTTTTCGGCAATGGGCAGGCCGTTGACGTAGTCCTGCTGCTCCAGCGCGCTGTACATCCTCAGCCTGTTCAGAACAAAGTCGCGCGAATCCTTCGTTAGCCCCTTGTCGATTAGCGCTGCCGCCTCGTCGTAGCGCTGGGAGAAGAAGAGCGCGGCGGCGTAGTCGGTCAGCTCGCCAATGCTGCTCACGTTGATGTTGAACGATTTTTCGTGTATGTCAATGGCGCGGGCATAGTGACCTACGTTGTACAGGGCGCGAGCCATGTAGCGGTTGGTCAGCGGGTAGGAGGAGTCTATCTCCAGCACGGTGGTGAGCTTCTCTATGGCAAAGCTGGGGTTGATGTCGGCGTAGATTTGCGCCGCCTTGATGTAGGGCACCAGGTAGCTTTCGTCGAGGTTTATGGCCTGCTCGTACTCTCCTGCCGCGCCGCCCACGTCGTCCGCAAGCTTCAGGATGTCGCCCCGCAGCATGGGCACTAACGGCGACTTTTTGTTTGCCTTTTCCGCGGCGCTGAGCGCTTTTTCGTACATGGCTGTCATCCCGTTTTCGTAGTAAATCTTGGCAATGGCCACCTGGACGGCAACGTTCTTCTTGCTTGCCTTTTCCTTCGATATATCTGTCAGCGTCTTAATGCCTGTTTTCTGGTCGGCTTTCAGCAAAAACTTGGCCAGCCCAACCTTGTTGAGCGGGTATTCGGGGTCGGCCGCCAACCCTTTTTCGTAGCAGCTTCTGGCCAACGCCGTATCGCCGCTTGCGTAGGCAATTTCGCCCAGGTAGTAGTTTGATTCCGCCGGATTTTCACCCAGCTTGCTTTCAAAAATTTCTTTTGCCTTGTCAAACTGCTCGGTGAGGAAGTAATCTACGCCGAGATTTTGGGCAACTGCTGCTGAGCCGAGCGTCACGCCAAGGCACATGCTGATAAAGTGCTTTTTCATTTCTTTTGTTTTAAAATTTGTTGTTGTAAAGATTTGTATTAATTGAGTTTATAATTTGTTCCTTGTTTGCTGCCAACGTCAAAAGTGGTCTTTTATTTGCACCGTCCGTATGGGCTTGGTGGCCGGCACCAGCCCCGATTTCAGGATGATCCGCTGCCCGCGGTCGCTCGCCAGAAAGTGGGTAAAGCCCGACAGCAGCGTTCCCCTCAGGTCGGTGAGCACCACGTACACGTCGCGCGTGAGCGGGTAGTCGCGCAGGTGGAGGTAGGCCGGATAGGGCTTGTAGCTGCTGTGGTACGTGGCCGGATGCGTCCGGCTAACCGCCATAACCCGTATTTGGCTGTTGAAGCTCAGCTGGGTAGAGTCGTGCGGGTTGCTAATCCAGTTAACGCCAATAACGCCAAGCGCGTTGGGGGTTTCAATTACGTAGTCCAGCACCGCCTGGTTGGTTTTCCGGGCGTGCAGCCGGTCGTCGGCCAGCGGCCCGCGGCACACCGAATCCCTCATGAAGTGCACCGTGCTGGAGTGCGGGTTGTCGAACACCACCAATATTTCGCCCAGCTGCGACGAGGGGTTGAGCTGCTTCCACGAGGTGATTTTGCCCGTCATCACCTCCCGCAGCGTTTGGAGGCTGATGAGCGAATCGCGGTTGCTCCGGTGGACGATGAGCGCTATGCCGTCAACGCCTATTTTCTGCGAGCGCGGAACCAGCTGCCGGTTGCGGGCTGTTATTCCCTGCTTCTCCGACTCGGTCAGGTCGCGGGCAAGGATGGCGAGCCGCACGCTGTCCTGCAGCAGCAGCTCCACCGACTCCTTTTCGCTGGCGTACACGGGCAGCAGAAAGGCCTTTTGGTTGAGCGCCTCAAAAACGTCTATTTCCTCCTGCGCTATGTTGCCGTAGCAGTCGTCGCATGTCAGCACGGCCACGCCGCTTGTGGGCGTATCCGTCCGCGTGATTTTTTTCCGGTTGCACCCCGAAAAAGCGATAAGAAGACATGCCGTAAATAATATTACTGTTTTATTCATCATAACACTTTATGTTGCTATTCGTTATCCTGCATCACACCGCCTGTCGCCGACTTGCATGTTCTGTAGCCGCGCAGGATGCCGTAGGCCAGCATGATTACCCCAAATACGACGCGTATCAGCAAGTTTTGGTCGTTCCCTCTGTCGTTGTTTTCGTTGTAGCGAATAAGCGCCGGCGTAAACAGCACAAGGTAGGCAATGCCCACGTAGGCGAGCGACATAAACGCTCCCCAAATCAAGCGAAACGGCAGTTTTCCTTTTTCCATATTTTTTCCTAATCTTTCAGGTGTTAAAGCCAAGCCGCAGCTTCCCTGCGAAACCTTAATAACTTGGAGTAAGGTTGCAAAGATAAAAAAAAGTTTTAAATCAGCGCGCTGACCTGTGGAGAATTTTTGTGCGGCGTTCTGTAAAGTGCGACATATTGGCACTAACGCTCCCCCTCAGAGGTGGCTATGCCGATTGCTTGAGCTGCCATTTATAAGATTTATTCAAGCTTCTCACTTGTTTTTAACAATGGCGTGCGATTCCTTTGCTCCGCACGCTCGCGACAAGCTTTGCGAGGATTCTCAGCTTCCGCTTGTAAATTCGGGGTTTTTCATGTATGTTTGCAAAAAGTTTACGGTGAGCAATTTTTAATGGAAACAAAATGAAAAAAGTCGTCTTAGGTATTGACATCGGTGCAACGAGCGCCAAGCTTGGGCTTGTAGATAGCGCCGGAAATATTTTGGTGGAGAGCAACATTCCAACCCCCGTGAATACTTCGGGGGTGAGCGCCGCCGATTTTGTAAAGTCGCTGTGCGAAGCGGCGTTCGTTTTGCAACATCAGGTGCACGCTCCTGTTGAGCTGGCAGGGGTGGGCGTGGGCGCGCCCAACGCCAACTACAGCAAGGGAACCATTGAGTTTGCGGTAAACCTGCCGTGGCAGAACGAAATCGTCCCCTTCGTTGAGCTTATGCAAGTATACTTCCCCAACCTTCCCATTCGGATAACCAACGACGCTAACGCGGCGGCCATCGGCGAAATGGTGTACGGCGGCGCCAGGGGCATGAAAGATTTTGTGCTGCTAACGCTCGGCACGGGGCTGGGCAGCGGCATTGTGGCCGGCGGCGAGCTGCTGTACGGATGCGACGGCTTTGCGGGCGAAATAGGCCACATCATCATGACGCCGGACGGACGGCGATGCGGCTGCGGACGGCAGGGATGCCTGGAAACCTACGTCTCTGCAACGGGGCTAAAGCAAACCGCCTTTGAGGTGATGTCGCACCGCTACTTCACCGAAAAAAGCTTGCTAAAGGCCGTTTCGTTCAACGAAATCACGCCCAAGTACATTGCCGACGCCGCGCTACAGGGCGACAGCATGGCGCTGGAGGTGTTCGAGAGAACCGGAAAAATGCTGGGGCTGGCGCTGGCCAACACCGTTGCCTTTAGCAGCCCCGAAGCCATATTCCTGTACGGCGGGCTGACCAACTCCGGAAACCTGCTGCTAAACCCAACCAGCAAGTCGATGAAGGAAAACATGCTGAAAAACTACTACCGGCGCACCTGCCAGGGGCAGCTTTTGCCGGAGCTGAACACGCAGCTGCTGCTTTCGCACCTCTGCAACAAAAACGGCGCTGTGCTTGGGGCTGCTGCGCTTGTATGGCACAAAATTTAAAGGTTAAACATTTTTGCGAAGCTTTGCGATGAACTGGAAGCGATACCCCATAAGGGCTGTCAAGCAGGTGGCGTACTTCTACATTTTTTTCATGCTGCTGTTCGTTTTGGTGCACGTAATAAGCGGAAAGCCGCTCACCGTCGTGCCCGATTTTTCTACGCTCTTCACGCCGCGCCTGCTCGTGGGGATACTGCTGCTGGGCGTGTGCTACCCCTTCATTGGCTTCCTGTCGGTAGCAGAGCCTTTGCCGGAAGGCGGCATGGAGCGGCATGAGCGATCGCTGCGCGAGGTAATGTCGAGGAGCGGATACAAGCTGGCGAAAAGCGAAGGCGGCAGGCTCGTCTTTCGCGCATGTAGCCCCATGCGGCGCGTGCTGACGATGTTTGAGGACGACATTACGATGGAGCTGAAGGACGACGGAACGCTTGCCATCAGCGGGCTGCGCAAGGAGGTGTCGCGCATACGCCTGCGCGTGGGCGACTACGTGAGAGCCTCTGCGCGCGAGCCGCAGGCAGGCGAACAGTGACCGCACACACACACACGGTGGCTTCACCCTATTCTTATGCAAAAAAAACACTTCGACATACTGAAAGATTACGCCGTCATCTCCGCAGGCCTGCTCATCTACGTTTTTGCGTGGGTTGCGTTCATCATCCCCAACGGCATTGTGGGCGGCGGCGTTGGCGGCGTTGGCGCGCTGCTCTACTACGCCACCGGCTTCAAGGTTTCCTACTCCTACCTTTTGGCAAATGCGCTGCTGCTGCTGCTGGGTATGCAGGTAATAGGCCGCCACTTTGGGGCTAAAACCATCTACGGCATCTTGCTCAGCGCCGCGCTGTTCCACTACCTGCCGCAGGCCATCCCCAGCGCGCTGATAGAGCAGGTGAAATCGGAGCAAAACCTGCTGCTCTGGGCGCTCGTGGGGGGAATTTTTGAAGGATTGGGCATCGGCATTGCCTTTACGCGCGGCGGAAATACGGGCGGAACGGACATCATTGCTATTATTGTCAACAAGTTTAAGCACATCAACCCGGGGCGCGTGCTGCTGTACTGCGACATCGTCATCATTGGCTCTTCCATCTTCCTGCCCGACCGCACCGTCCTGTCGCTGCTCTACGGCGGCATTATGGTTACGGTATCCACCTACGTGATAGACGCTCTGCTGGTAGGCTCAAAGCAGAGCCTGCAGGTGCTCATCTTCTCGGAGCAGTACGAGGCCATTGCCGACGAGGTGTGCAGGGCGCTGGGGCGAGGCGTTACCATGCTCTACGCCAAGGGGTGGTACACCAAGCGCGAGCGAAACGTGCTGCTGCTGGTGGTGCGAAAGTACGAAATCAACACCGTTTACCGCATCATCAACGAAGTAGACCGGAAGGCGTTTGTTTCCACAGCCAGCGTTACGGGCGTATTTGGCGAAGGGTTTGAGCCCATCAAGGACGGAACAATAACGCTGACGAAGAAGCACAAAAAGAAGACGTAAGCTTCCCTTCGGGAAATTCAAAGTGACATGACAATTCATTTCACTATGCGCCATAAAAAAAGCCCTGCATCGCTGCAAGGCTTGCTGTTGCTTGGATTTCCTAAAGTTGACCTACCTGGATTCGAACCAAGACAAACAGATCCAGAGACTGTTGTGCTACCATTACACCATAGGTCAGCGTGTCTGAGAAAAAATATGAGGCTGCAAAGGTACAAAATGTTTTTTATTTTGCAAGAATTTTTATGCGTTGACGCTTTAAAAATCCACGAAACACAACGCGCTCAGGAATACATTGTTACAAATTTTATGTTGTAAGGTGGGGGTGTTGCAGCGTCAAAGTCGGGAACCGCTTCCCCAGCAAAAAGCATTTTGTCAGCTGGTTGGGCTTAAGCCCCAAAAGCAAGCAAAGCGGAAGCGTGAAGAAAAAGGTTTATCTCAAATTCCAACCATGCCGGACTAATCTTCCGACAGTCGGCCAAAGCCTGCTTGCCGGCAAAAGCTGTGCGGTTGGCGTTTTCATGCGCCGGCTCAAATCAGGAAAAAGAGGCTAAAGTTGCCGTAAAAGCAGGCGCAAGAAAATATAGCCATCGCTTACTGGTGCGCTGACAAAAGGAGTAGAATATGCAGAATCAGACGCTGAAAAATACCCGGAACAAATTAAGCTTAATGAGATTAAAATAATGAATAAGCGCGCACATGCGCTGCTGCAATTTATTTTTGTGAAACGAAAAAAAATGTCTACCTTAGCACTTTTTATATTGTATACGATTCTCTGTTAGCCATATTGATGTATGGCTAATAGTTGAACGCTAAAATCTATAATTATTATATGTACGTCGCAATAGCAGGCAATATTGGCAGCGGCAAGACTACGCTTGCCGGCCTTTTGTCGAAGCACTATGGGTGGAAAGTTCAGTACGAGGATAGCGAGGAAGACAACCCCTACCTGTACGACTTTTACTCAGACATGCAACGCTGGTCATTTCACTTGCAGGTATACTTCCTGGGCAGGCGCTTTAAGAAAATCGTAGAACTCCAGAAAAGCGAGAACTCTGTTGTGCAAGACCGCACCATCTTTGAGGATGCCCGCATTTTTGCGGCCAACCTGCACGACATGCAGCTCATGTCGGACAACGACTACGCCACCTACATCAACCTCTTTGAGCTGGTGAACTCGCTGATTGCGCCCCCCGACCTGCT
>JAIRSZ010000014.1 GCA_031255195.1 Prevotellaceae bacterium | reverse complement strand
GCTTTTCCCGCTTCGGCGCGATAGATGCTTCCGTTACCGCGTGGGAGGTTTTGTAGCGTCTCTGATAGTGCAGGCGGATGAAGTTCATCCCCAACACCAGCGCTCCCAGGAAGATTTTGTAGATAATTTCGTTCATATATTTTTACTGTTTTATTACTTTTTTCATTGATTCGTTATGCTGTTCACCTGTCCAAATGTTGCAGATATAAAAAATGGTTGTACCTTTGCGCCAACAGAAGTCGTTGCCATCCCGTAAGATCTGGCGCGGCTCGTTTTTTTTTGTGGCCGTGAGAAAAAGTTGCCTGCACGGTTGTCAAGCCGGATTGCTTTGCCCTAACCCGATATTTCAGCGGGTTTTACTTTTTCCGCCCATGTATCGCTTTAATGCCTTCCAGTTGAAGACAATGTGAAATATTCCGGCGATTATAAATAGCTGGCCTGACAATCCGTGCAGCGTTACCCAGAAAATGTCGCGTCCTGATACCTGTACCATTTTCCCTGATACAGGCATGATGATGAACGTGATAAGCAATATCACCGATACAACGGCGCGCTTGTTGAACTTCCCTTTAAACGGCATTGTTGCTGTCTCTGTTGTTATTTACTACTCCTACCTTTTGTCCTTTTTCAACATTCTCCACAGCGTAAGCGTCAGCAGCACGTTCACGGCTACAACGAAGCTCAGGAGGCATGCCTGCGACAAGTCGAACGCCTCGACAAACAGCGTCGCGCCTAAGTGGAAGAGGTTGAGCAGCAGGAACAGCGCGCTCCATACGAACGATACCCACCGGAAACATCTACCGGAAAGATTCATCGACAGCAGCGCCATCAGAAAGGTAACGGTGAAGATTACCGTGTTGAACGCCTGTGTCCCCAGCGGCACGTCGCCCGTTGCGTCGGGTATCCGAACGTCTGCGCCGTAGAACAGCCCGTACAGGTGAAGGAGTGTGTGCGTCAGGAAGCATACTCCCAACAGCAGCCAATAAATGGCGATTTTAGCTTGTGTTTTCATTTTTCTTATCTTTATTTTAGCTTAATGGTTTCAACGCATAAATATTTGGACATCCTCCCGCTTCCGGCCTCACTTCCAGAACGTTCAAAGTTACCCTGCGAAATGTGGTCGGGGACTTCTGTCTCTTTTCCTCCGACAGGTAGCTGCGAATGGTTGTCTTCAAATTTTCAAACTCCTGCAAGGTAAAACCTAAGTGGACGACTCCGGTATTATCCAGCGGAAGAATAATTACTTTTTCCAGACCCTTAGCCCGATTGATAGCGGCAAAATAGGCCGCATCAACCGAATCAAGATTCTCTAAATATTTTTGTAAATGGTGAGGAGAATTGAAATGGATTTGTGTATTCCCGATTTCAAGATGTATTCTCGAACAGCTCCTGCAAGTAAAGATTCGTATCATACTAAATGGCTGATTTTATTATTTCTACCCACCTGTCAATGCGCTCCTCCGTCAGGTTGCTTTCGTTGTCCTCGTCAAGCGCCAATCCCACAAGCTGCCCGTTGACGACGGCTTCGGAGGCGTCAAACGAATAACCCGCCGTATCCGTAAAACCGATGACGGTTGCTTTGTCCTTGACTGCCTGATAGATTTTCCCCATAGCGTCGCAAAACGTGTCGGCGTAGGACGACGAGTCGCCGCAGCCGAACAGGGCTACTTTTTTACCCGACAAATCTGCTGAGGCTACCGTTTTGATAAAACCTTCCCAATCGTCCTGCAAGTCGCCCAGCCCCCATGTGGAAGAGCCGAACAGCAGCACGTCGTGCGCGGCTAAATCGCCCGCCTGGGCTTTGCAAACGTCGTAAATGTCGCTGACGCATAGCTTGCTTGCAATGTTTTTGGCAACTCCTTCTGTGTTGCCGCCGGATGAACCGTAAAAAATGCCAATCTTATTCATGTTTTCTATAATTAATGGGTTTATACAAAGCGCTATTCAAATACAGCTACGTCGGCTATCGTTCCGGGCGCGTTGAGAATGGGTGCGACGCTCGCTTCGCCCGTCCGGTGGTTGTAGGAGAACAGCCCCGTTCCGTTGGAAGTGGTCGTGAGTCCAAACAGGATTTCGTCGCCCAGCTTGCTGATGGAGCAGGAGTAGCCGTTGGTGAGCGGCAGGGGCAGCGGCGTGATCGTCTGGTTGTACCAATCAATTTTGAGCGAGTAGTGCGTTTTGTCGTTCACCCAGTCGCCCGTCGAAAATGCGGGACACATCCCGAAAGCGTATGCAATGCCGTTGTCCGCGTATTCCATAGAGGCGACGTATTGCAGCTTGCCGCCCTCGATGTCGGGGAAATTACCGTCGGTGATGTTGAAGAAGTAGTCGGGGTCGAAGTCGGTCTGCCCCTTTTTGATGCGCAGAAAACCGCCTTTCTGCCCGTACTCGGCGGGGACGTAGCCGTATGACGCCCAGCAGGTGATGTAGATGTCGCCCTTTTCGTCGACGAACATTTCGTTGTCGAAAAACGAGGCCGACGTAGCCCGCGCGTCGCTGATGAACTTTTCGGGCGTATCGGTGGCCTCGTCTATCACGATGACGTATGCGCCGTTGTTGCAGACCGGCATGTCGGCGAGCTCAAAGCAGCCGACAAACACCTTGCCGTCGCGGTAGACCATGCCCGCGGGGTTGGGCGTGGCCTCTCCGTCGAACGAAAACTCCGGCTTGGCCAGGTCAATTTCCTTTGTGACGGTCATTGTCGACGGGTTGAGTACAACGATTTTGTTAATCAGCGTCAGCGATACGTATGCCTTCGTGTCGGAGAGAATCAGCATGTTGAACAGGCCTGCGCCTGCGTTGCTGCTCAGCAGCGCGCTGCCGTCCTGCACGAGCGTGCCGTCGTCCTGACGCGCGTAGCGGTAAAGGGTGGATTCGTTGAAGGTGGGCAGGTGAAAAACCCAATTTTTCCACCTTTCGACGTAGGGGTTGCTATACACCTCGTGTGCGCGGCTCAGGGCGGCCGTTCCACCTTTCAGCTCGTCTTCCGTAACGGGTATCAGGTAGCCAACGTCCGAGCCGTTTACGGCCATGTCGCAGGCAAGCACAAGCTTGGCTTTGCCCGTTGTTTTTCCCCCGTCGGGGTTTTCCTTGTCGCAAGCGACAAAACAGGATGCTGCTGCTGTGAGCATCATACCTACTGCTAAATTTGCTTTTTTCATGTTTACTTGATATTTAATAGTTATTTATTTAATAGTTATTTGTTTACCATTTCAATGTCGTTATTCTCACCTTCGCCTGAACTGTGCGCCCCGCCAGCGGATAGTTGAGGTTGGTGAGCTCTTTTGTATCAAATATGTTGTGACATTCGAGCGAGAAGAGCACGCGGCGGTTGAGAATGGCGTACTCCGTCCCGACGGTGTGGACAACCGACTTCGGAATGGCGTAGCTTTGCGTGGGCGTCAGGCTGTAGCCGTAGTAGTATTTGTCGGTGTATCCGCCCTCGTAGTAGAAGCGGCTGTACTGCCCGCGTCCGCCGAAAAGATTGTCGCGGCGGTAGTCTGCCGACCAGTTGACAAAAAAGATGGGGATGTGCGGCATTTGCAGCCCGTAGGTCACGCTTGGCGTATTGCTGCCCGGCATGTAGCGCATCCTGTCGATAGACTTCTGGTACGTGGCGTTGAGCATGACGAACCATTCGCGGTTGACGTCCCATTTCAGCTCCGCATCCGCGCCGTAGAGCTGCGCCTTGCCGAGGTTGTAGTTCGACAGGAAGCCGTTGCTTGAGCGAAGCATCATCATATCTGTAACGTTCATCAAGTAGACGTTTGACTCGAATTGCAGGCGCGAAAAATTGTTGTAGTAACGGTCGAACATTACGCCGAGGTTGAAGTTGTCGGCCTGTTCGGGGCGCAGGCGGGTGTTGGAGACGATTTTCACGCGGTCGCCCAGCAGCTCCTCGCTTCGGGGCAGGCGGTAGTTGTGCTCCATCGCCAGCTTCAACAGCCACGAGGGGGCAAAGTCGTACTTGGCGGCCAAGCTGTATCCCCAGACCGACTTGCGCTCGTTGGCGTGAATCACGTCGGTGCTCATCCCGTAGGTCAAATCAACCGTTTGCCCCTTCACCCCGTAAAAATAATTTCGTGCGGTAAGCAGCGTCGTCAGGCGATTCCACAGGCGTTGCTCTATGTTCAGGGAAGTGATAACGCCGGTAACGTTGGCGCTGTATCCGCTGAAATTTGTCTGCTTGTAGCGGTCGGCTTCGGGGTCGTTAAACTCGGTGGTTACAAAGCGGAAGTCGTTGTTCAGGTTTACCCGCGTGTGCTCGCTCAAGCGGTATTTCAGGTTGAGCGTGTAGCGGTAATCCTGCAATTTGTCGTTCGACAGGTTGGGGATGGAGCCGAGTTCGCCCCGGTACGAGTTGGGCAGGCGCGTGCCGTCGAAGTTGTAGAGGTAGGAAGAGGTATCGTTCAGGTGCGCCACGCTGTATCCCGCAAAGCCGTAGAAGCGCATATCGAGGCGGTCGGTCAGGAAGTGCTCCTTCGTGAGCTTCGGGGTGAAAACGGTCATCCAGCCCGATGTTTCGGCATGTTGAATATCCGTTCGGATACCTTGAAGCTGCCGGTCGCTGTAGAAAAAGGGTATTTCTACCTCACATTCGTCAAAGTACGTATTCCTGAAGTCGAACGTCACCGCCCCCAGATGCTTGCGGAAGCGGTCGTGATCGCGCTTTATGGTCAATCCCTCCACGTATGGCGACTCCATAGTATAGTCGTTTTCCGCATAGCCAAAGCCGTACATCGTTGTCATCATCATCTTTGACTTCGGGAAATAATGCTTGTAAAGGACGCCGCCCTCGTGAGCGCCATACGAGCCGATGCTGTACGAAATATCGTAAAAAGCCTCTTCAGCGTCAATTGTCACCACGTTGATGGCGCTGCCCAGCCCGTCGCCGCCAAACTCCGGCGGCACAATCCCCTTGTATATTTCTATCCGGTCGATGTACTGCAAGGGAATGTCGTTGATGTTGAACGAGCCGTCGGGCGTGTTGAGCGGTTTCCCGTCCATGTAAATCTGCACGCGGTTTCCCTCCAGCCCGCGCACGTTGACTTTCGTTTCGCTGCCCACAGCGCCCACCCGCCGCAGCTTTACGCCCGTCTGGTGGTTGATGACCTCGGCGATGGACGTGCCGCGTCCGGCGAGCATTTTCCCGTCAATCATTGATACGGGAACGCCCTGCTGCCGCGCTTCGGTCAGCTCTTTGCGCTCGCGCCGTGCCTCCACCGTTACCTCGCTGAGCGCTACCATATCTTCCTCCATGCACAGGTTGACCGTGCGCGTTTTACCGGCGGTGAGGTTAACAGCTTTAGCTTCGCTTTTCATGCCCGTAAAGGAAAATACCAACTTGTAGCTACCCGCCTCCAGCTCGGGGAGCGAGTATCGCCCGTCGCTGCCGGTAACGGCTCCCACGTTCGTCCCGTCAACCCGCACCGATACCCCCGCGAGCGGACGGTAGTCGGCGCAGCCGGCCACCCTGCCGGTCACGCCCTGCCCGCCTGCCAGCAGCGGAAGGCACGCCGCTGCGGTGACGGCCAGCGACCGGAGCGCGCGCCGCTGCGCCGCACGTGCGCGGCTGCCCACCTTCCTGTCCGTTTTGGCTTGCGTATTCATATGCGTATTCATAGCGGTAAAGATTAAAGTTAGCTGTGCTAAAAATATTCCGCAAAGGTATACCTTGCTTCAACGGAAGTCAATCCTCATTTGTAGGTATTTTGTTGGGTGGAGGGGGGGGGGATTTTTTCGGGCTTACGCTGCGCGCGCGGAGGGGGGGAGCTGCGCGCACGGAGGAGTGGCGGGGTAGGGAGCGTGCTACTCCTCCGCCTCCACCTTTTTGCTGCGCGCCACGCGGATGCTCAGCTCGTAGAGCAGGTACATGGGGATGCTCACCAGCATGAGCGTGAACGGGTCGGAGGTGGGGGTAATGATGGCTCCGATAACCAGAATGACAACCACGGCGTGCCGCCGGTACTTTTTCAGCATACCCTTGCTTACTATCCCAATGCGCGACAGCGCGTAGGCCAGCATTGGCATCTCAAAGACCAGCCCCATAGACAGCAGCGTGGTGTAAAAAATGTTCATGTACGAGGTGAGGTCTATGCGGTTGACCACGTGCTCGCCAAAATGGTAGATGCCCAGAAAGCGGAACGCAAGCGGAAAAACCAGAAAGTAGCCCAGCGAAACGCCCGCCGCAAGCAGCGCTATGCACGAGGCGATGAGGGGAACGCCGCGCTTGCGCTCGCGCGGGTAGAGCGCCGGGGCGACAAACCGCCACAGCAGCACAATAATCACCGGAAGCGACAGCAGCAGCCCAACGTACAGCGACGAGGTCATGTGGGTGAAGAATGGCGCAGCCAGCCGCGTGTTCATCAGCTCCACCGCAAAGTTGTCGGGGCAAAGCCCGTCGACGTGCAGCAGCGTGGCCAGCTTGCACATGCCGCGGTAAACGATAAATTCGGAGTCCTGCGGCGCAAAGATGATGCGCGTGAGCAGCTCCTTGTTGAAGAACACCAGCATGGTGCACACCAGCGCCGCCAGCGCCGAGCGCACCAGCACCCACCGCAGCGCTTCGAGGTGATCCCAGAACGTCATGTCCCGCTGCACGGGATCTTCGCTATCCTCTTGCCGGCGCTTGCCCATAGACGATTACTCCCTTATCGCTTTTTCGTCGTCTTCAATGTTTTTTCGCACCTCGCTCTCCATATCCTTCACCCCCTCCTTGAAGCTGCGCACGCCCTTGCCCAGGCCGCGCATGAGCTCCGGTATCTTTTTCCCGCCAAAAAACAGCAGCACTATCAGCGCAATAATAATTATCTCGGACATCCCAATGCTGTTAAAAAGGCAAAGCACAAATTTGGTGTTCATTTTTTTTTGTTTGTTTAATAGAATGGTTTAGGCCGCAAAGTTACAAATTTACTTTGTATGGGCAATAGATGGCCGCAAAAAAGAGTACCGCGCTGGTTTAAGGAAGTGGGAGTGTGGGCGGGACTTGGGGAGGGGTACACCGCTGCCCGCAGCTGTTGCCGACGAGCTGCTGCTGCTTGCTCGCGCCTTCGCGCGTAGAGCGTCGGAATTTCACCCCCAACCCGATGACGGCAAGCGACGACAACCGACAGCAAGCAACCACCGCACTGTTGTCATCGTCGTTTCCCGTTAAAACTGGTACACAAAGCCCACCCCGTGCCGGGTAAGTCCGAATTGCAGCTCTGGAGCAGCAGTCGACGAGTATAGCTGGCCGTTGTAGGCGTTCACCGCTTTTCTTACAGGGCTTTTCCCCAGAGATTTAACGATAAGGCCGGTTCCAAAGAATGCTCCACCTACACAAAGAACTCCTACACTGAGCACAAATATATTATCCCATTT
>JAIRSZ010000045.1 GCA_031255195.1 Prevotellaceae bacterium | reverse complement strand
TGTGTGTGTGTGTGTGTGTGTGTGTGTGTGTGTGTGTGTGTGTGTGTGTGTGTGTGTGTGTGTGTGTGTGTGTGTGTGTGTGTGCAAAAGCAGGGGGCAAAATATATTTTGTCCCTGCTATTACGTATGTGTTATAAAACTGTGGTGTTATCTGCATGTTATTTAGGTAACTCATGGTACAATATAGCGTAAAATGGTGAGCGCAAAGGTATGTATTTTTCCAATACCATGTTGCCACATTTATATTAAAATATATGAAATGAGAAATATTTTATTCCGGTGCGTTCAATGATTCGCTGCTCTCCCTTGTCTGAACGGTGATTTTGGTGATTTACGGTGATTGCTAGCGCAGCACTTCCGCCCACTACTACGCTGTCATTCTGCCCGCCATTGTCGTCGCGGGTAGAGGCTAAGGTTTCCTCCGCTTCGCGTCGGAACAACGTAATCGCTTAAGCAACTATGGGAAAGCGAGTTGAACTCGCTTTCCCATAGTTGCACTACCTGCAAGAAACTCACTTGGCTAAACATTTGCACAAAAACAATGCACGAATGAGCAAATTACAGAAAGCCGACAAATCCATCTGCCCGAAAGCGTACACATTACCACAAACAACATCAAATACGGAAACAAAATCCCGCTAAGTGTTATGTGGATGTTCAGATTTTATACTATGAGGTCATCAGATTAATTTCGTGCAATTCGCATTATCCATGCCATTCTTTCATGCCAAAAGCATGGCCTATACGTTTGAACATTAATTCTAATGCTTGATAAGGTCGTTCAAAACGGTAATCGCATCAGCAATCAAGATAGAAAGTTCTTCTTCGCTTTTGGGCTCATACTCAAAATGTTCTTCCGACGAATACCAATGATATTTTAATTTGTTACTCCATTCACGATTTGTAAATAGAATTCCACCGACCTCAAACCCGTTGTCCGATTTAATGTTAGAAGCAAGATAAAGTGTTAGCTTGCCATTTTCTTTCCACACTTCCAACCACTTGTCGTAAGGCTCAAACCAATACTGGGTATACTTTTTCCCATTTTCGTAGTCGCAATTTTTTGAATGTAACTTTTTGCCAAATTCGGCGTTCAACTCTTTGCTCACAATTTCAAGAGCATTTTTTTTAAACAATCCCATAATTAGTGCTATTTTAAATAATTAACTTTCCGCTCTAATGGCTCGCGGAATTTGCCTTTATGTTTGAAGATTTATTTTATTTTCTACACGATTTTCGGAAATCAGGGTATTTTTCCAAAAACTCCTTGTAGGCGTTCATCATGTCTTTATAGATGGTTTCCGCACCTCCCTCTATTTGATAGTAAGATGGATGATATGAGTCTATTACAACTTTGTTATTTCCCTCATCAAAAAAAATCCAACTATTAACCGGCTTCAAATCAGGATAAATTTTTTCGGCAACAAAATTCTTGAGACGGCTACTACCACCACCGCAAACAATAATATCGGGGGCTAAAATGTCGATTTCTTCTTTGATAAAGTGGGTGTAACTATCAATATGCTGCTGTAATATTTCAGTAGCAATAGTAGAAGTTCCGCTTTCTTTTTTACAATTTACGATTGCAAACGGTTTTTTGTGGAATGTGTCGAACGCTTGATCTTTTGTAATAGAATGATAATCAGGAGCATCATTTTTTTCATCAAAAGCAAGCAATCCATAAAACCAGTATGCTAAACTTCTGTTGAACAACAGATTACCAGCCATATAAAACTCCCGAATATCGCAATCAGGATTACTGTTCGCATCTTTCAGCAAAAACAGAATCCTTTTCGGGGCATTTGTCCACAATTCTTCTTCTGCTCCTGGTGCAAATCCTGAATAGCCGTTATCTTCCCAATAGCTACCACGATACATAAGACCGTCTTCACAAAAACCAGTAAGACCATCTTTTTCCAGCTGTTTTTTCCAACGCCGAAATAAGTCATTTGTTCGCTCCTGAATTTTCATACTCTTCTATTTTTTAAGTAAACCATTTTCAATAAAATCACTAACAAGAAAACCATATCTACAAATCAAAACCATATAACATTAGAGGCACATTCAAAACATATTTCGGAAAACACAATACAAAACCTATCACAAAGCATACAACACTTGATGAGGAAATTAAGCTGGCAGAACTATTACATACAATACAACATTCGGTTCAAAGCCACATCTTCAAAACTAATAATAAAAATAAATGCCTGTTTAAATTCTCACTATTGCTGCCGCAATGGAATGGGCAAATAATACATTTTACTGCTAACAACGTCAAACAAATAAATTTATATTATAGCCCCGGAAACATCTAATCAAAAGCAACAATATCTCCTAACGTCAAATCGTGGTGGACAGATTATGCTTACGCATGGGAGTAAAATAAAACCTCTCAATAAAAACACCCAAGTATAGATTCATCCCATCCTTCAATAAAAATAGTATATGTGAAACACAAATGATGTCAACTATATATACATACAAAATTTCAAAATTGGCTATAAAACCACGATTTAAATACCGTTTTTTCATTGGCTTTAGCTGGTTTATACACTTTATGGTTATACACAATATAAAGATGTAAAATCATGCTTTCACGACGCTCACAAAAACCGAAAAAAACTTTTGCAAAGTTATACCGTTTTTACAAACCAACAATTAAATAATGTTGTGAATAACAGCACAATTTGTGGCGAATTTATCTACAAATTGCGGACTAAAACGCCATAAAGTTAGCCGCCATTGGCGCTCATCTTAGCAGGGACGAGTAGTGGATGAAAAAATCGTGAGAGAGTAACGTGGAAATATCTAACAGCTGCTCGGTGTCAATGTGGTGAGTTCTGTAAATGCGGTACACGTTCGAGCGGTCGCAATGGAGGTTTGCGGCCAACCACGAGACGGAACGTCCGTCCTCCTTCATTTTGGCCTTAATCAACTTTCCTATGTGAATTTTTTCTTTCATTGGTCATGCTCATTTTTGTGCAATAAAAAAAACGTGGATTACATCATTAATTATCTGCTATTGAGATACTCGATTACCTTGCCACAAATAATAAATAAAGCCCACGCCAAAGCGTGAACGCTTAACCCAATTCTTGCAGCTTTGAAATTGTCGATATTTCAACAGTAAGAATAAAACTAACGCTTTTCTATTCAATATATTATAAACTATTTGTCTTTCTGCATACTAACGCTAATTAATGTTTTATATGACGGCAAATTTACATGAAAATATTTTGATTTACAAGCGCTCACGGCGTTTTTTTGTCAGTGAACAAGTAGAGTTTACGTCAAATTATTTTTATACCCTGATACGCCTTCCTTTCTGCTATCCATAACTCTGAGAGAACTTAACGAAAGGAGGCATGTAAAGAATCTTTACGCTTCCGAACATCTTAAGTATCTTAAGGTGGCATGGGACAAAAATTTTCCTTTGAAACACCTCCAAATTTAAATGCGACCGTCCTGCACACATTGCGGCCAATTTTGTACCTTTGTTGCCGGACTTTAAAAGAAAAGCGCTATGGACACAACAGAATTATTAGACATTATTCGAGGCGGAGAAACCAGCACGGTGCAGCTCAAGCAGGAGATGGACGAGGACAAAATTGCGGCCGAAATGATTGCCATGTCCAACTCCAAAGGAGGAATTATACTGATTGGGGTAAAGGATAAAACCGGAGAGGTTATAGGACTAACCTACGAGCAGCTACAGCTGTACAACAACAGGTTAGCAACGATAGCCAGCGATAAGGTAAAACCTCAGCTATTTATTTTTACCGAGGTGGTTTCAGTTGTCGTTAAAGATGAAATAAAAAAAGTTTTGCTGGTTACTATTTCGGAAGGCCTCAACAAACCATACAAAGACAGCAACGGAACAATTTGGGTAAAACAGGGGGCGGACAAAAGAAAGTTAACCGACAATACCGAAATAATGAGGCTTTTTCAGCAGAGCGGCAATCTGTTAGCCGACGAGATGGAGGTCTATAGCACGAGCATTGAGGATATTGACGAGTGGCTATTTGCAGATTACTTCAAAAGAGAGTTTAAGCGCACCTACCAGGAAAAAGGGTTGACCTATGAGGAGGCGCTAAAGGCAAAACGGGTAATGCGAAACGGTAAGGTAACTTTAGCTGGGCTGATGTTTTTTGGCAAAGAACCACAGGCGGTAAAACCTGCGCTAACGATTAAGGTTGTTTCTTTTGGAGGAAACAGCTTATCGGCATCGCAGTATCGCAGCAAACCGGAGGATTTGCGAGGTACTATTCCCGAGCTGTTTAAGCAGGCGATGATGTTTTTGAAGAGCAGCTTGCACCATATCCAGCAGGGACAGGGCTTCAACTCCATTGGCATTTTGGAAATATCGCAAATAGCGCTGGAGGAAATTCTTCAAAACGCGCTGCTGCACCGCGACTATTTTAAAAACGCTCCTGTCAGGGTTTTTATTTTCGACAATCGAGTGGAAATCATCAGTCCGGGCAAATTGCCCAACGGCTTGACAGTTGACGAAATAAAATACGGAAACCCTGTTATCAGGAATAACCTGATGGTTGCTTTTGGAATACACACGCTGCCTTTCAGCGGATTAGGTTCAGGAATACGGCGATCCTTGGAAGTGCAGCCAAACATTGAGCTGGTAAACGATGTGGAGGGTGAACTGTTTATTGTGAAAATACCAAGAATTGAAGACCCTCTGATACGGGGGATAACGGTAAGCTCAAATTAGCAGTGGAAAAGCGAAGGGCAACAAGCTACTCAATGGCCTTGGCCTCCCACCCCTGCCGCGCAAAAAAGTCAAGAGCGGCGGGGAGGGCGTACCGCAGGTTGTTGAAAGCTTTTAGCGAGTCGTGGAATACGATGATTGAGCCGGGGCGCGCGTGGTTGAGAACCGTGTTGGCGCAGGCCGTGCGCGAAATTCGGCGACTGTAGTCCATGCTCAGCACGTTCCACATGATAATTTTGTAGCGTTCGCTAATCACGCGGGCTTGGTTGGGTAAAATGCGACCGTAGGGCGGACGGAAAAGTCGGCTGCCAATAAAGGTGTCGGCTAAATCAACATCCTCCACGTAAGCTCCGGTTCTCATACCCCACCCTTTCTGGTGGCTGTAGGTATGGTTACCCACGGCGCAGCCGCTGTCTAAGATGAGCTTAAAGACGTCGGGGTGCTGTTCCACGTTCTTGCCTAAGCAGAAGAATGTGCCCTTTGCGCCATACCTGTTCAGCGTGTCGAGCACCCAAGGTGTGGTGTCGGGGTTAGGCCCGTCGTCAAAGGTGAGGAAAACAGCGCTTGCCTCGTTCGGGAAGTCCCAAATGAGCGCAGGGAGGATTTTTTTTATCACTTTTGGCGCACGAAAAACCATAGCAAATATATTTTATACTCTATGCAGAGTAATTTTTAAGCTGAAAATCGGCGGTTTTACCTGTATTACCTTTACTTTACGCACACCTTGCGCAACCTTTCTTTGCGCCCTTTGCAGCCAAGAAGCTGACCCACAAAGAGCGCAAAGATTTTTCGCAAAGGGTTGTATTTCCCTTCTTCTATCGTCTGTTAGCGTTCGCGCTTACCTGTACAGGGCAATAACCTCGTTGAGCTTTTCCTCGTACTCCGTCTGCCCGTTGCGCTGCGCAGACTGCGCCAGCATCATGATGTTCTGCAAGGCATACGTGCGCTCGCGCTCCACCTCACGCCGCCTTTCGGGCGCTACGCTGCTAAAGTACCTGAGCTGCTGCTCGGCGTCAAAGGCAATTATATCTGAGAGTTCAACCGCTTTTTCGGGCTCGTCTACGTAGTAAAAAGCGTCAATAATGGAGGTTGGCAGGTAATGATCTGAAATTTGCATCGTGGGAAATACATCTAAATACTTGTTGAGCAGGTCTTTCGCCTTATCCTTCTTATTCTCGTTGATGAGCGCATAGATGGCGCGTACAAACATGTTGCGGGTGGTAGCAATCATGCGCACGCTGTTTTCGTCGTAGTACACGTTCCCGTTGTTGAGGTTGCGGAACACGTACACGTTCATAATTTTTTCGTAAACGCTATCGGTGTTTGTCCAGCCGTCGCCGCCGTTGTTTGACTGCGCGTACTGTAGCGGGACAAAGAGCCTTGCGAAGCCTTCGTCAACAAAGTATTTTTCCAACCCAAGGTTGTAGGAGGGGGGTGCTGTTACCCCCCAGTATATGGGTCGCTCCCAGCGGAAGTTGGCCAACAGGTCTAACTGTGCCAGCGTATTGCGGTATACATAGTTGGATTTTAGCTGAATATCAACGAAAGGTAGCCACGGCTGCCTTTCGCTTGGCACAATAACGCTTTCGCCTGTCGCCGTTGTGCCAACTGTAAAGCGCACCTGATCTAAGATGCTCGAATTGTCGCCGCTATCGGCGGTGACGGTGGAAAGGCGTAGCGTTCGGCTGGGGAAGAAGTTGATGGATTCCTGCCCCCGATAGTTTGAGCGCAATTTAGCGCCCGATGCGTCGCTCACCACAAAATCCATAGCCTGCTTGATGTCAAGCGGCCCGCTGATTCTGTCCTGCACGAGCACAATGGCGCGCCGGTTACCGGCAATTTTGTCGATGGTGAGCGTCATGGGCAGCGGGGCAGATTCGTAGTAAGCCTTGCCCATTTGCTCAATGTACCATTCGGCGCTGGCATACGAGAGGTTCATGATGCGCACGTCGGTGCGAATGCCTTCAACCTCCTGCGCGTACCAGAGCGGGAAGGTATCGTTGTCGCCATAGGTGAACAGCACGCTCTGCTGTCGGCACGAGTTGAGGTAGTTGTAGGCAAAATCGCGCGCCAGATACCGGTTTGAGCGGTCGTGATCGTCCCAATTTTCGCTGGCCATAACGCAGGGCACCAGCAGGAGCGAGGCGATAAAGGCAAGCGCCCCAGCAGTTGCCGGATGCTTGATGAGCTTGCGCAGCAGCTCGGCCACGGCAGCCACGCCAATGCCAATCCAAAAGGCAAAGGCGTAGAACGACCCTGCGTAGGAATAGTCACGCTCGCGGGGCTGGATAGGGGTTTGGTTGAGGTACATCACAATGGCGATGCCCGTAAAGAAAAACAGCAGCACAATCACCGTGAAATCCTTTTTGTTGCGCTTGTATTGGAAAAACATGCCCGCCAATCCCAGCAGGAGCGGGAGCAGGTAGTAGGTATTGCGCCCCTTGTTGTTTTTCATGCTGTCGGGTAGCAAACTCTGGTCAGCGCCCAGCCGCGCATTGTCGATAAACGGGAGGCCACAAATCCAGTTGCCGCGCGTAGGCCCTCCGTGCCCCTGCAGGTCGTTTTGCCTTCCGGCAAAGTTCCACATGAAGTAGCGCATATACATGTACCCCAGCTGGTAGGTAAAGAAAAAGCTCAGGTTTTCGGCAAACGTGGGGACATAAACCATTTCGGGTTTGCCCTGATCGTTTTGAACGCGCACGGGTTTGCCCTTGAATCCGCCGTTCCACGTTTTGTAGAAGTTCGGGTGGTCGTCCTGCGTGCTAAACATGCGGGGGAATAGCGTAGTGAAGCGCGAGTCGTACACGTACTTTGCCTTGTGGTCAACCACCTCGTACCGTCCATTGAGGGCAGCGTACACCGCGCCTCCATCCTCGCTCGACAGGGCAGGCGCGTTGAAGTACTGACCCTTGATGAGCGGGCGGTCGCCGTACTGGTCGCGGTTGAGGTAGCCTATCAGCGAAAACACGTTATCGGGGTTGTTCTGGTCCATCGAGGGGTTGGCCGCCGAGCGCACCAGCACCATAGCATACGAGCCGTAGCCCAGCAGCATTACCGTAACACAAAGCGCAACAATGTTGAGCAGCTGCTTCCGCTTTTTGTACGTATAGTATATCAGGTAGCTCAGCGCAGCAAACAGCAGAAAGGTGTAGAAGATGAGGCCGCTGTTGTACGGCAGCCCAAAGCGGTTGACAAACAGCAGCTCAAACCACGAGCCAACGACAAACGTTCCGGGGATGATGACGTAGAGCGATACCGCCAGAATGATGATGGCGATTATGGCGGCATATATCAGCCCCTTGGTCGTTACCGGATATTTTTTGAAGTAGTACACCAGCACCATTGCAGGAATGGCCAGCAGGTTGAGCAGGTGCACTCCAATGCTCAGCCCCATGAGGTAGGCAATGAGGATTATCCAGCGGTTGGCAAAGGACTCGTGCGCTTCGCTCTCCCACTTGAGAATAGCCCAAAATACAATAGCTGTAAACAGCGACGACGTGGCGTACACCTCGCCCTCAACAGCCGAAAACCAAAACGTGTCGGAGAACGTGTAGGCCAGCGCCCCAACAGCCGCCGAACCAAAGATAACAATCAGGCTATAGGTGGAGTACGAGCCGTCTTTACCGCGGAAAATCTTTTCCATGAGGTGCGTAACCGACCAGAACAGGA
This sequence comes from Prevotellaceae bacterium, assembly GCA_031255195.1. Classification (GTDB taxonomy): domain Bacteria; phylum Bacteroidota; class Bacteroidia; order Bacteroidales; family UBA932; genus JAITMY01. The sequence continues at coordinate 13,330 of JAIRSZ010000045.1, read as the reverse complement.
ACAGGATGGTAAAGCTGCTCGCCAGCGCCGACATAATGTTGACCATAAGTGCCGGATTGGCCGGATTGAGAATGATGAACAAGCGAGCAATAGTGAGAAACAACGGCGCTCCGGGAGGATGCCCCACCAGCAGCTTGTTGCTACAGGCAATAAACTCGCCGCAATCCCAAAAGCTTGCGGTAGGCTCAATCGTCACCAGGTACACTGCCGACGCCACGGCAAAAATTATCCAACCTATAATAAGGTTTAATCTTTTGTAAGTCAACATACTATCGCTTATTTTAAGTAAATATTAAGAAGCCGCTAAGGTACAAAGATTTATTGAGAATCAAAAGGATTTTTTTGAAAAATTTTGCTGCGCGTTAAGGGCATGTCAAACGTATGGTTTCCAGCGCGGAAATTCTGAAAGGACGTAAATAATTTCATAATCGCAGGACAACGATATACCTTGATATTCCACAACTCGTTAAAATCTTCCCACAACCTGTGATTTGACTTTCTTGACTCTCTCAACTGATTTTCAAAGCATATACAAAAAAGATAGTTGATAATATCAACTATTTTTTGTACATTTGCAGTTGAATTTAATGTTCAAAAAAATGAAAGATGAGAAAGTACCTGTAATACTGAGTATTGCACTGACGCCGAAGACCGTCGAATTTAAAGCATCTACTAACGCCTCAAACGGGCGAAATTGTTTTTTTTGAAAGATACAGTACAACCATCCAAACCAATGGTGGCGAAATTTAGAATAGCTATATGAAAAAAACATTTGTTATAACAGGAGGTAACTCTGGATTAGGATTGGAGTGCGCGCGGAATATATCCATACAAAGTGCTGATAATTCCGTTATTATCGCAAGTCGAAATATTGAGAAGTCCGTGGCTGTGGTCAAAAAGCTGCGCTTTGAGACACAGAATGCTGATATTCATGCTTTCATACTCAATTTGGCGTCGTTGCAGTCGGTCAGAGACTTTGTGGAGGAGTTCTGTAAGCGTGACTTTCCTCCGCTCTATGGGATTGTCTGCAACGCAATTTCGGGCGGCGGTGAGGCCACTGCCGACGGTTTCGACATGACTTTCGGAACGGGGCATTTGGGTCATTTCCTGCTTGTTAACCTGCTTCTCAAACAGATGCGCGAAGGGCGTATTATGTTCGTCAGTAGCGACCAACACGACCCACCGCCGTTCATCGCCCGACTGCATTATGTCGATGCTCTCGATTTTGCCTATCCAAGCAAGCGCAACCATAGCACAAAATACTCATTTACAAAACTCTGTAACATCTACACCGCTTACCAGTTCGCCGAAAGACTGCGAGCAATGCCCGAACGCAAAATATCCGTCAACGCTTTCAATCCCGGATTTATGGCGGATACCGGCCTCGCAAAACCGCAAAACGCCACCGAACGCCTCTTGCAGCGCATTGCACCGTTGCTCGCAAGCATGATGAGCGTCCGAAGCTCGGCGGCTATGTCGGGGAGGCTGCTTGCCAACCACATGATAAACCCTGAATATGAGGGAATAACCGGCAAATACTTCGACCGCACACACGAATCGAAATCGTCTAAGCTATCCTACAATCGCGAAAACGCTATAAACCTGTGGAATAGAAGTATTGAGCTGACAAAAATCCAGGCTTACGAATCTATTTTTCAAGACATAACTTAGCTATGAATCAAATTAAATCATTTTTTATCAGCGTATTATTGGGTTGCCCAATTATTATGTCAGGCCAAAATCAGGCAGAAGACACGCTTGCCATTAACAATCATCCTGACAAAGTACCATTCTTAACCGTTTTTAATAAGCTGGGAGCTAACACATTGAACAGTTTTACGTACAATTACGGATTGAACTACGCCGTAACGCCGTTAATAACCTGCGGCATGGTCAAAAGTGGTATTGACTGGCGGTGGAACAGGTTGGGATACAATAACAAGTGGGTAGCCTATTCGGGCACGCCTTTTGGTGCAATTGGTTTTGCCGTGCCGGTAGCCGTACCGCTTTGGCTGTATGTACGCGGTAGAAAACAAGGCGATATTCGTTTGCAAGCTACGGGTTTGGCTATCGGGCAATCGGCGATGCTCGCTCTGAGCATCTCATTTGGCATAAAAGCCTTTACCGGACGTCGCGAGCCGGGTATCATGGAGCATCACTTTTATCCCGACCGCGGCAGCACGACCGATTACAGCGACGATTGGGCATGGGGTTTTATGAAGCGGGGTGTGTTTTCAGGCTGGCCAAGCAGCCATACGATTGTTTCTTTTGCGATGGCAACCACGCTTGCAGAAATGTATCCAGAGTATCAGCTGATTAAATGGTGTGCTTTTGCTTATGCAGGAAGTGTTGGACTTGGCGTGTCACTGTTTTCGCATTGGGCATCAGAGGTTGTTGCAGGAGCGTTTATGGGCTATGCAATCGGAAAATCGGTAGGCGTCAGCTTTAATCAGCTGATAGGTAATAGCGGAAATACGAAACGGTATTATTTGCTATACCCTGTTCCGAATGGCATTGGGCTGACGAGATATTTCTGATACATATTTGTTTACGCAAAGTATAATAAATATTCTTCAGATATAAATTTGTCAAAATATCGCGCATTAATTCGCCGAAAATCAACTCTTGTTTTATGAATTAGTGCTGAAATGGACATTTTGGGATTTTATTCTCCTACCTATGCTTCGGCCTTATTCCGAAAGTAATGAAAAACGCTCCGGCGTGCGCGTTGGCGCTACCGGAGCGTTCAAAAGTAAAGCGCTAACGTGGATTACATCATGCCGCCCATGCCACCCATACCGGGGTTACCCATTGGGGCGGGATTTTCCTCCTTCTTGTCAACCAGCACGCACTCGGTGGTGAGAAACATTCCGGCAACCGAAGCAGCGTTTTCCAGCGCAACACGAGCTACCTTCGTCGGGTCGATAACGCCCGCTGCGAGCAGGTTCTCATACTTGTCGGTACGCGCGTTGAAGCCAAAGTCAGCCTTGCCTTCCTTAACCTTCTGCACCACCACGCTGCCCTCAAGTCCGGCGTTCTCCACCAGCTGGCGCAACGGCTCCTCAATGGCGCGCTTCACGATTTGTATGCCCGTTGTTTCGTCCTCGTTGTCGCCCTTCAACTTTTCGAGCGAGTCAATAGCGCGAATGTAGGCCACACCACCGCCGGGGATAATACCCTCCTCCACGGCAGCGCGGGTAGCGCTGAGCGCGTCGTCAACGCGGTCTTTCTTTTCCTTCATCTCCACCTCGGTAGCAGCGCCAACGTAGAGCACGGCCACTCCACCGGCAAGCTTTGCAAGGCGCTCCTGCAACTTTTCGCGGTCGTAGTCGCTGGTGGTAGCGTCTATTTGCTTGCGGATTTGTGCAATGCGGTTTTCAATGTTCTTCTTTTCGCCGCCACCGTTGACGATGGTGGTATTTTCCTTGTCAATGGTCACCTTCTCCACCTTGCCCAGCAGGTCAATGCGGGCGTTGTCGAGCTTAAGGCCTTTCTCTTCCGATATCACCGTACCGCCCGTGAGGATGGCGATGTCCTCCAGCATCTCTTTGCGGCGGTCGCCAAATCCGGGAGCCTTCACGGCGGCCACCTTAATGGTGCCACGCAGGCGATTCAGTACCAGCGTGGAGAGCGCCTCGCCGTCTACATCTTCGGCGATGATGAGCAGCGCACGGCCTTGCTGGGCAACAGGCTCCAGTATCGGCATCAGGTCTTTCATCGTCGAGATTTTTTTGTCGGTAATCAGCACCAGCGGGTTTTCCAGCACGGCCTCCATTTTCTCGCCGTCGGTCATGAAGTAAGCCGAGATGTAGCCACGGTCGAACTGCATACCTTCTACCACCTTCACCTCGGTATCGGTGCCTTTGGCTTCCTCAACGGTGATTACGCCCTCCTTCTTCACCTTGCTCATAGCCTCGGCGATGAGCTTACCAATGGTGCTGTCGTTGTTGGACGAAACTGTTGCCACCTGCTCAATTTTGGAGAGATCGTCGCCAATAGCCTGGCTTTGGCCTTTGAGGTGCGTCACCACAGCGGCTACGGCCTTGTCAATGCCGCGCTTCAGGTCCATGGGGTTGGCGCCGGCGGTTACGTTCTTAATGCCCACGTTGATGATAGACTGCGCCAGCACGGTTGCAGTGGTAGTGCCGTCGCCGGCGTTGTCGCCGGTTTTTGAGGCTACTTCTTTCACCATTTGCGCACCGAGGTTGGCAAAGCGGTTATCGAGCTCAATTTCTTTAGCTACGGTAACGCCGTCCTTGGTTATCTGCGGAGCGCCAAACTTTTTTTCGATTACTACGTTGCGACCTTTGGGGCCGAGGGTTACTTTCACGGCATTTGCCAAAGCATCTACGCCTTCCTTCACCAAGTCGCGTGCCTCAATGTTGAATTTTATTTCTTTTGCCATACTTAATTTTTTTAGCGGTGTTAAATAATTCTTTAATTTGTTCCAATTTTTGAGCTGCCAACGTCAAAAAGATTCGGGACAGCTCTACTCTGCTTAGACTACAGCCAAAATATCGGATTGGCGCAAGATGAGGTAGTCTTTGCCGTCAACCGAGAGTTCGGTACCGGCGTACTTGCCGTAAAGCACCTCGTCGCCTGCTTTTACCTCCATAGGCTCGTCTTTTTTGCCGCTGCCTACGGCTACCACCTTGCCGCGCTGAGGTTTTTCCTTGGCCGTATCGGGAATATACAGGCCGCTTGCGGTTTTTTCTTCTGCATCTTTGGGCTCAATGAGTACCCTGTCTTGTAACGGTTTTATTGCCATAATACTTTAATTTTTAGAGATTAATGATTGCTTTCATTGGACTTTTAGCGGTGGTCTACCGCCTTTTTTGTCCGCTTCATTTACTAACACATTTCGTGCCAGCGGTTACTTTAGGTTTTTAAGCAGACAAAATGTCAGTAGCAAAAAACCGCCGCCTCCAACGTAAGATGTTTGGAAGGCGGCGGTTTTTCGGCTGCATCCGTGCGCTTACTCGTTGAAAGGCACGGCGCTGGGATCTTGCGCATTTTCTACTTGCCCTTTAATGGCGGAGTCTGCGTCGCCAGCGCCGGAGTGCATAAACATGGTTGCGGCCAAGCTCAGCACCAAAATAGCGACGGCCAGCGTCCACGTTGACTTTTCCAGAAAGTCGGCGGTACGACGCACGCCCATTGTGGGGTTGGGAGATGCAAAATTGGCAGCCAGCCCGCCACCTTTCGAGTTTTGCACCAGCACGGCAAGGATAAGCAAAATGCTCATCACCAGAATAAAAACTGAAATTACGTAGTACATAGTGGATGATTTTTAATAAAGTATATAACTTCTTCCTTCTATTTTTTTGATTATTTACGACGATGTCCTCGTTGTGCTACGCGGCTGCGGGGCAACCGCTAAACGGGCTGCAAAGTAAGCTTTTTTTTCCGGATAAAGCAAACTTAATTTTGCGTATACCTGCTTTGCCTTGACAAACAACCCTTGTGCGAGGTATATTTCGGCCAACGTTTCCGATGCCAAATCGGGTGCTACTTCGCTGGCAATCAACGGAACGGAAACTTTTCTGTTGGTATCGGGACGGCTGTCTATTTTTTGCGGATTGTCAACCAAAAATTTGTCCACCAGCTGCTCATGGCGTTCGGATGTGGACACAGGCACAAGCGCGGGCGTGGGTATGGATGGTTGTGCAGCCGCCACAGGACGTGCCGTTGGCTCCAGCAGTATTTCTACCTCCTCCTCGCAAACCGTGTCGGCTGGCATTAACTCAAAAAAGTTGTCGGTAGCGGCGGCGACGGGCGGCGGTTCCTGCGAGACGACAGCTTGGGTCTGCTGGAGGTAATCGCATAAGCACTCGCGGCTGGTAGCATAGAGCGATGCAAAGGGTAGCCTATCATCAAAAAGCGGGTGCTGCCGCTGCTTCATGCCCTTGAGCAACAGCAGCTGTCCGCAGGCAAACCACGGCAGGTCTTCCACCAGCAACTCCAGCTGCTTCAACTGCCTGCCCGAAATTTCTGCCTCGGGAGGCGCCATTGCAAGCATTTCGCTTGCCGTTATGCTAATTTCCTGTTGATTCAAAACTTCAATAACGTTATTGTAAGTTACAACATCCGCACCCACAGCGTGCCGAGCTACCAGTTGGCCACGGCAGCGTTGAAAATGTCCTCTATAAGCTTCTTCACAATCGCGTCCACCAGCTCGCCCTCCACATCGGACAAGTTCCGCTGACTGTCGTAGTCCTCATACTGCGAAAACGACTTGTCAAAACTCTGCGCAGGGTCTTGTGCGTTCGTAAACTTCACGTGCACCGAGATAGTGAGACGGTTTTGCGCCGCCACTTCGCCTGCCGTAATAGCCTGCGGCGTTACAGCATAGCCCGTTATCTCGCCTTCAAACGCAAGGTCGCCGACATCGTCCGTCTCCGACAGACGCGTTCCGGTGAGAAACTTCATCTTGAGCGCCTCGGTAAAGGTGGAACTGAGCACAGGGTTTACCAGCGGCGCCATGTTGGGGAAAAACTGTACGCTGAACGTTTTGCTCTCGGGCGAAATTGACGCACCCGAAAACGAGTACTTTACGGTGCACGAAGCAAGTGTCATGGTAATCGCCAAAGCGCACATCAGGCCATAATCTTTAATTTTCCTGTACAGCGTTCTTTCTGATATACCTAACTCCCGCGCCGCAAACTTTCGTTTACCATGGTGCTTCTCGAGCGCTTTGCTCATGAGCTCTATCTCCTTTTCGTTTATTGAAAGCGATTCATCATCCAGCGCGCTGGTATCCAGCACTCCATCGTCGCTACTGTTGTTGTTGCTTGAGGCCTTTTTTACGTCATGCTGAGGTATGATTATTGAAGCCGGAGGTGCAGTAAACGGAATGTCGGAGTAGCTTGTGTCCACGGGAGGCATACCTACCCTGCGCGGTTCACCCTGCATGAGCGCGTTGACCAACTTTTTGAGCTCGTTTACGTCATTTTTCACGTCGAACAGGAATTTATACAAAATCTCGCGCTCCGACGAAAAATCGGCAGTAGAAGCACCACTTGCAGGCGACTTTGCATCCCTGTATACCACCGGCAGAAGGCTTGCTTCGGGCAGGTAGAGTTGCAGCGTATTGGCATCCACCAGCCGCTCCGACTCGATGATGGAAATTTGCTCCGTAATGTTTTTCAGCTGGCGAATATTGCCCGGCCACGGGTAACTCTCGAGCACAGCCCGCGCCTCAGGCGCAAGCTGCACAGCCGGCATTTTATACTTTTCGGCAAAATCTGCGGCAAATTTCCTGAACAGCAGCGCAATATCGTCTTTCCTGTCACGCAGCGGCGGCACGCTGATCGGTACCGTGTTGAGTCGGTAGTAGAGGTCTTCTCGAAACTTACCATTCTGTATTGCCTGCGGGAGATTGATGTTGGTAGCAGCAATCACGCGCACGTTGGTTTTTTGCGTTTTAGCCGATCCCACCCTTAAAAATTCGCCGGTTTCGAGCACCCTCAGCAAGCGCACCTGCGTGAAAAGGGGAAGTTCAGCCACCTCATCCAGAAAAAGCGTTCCACCATCGGCCACCTCAAAGTAGCCCTTACGTGCGTCGTAGGCACCCGTAAACGAACCCTTCTCGTGGCCAAACAACTCAGAGTCGACCGTGCCCTCGGGGATAGCGCCGCAGTTAACAGCAAAGTAAGCACCATGCTTGCGCACGCTGTTCTGGTGAATAACCTGCGGAAAAACCTCCTTGCCAACACCACTCTCGCCGGTAATCAGCACCGACATGTCGGTGGGAGCTACCTGCACAGCAATATCCAATGCACGAAGTAACCCCGGCGCACTACCAATAATCCCAAATCGCAGCTTTACTTGCTGAATATCCATAACTCAATAAACATGACAAAATTGCACGTGACAAAATTACATATTTCTTGCGTCATATACTAATTTGCTCTTTATTTTTAGGAAAAAATTTGCGAGAATGAAAAATAGCAGTATTTTTGCTGTCAAATTCATTTGACAGCGATTTCACTGTTGAATTCATTTGGCAATGATTTCATTGCCAAATCAACTTGACAACGATTTCACTGTTGAATTCATTTGGCAATACTTTTATTGCTGTTTTGACATTAACAACTTAAACACCATTGAAAATGAAACAAGTAGAATGGAAATCACCCAGCATTATTGTTGGTCAAGTAGCTACAGCAAAGTTTTATTACCCCAGACCAGAAGTTGTAAAAAACATCTTAGAAAAGCTGGATAAAGGAAACTCACTCCTCCTTGCCGCACCTCGGAGAGTAGGTAAAACCTCCATTATGCAATACATACAAACACATCCAGCAAACTATAAAATGGCGTTTGCAGACATTGAAGGAATCAATTCGGCGCAAAGATTCTATGCCACAATCTACCGTATGCTTTTGGAATGTTTGAGCCTAAGTAAAACAGACAGAATAAAAGAATGGCTTAGGAAATACTGCAATATAAAATCCATCAGTGAAATAGATATAAAAGGAAAAATTAAGATTGAAACGCTACCCCTTGACTTCCTAAAAGAAATTGACCACCTTGTCACAGAAATCAACCGAAGTGAAACAGAAAACATCGCCCTATTAATTGACGAACTTCCCGACATGCTATTTAAAATGCACAAAAACGAGAAAACAGAAGAAGCCCGATCCATCCTGAAAAATCTAAGAAGCTGGCGGCAAGACCCCAAATTCCGGAATATTCGGTTTGTGTTTGCCGGCTCTGTCGGTATTCACCACGTTGTGAACATCATTGAACAGCGCAACTCCGATTTGAACGATCTGGTTTCCATTCCATGCAAACCCCTAAGCAAAAAAGCCGTCTCCGAATACATTGAGTGGGCAACAAAAGAAGCCACCGTTAAGTATAACGACGAGATGAAGAAACATTTAGCGGAAAAAATACGGTACTACGTTCCATTTTTCATTAATTTGATGCTAGATGAAATAGACCGAAGCGCACGAAAAACCGGCTATTCCACCATTGGAAAACAGCAAATTAACAAAGCATTCAATGCCATTTTAAGCAACAACGACTACTTTGACGATTGGCGAAAACGCCTATCCGACTACTTGCCCCCCGCCGACTTTAAGTTCGTGAACGAACTGCTAACACACATAGCGCACAAAAAAGAGATAACCATACAAGAAATATACGACAAAGCCCTTGCACACAACAAGACAGAAAACTATATGGACTTTGTAGACGACTTGGAAAAAGATGGCTACATAGTACAAATAGCACAAAAATACATGTTCATTTCTCCACTTCTGGAAGAACTTTGGAAGCGAAAAAACCCAATCTATAAGGACAAAGAGACAAATGGAATACAATACAACAAATGACCTGTTCCCCGTCTACCAAGCGGCAAACAGCGACAGCAGCAATATCATAAAAAAGAATTTTATCATCCACGAAGCAGAGTTCAGCATGATTACCGGATCGTTACTCAACAGAACAAACCACGATCCGCTACAGCACGAGCTGATTCTTGGGCAGCGCGGCAGCGGCAAGTCAACCCTGCTGAAACGAATTGAAATCGAAGTGCAGGAAAATAGCAAGCTGAAAAAAAACTACCTGCCAATAAACCTGGCAGAAGAACAGGCAGGCGTGTATCGCCTGCTTGATTTATGGGAACAAACGCTGCAAGAACTGCGCTACCAACTACAAGTTGAAAGCACACTGCAAGAATTTTCAAAATTCCCCGATGAGCAAGGGTACACCCGCTACCTGTATCAGCAGATTCATGAAACCTGCGCAAAGCACCGAAAAAAAATTGTCCTACTGCTGGATAATTTTGACCGGATTGTAGAAAATTTCACAGACGACGGAAGCCTGCTGCGCGAAACACTCATCAACCACAACGACGTAGCGTTTATCGCCACAAGCACACACATGAGCGAAGATTTTTGGCGGTACGACAAGCCATTTTACGAATTTTTTCGCCGACATCACCTGGAAGCGCTTAGCCATGAAGAAGCAATACAGCTGCTAAACCACTGGAGCGACAACACGAACACCCCGCAGGTCAAAACATTCATTGCAAAGCATCCCGGCAAAGTAGAAAATATACGCCTACTCACAGACGGCCTACCCCGCACCATGCGTTTTTTCATGGAAATTATCCTGCAAAGCAAAGAGCCAAAACAGGTTGATTTTCTGAAAAAAATAATGGACAACGCCACACCTCAATATCAGGAGCAGTTGGCCAACCTGACACCACCCATGCGCAAAATTGTCGTAGAAATGGCATTTATTTGGGAAGCCTGTAGCGCCAAGCAGCTATCCGAAAAATGCAAAATGGAAAGCAAACTAATTTCCGCCAACCTGAAAACCTTGGCGGAAAAAAACATAGCAGACAAAATACCCACCGATAAGCGCAACCACCTATACCGGCTTTCGGAACGGTTTTTCAACATGTGGCTAATCGTTACACAAGGAAACCCCGACCAGAAACGCAAAGCCCGCTGGCTAAGCATTTTTCTGGAGAACTGGTACGATGCACAAGCAATCCAACAGCTGGAGCAACAGCATATTGTCCGCCTGCAAGAACATAAGCAAGAAGCCACCACCCTCACCAAAGCGCCAAGCCTAAGCAAAGCATCAACAATACACGAAAAAAATACCATCATTGAACCAATACAAACGCAACCAAGCACCAGAAAAAATTACCTATGGAGAGAACTTCCCCAACTAAACATGGTTGCAGAAGCAACCCTCCCTTACCTTACCAAAAAAGACCTTGAAAAAATACAAAAATCAACACATTCGACTGAAAACAAAGAAGATATACTTAAAGACAGCATAAAAAAACCCATTTCGGATGAAGAACATCAACATTCGGACGCTGAAAAGCAACATCCTTTGGCAATAAAAGGAGACAACAATGCTTTATTTAACTTAGCCTTGTTGTACTACTCCCAGAATAAAAATAAAGAAAAAGCCAAACAATACATCAGCCAATACACAGGAGAATTTTCTACCTTCGCAATAGCAATAGAAATTTGGGCTGGAATCTTCAACAATGTAGAAAACCGAATAACATCGGCTTTGCGTGAAAATACAGACGGCCAAGCCTTTTTTATAGAGCAACTGCTAATTCAGCACCAAAAATCGCTGGTACATAAGCTATTTAATCACCCTGAATTTGGTAAAAAATTGCAGGCACAATACACAGTACTGCACTATACCTGCCGGATTTTAAACAACATGGAAAACGACAACCTAATGCTGAAAATTCCACCAGAGCTACACACTCCAATAGATGACATATTGTCAAAAATAAAAAAAACGCAGCAATTCTATGCAGGTAATTACCAATAAAATACACAACAACTCGGAGAACACAGAATTTTGTACCGCCACCTGTGCGCGAGCAAGCAGTAGCTTTCCCTCCGTAACAAACTAACGGTAAAATGGCACTTTGGGACAAAAAAAAATTGCAGAAATGAAAAATTGCCGTATTTTTGCCGTTAGATTTACCAACAGTTTGAGTGCTGTTGTGACATTGCCAATTTAAATCATGATAAACATCAAAGAGGTCAATACACAAAAGGAGCTAGCGCAGTTTATCAAATTCCCCTTTGCGCTCTACAAAGGCCATAAGCTGTGGGTACCCCCTCTGATATCCGACGAAAAGCAAAAGTTGAGAGCAGACCTCAACCCCTCCTTTGCCGCCGGCTGCGAGGCCACCTACTTCCTAGCCTACAAAAACGGAAAAATCGCAGGACGCATTGCCGCCATTATCAACCACCGCGCCAACAAAAAGTGGAAAAACAAAATAGCCCGCTTCGGATGGATTGACTTCACCGACGACTACGACGTATCGGGCGCGCTGCTAAAAGCAGCAGAACAATGGAGCAAAAGCAAAGGCATGACCGGCATCCAAGGCCCCATGGGATTCACCGACTTCGATATTGAAGGAATGTTAGTAGAAGGATTTGAGCATTTGCCACCCATCATCAGCCCGTACAACTACCCGTACTACCCGCAGCACCTCGAAAAGCACGGCTACAGCAAAGCAGTAGACTGGCTGCAATACCGCATTAACGCCTCACAACCCGTGCCCGACAAAATACTTCGAGTAAACCAAGCCATTACGCACAAGTACAACCTGCACACCGTACTCTTCAAAAAGAAAAAAGAAATCATGCCGTATACCCACAAATTTTTTGAAGCCATCAATGCATCGTGGGAAAACCTTTACGGCTTCGTTCAGCTAACGCCAGAACAAGTAAACTACTACATAAAAACATTCTTTTCCTTCATCCGCCCCGAGCTACTCTGCTTTATTTTAGACGACAAAAACAACGTGGTAGGCTTCGGCCTTAGCATGCCCACACTCTCACGAGCATTCCAAAAAGCGAAAGGAAAACTTTTTCCCTTCGGATTCATTCACATCCTGAAATCACTTTACAGCTACTCCGACATAGACTTATACGTCAACGGCGTACTCCCCGAATGGCAACATCGCGGAATTCACTCACTATACTACGTAGCCATGAACAAGCTGTACATTAAACACCGCATCAACACAGCCATCTCCTCCTCGCAGCTGGAAACCAACACCAACGCATTGGGCATTTGGAACAACTACGAAAAAGAGCTGCTATTCCGCACCCGCTGCTACATCAAAGAAAACATATAACCCCATGCTGCGGATAAACAAACCCTGCCCACAACAATTTACACACCAATACTGTCCGGCAAGAAGAAACCGAACAAAACAACACAGCACGACAACATCCGTCTACACTAATTGCGCGGGCAAAGCAGCAGTTCCTTTTGCAGCAGGTCAACAGTGAAGTTGAAATTTTGTATAAGCTTTATGCCGATTGAACCGTCGGGAGTGCGCTCGCTGCTACCTGCGCTCGAAGAAGCTTGCAGCGTAACAGGCATGTCCGTAAAAGTCACGTCCGGCGCAAGCGCAAAACGGCGGGCTTTGCCGTGAAATACAGGCGTAGCGTGCCCCATGCTCACCGTCGAAGACTGCCCCTCAGGTTGAAAACCGGTGAGAAGAAGGCGGTTTTTCCGCACAAACCTGCTGAACGCAATAAGATGATAGTTTGCCCCCGTGTCGAAAATAAAATTGCCCTCAACATCGTCCTCGCCCGTAATACTCAAAACGCCGGGCAGCGTTAGCGTTCCATAGCCGTTAGCCAGCGGAACGACAACGCCGCAAGACTCGCCACGGCGAGCGCCAAACGAAGAGAGCGTCAGCTGCCTTTCGTCAAAATTGACGCCCACAACATGGCCAAGCGCAAGATTAAGCCCAATGACGCCGTCCAGCCCGTGCCTGATGGTAGGAAATAAAGCTATGCTCTGGCTTTTGAGCGAAAAG
>JAIRSZ010000044.1 GCA_031255195.1 Prevotellaceae bacterium | reverse complement strand
TGTGTGTGTGTGTGTGTGTGTGTGTGTGTGTGTGTGTGTGTGTGTGTGTGTGTGTGTGTGTGTGTGTGTGTGTGTGTGTGTGTGCAAAAGCAGGGGGCAAAATATATTTTGTCCCTGCTGCTACGTATATGTTATAAAGCTGCGGTGTTATCTGTTTTATGTTATTTAGGTGGCTCATGGTACAGTATAGCGTAAAATGGTGTGCGCAAAGGTATGTATTTTTCCAATACCCTGCTGCCATATTTTAGTTAAAATATATAAAACAGGAAATATTTTATTTCGGTGCGCTGCACGGGGGGGGTTAGAGAGGCTCGCTCCTCTTGATGTCTTTGATGCGGAGCTGTAGCGTTGTGTTGCCCCGGTAGAGGTTTTCGGAGATGGTGTAGCACACGTCAATGGGCTTGCCGCTGCGGATGTAGTCGAAGAAGTGCGCCTGCCCAAAGGCAATGGCGGGCATGGGCTGGTAGGGAGCGTCTTCCTGAATGAGCTCGAGCCTGAGGTGCTCGCTGTCAACGCCCACGAGGCGCATGTTGCCGTTGCTGTAGGCGCGCCGCGTTAAGAATACGGGCGACATGTTGCCCGGTCCAAACGGCTGTAGCTGCTTTAGTATCCGGTAGAACTTGGGGGTTATTTCCGAAAAGTTTACCTCCTCGTCAATTTCCACCTGGGGGATAAGCATGTCGGCGGATATTACGCCGTTGGCAATTTCCTCGAAGCGATTCATGAACGGCTCCAGGTTTTCGGCCTTGAGGGTCAGGCCGGCCGCGTACATGTGCCCGCCGTAGTTGGCCAGCAGGTCGGCGCAGGCCTCAATAGCCTGGTGCAGGTCGAATCCGGGAATGCTTCGCGCCGAGCCGGTAATCAGCCCGCCGCTCTCCGTGAGCACTATGGCCGGCCGGTAGAATGTTTCAACAAGCCTCGAGGCCACAATGCCCACCACGCCCTTGAGCCACTCCGGGTTGTAGAGCACAATGGTTTTTTTGGCCTGCAGCTGCGCATCCTGCCGGATGATGTTGATGGCCTCGAGCGTAATGCTGCGGTCAACGTTTTTGCGGTCGTTGTTGCGGTCGTTGACGATGTCGCTCATTTCGTCGGCCACCTTGTCGGTTTCGGCCGTGAGCAGGTCAACCGCCGTTTTTCCCGACTCCATGCGCCCGGCGGCGTTGATGCGCGGGCCAATGCGGAACACAATATCGTCGATGGCTATTGGGTGCTCGTGCAGCCCCGACCGCCGCATGATAGCCTGCAACCCTCTGCGTGGGGTGTTGTTGAGGCGGTGCAGCCCGTAGTAGGCCAGCACGCGGTTTTCGCCGGTAATGGGCACGATGTCCGAAGCGATGCTCACCACCACCAAGTCGAGCAGGGAGGATAGCGTGTCGGCCGGAATGTTGCGGCGCTGGCAAAATGCCTGTAGCAGCTTGTACCCCACGCCGCACCCCGACAGCTCTTTGTAGGGGTATGGGCAGTCGGGACGCTTGGGGTCGAGCACGGCCGCCGCCTCCGGGATGGCGTTTCCCGGCAGGTGGTGGTCGCAGATGATGAAGTCAACGCCCCTGTCTTTGGCGTAGGCCACCTTCTCCACCGCCTTGATGCCGCAGTCGAGCGCAATGATGAGGGATGCGCCCTCGCTCACCGCGTGGTCGATGCCGCGGTAGGCCACGCCGTAGCCGTCGATGTAGCGTTCGGGGATGAAGTAGGAAACCGGCACGTGGCGTGCCCTGAAAAAGGAGTAGATGGCCGATACGGCGGTTGTTCCGTCCACGTCGTAGTCGCCGTAAATCAGGATTTTTTCTCCGCTGTCAACCGCCTTTTCGAGCCGCGCCACCGCCTTGTCCATGTCCTTCATCAGGAAGGGGTCGTGCAGGTCGCCGAGCTGCGGACGAAAAAACGCCTTGGCCTCGTCGTAGGTGGAGATTCCCCGCTGGACGAGCAGGTTAGCCAACGTGCGCTCAACGGAAAGGGCTGAAACCAGCCCTGCCACCACCTGCGAATCGCCGTCCGCCTTTCGTATCCACCGTTTCTCCATCGCTATTTTTTTAGTTCTGCAAAGGCTGCAAAGGTAGTAAAAAAATTGACAAGTCTGCTTTAGAATTTTTGAATTTTTCCGATTTTTGCGGCTGCACAATAACGTGGAGTGGATAAGAAATGAAATCTACATGTCGACGCCCGCTCGCCAAATAGGATTCTTAGCAAACGAACTACTTTTTTTCACAGCCTAAAGCGCAACACAAACAACTGACAATAAGCAAAATAATTTCAATTTGATGTTTGCCGTTGCAAAAATACAAAATTCTGAAAGCAGATTTTTTTGTCCATCTATTTTAGCGCTTGGTACTAAAAAGAATAGAGGCGGCCCGTTGCAGGGCGACCTCTATTCTTTTTAGTGTAATTTGCGCTAATACGCAAAAGCTTAATACAAGGTAGAAATATCGATTTGGATCATTTGGATATTATTTGTTTTGTTAGGGTTAATTTCCAACACTACCAGAACATAACGAGTAGAGGCATAAATATCTCTCGTAACCTGAGGCGAGCCGGTGTAATCCCCAGGCACTCTGTCCGGGTCAACATCCTGCTCTGTCATAAAGTCAAATTCACCCAACTTAGTAAAGCCTTCGCCGTTAATATTACCCGTAATTCCATCGTTAACATTGTCGCTAACATAGAACGTTACCTTTGCGGTGTTGGAGCGCTTGTGAAACCAGAAGCGGTAAACATCGCGCTTTTTCTTCAAGTCAATCAGTATCCATGAAGGATTAGCATCGGCAGATATCCAACGGAACGTCGCCTCCTGAGAATGTCTCCGATTGTCAATAACGGCGTTAGCTGGGGCGTAAGTTTCATTGGTGGAACTTGCCGTAGCGATGCAACCGCTGTCGGCAAGTGAAATTACTTTGTAGTCTGCTTCGGCATCGTAGGCGCTACCGCGGTAAGGATGAGTAACAGAATCGGTGTTTGAGTTGTCCTTCCAGTACCAGTTAGTCCTCACGTTGTACGAGGCAAAGAGCTTTACCCAAGGCGACAGGGCTACTATTTCGCCGTTTTGCCTGGCAAGGGCGCGGATTTGCGTTACGCCTTTCTTTCCCTGCTCCTTGAGTACTCCGTTTTCGATTTTGGCAAGCGTTTCGTCCTCAATTTCATACTCTACTGTCCCCGTTCCGGAATACACAAACCACTTTTGGAAGTTGGCGGCAGAATCTTCCTTGATGGAATCTGCGCGGGTAAGGGAGCTATTCGCCTTTACCGCCATGACGTAGGCGCCCGGCTTTACAGTTATCCGCTCGCTTACCACGTTCACCTTGCTAACGGCAGAGGGCTCGGTGAAATCGCCGTAAGGCGTAACGGTAATCGTTGCCTCGCCCTTACCCTTTGCCGTAATTTTGCCTGCGCCGTCCACCGTGCATACAGCGTCGTTGCTGCTTACAAATTTCACAGCAGAGCCTACAGGCTCGGTTGCTACGCGCAGCTGGTACTCCTCATCCAAGATTAGGTACAGCTCCGCATCATTCGCATCCAGCGTAATGGATGTAATGGACGTTTGAGATTCGTCCTTTTTGTCGTCGTCACACCCTATCGGCGCAACAAACATTCCGGTTGCCAGAAATAGGCAACTCCAAAAATTCATTTTTTTCATACACAATAAAATTTTGAAATTAAAAATAAAAAACTAAAAACAAGCATGTTTTTCGCAAAACATACTTTACGGTAACACATCATTTCTG
Organism: Prevotellaceae bacterium; assembly: GCA_031255195.1. GTDB lineage: Bacteria > Bacteroidota > Bacteroidia > Bacteroidales > UBA932 > JAITMY01. The sequence goes on along the minus strand of JAIRSZ010000044.1, from coordinate 5,441 downwards.
TAGTAGTCGCTCTGCGCGCGCTTAGGCGCCCAGAACACAGGCGTAATCCAATTATCCTCTTGCGCCCACTTCGACCAGGCTTCGCGGTTGGTAGAGCGCTCCGATTCGGGGTATCGAAAGCGCTCCACCATTTGCTTTCCATTTGAAATATTGACATTATTTCCATCGCTCCACGAAACAGGCTCAAGCTTTGGGTAGCCCGTGCGCCGCAACTCCGCAAACAACTCAAAGGGTGACATAACGTTGAGGTGTATGTACTTTTGCTGCATGAGTATCTCCATTTTCTCCGGAGCTGCTTCAAACTCATCCCGTATGGTTGCCGCATACGCGGCAGCATCGGGTTTTTCCGGTTGAAGTATTGCTTTGGCAAAATCGGAGTAGGACAACCCATTTTCGTTGTTGAGCGGCGAGCCGTTTATCATGTACCAAAAGTCCACCGAGTGTATCACGGCGTTGTAAATGTGCTCTCCCGCGTTTGTTACTCCTCCCAGATTATTCAACGCCGCCTCTGCGAGGAGAAGGTCTACTTCTGCACGAGTTTGTATGTTGAACGGGTAGCGAGCAAAGATGTAGGTAACAGGGTTGTAGAGCGTCCACGGGCAGCTCTGCACGAGCTGGTCAAGCGACCACGTCTGTCCGGTTTGTGAAGAGGCAGCACGGGTAATCATTTTTGCCGAGTCGCCGCCTGTCTGTGGGCTAATGTTGCGCAGCTTGACAAGCCTTATGCTATCAATATTCCTGTTGTAGTTCATCGAAATGCCGTGAAAGCGTACATCGTCCGCCGAGGCAGTGGGGGTATAGCCCATGGCTATTACGGGCAGGCGTGGGTCGTCAACGTCTGGCTCCCAGTACATGCTGCCCCTGTTCATGCGCTTGAGTATAGTGTTGGGTATGGCCATGTAGGAGTATATCTCGTCAATGGCACGGTTGTAGAGTTCTCCACCCGCTGCATCGGAGTTAGAACCGGGCGAATAGTCATTGTCCATACGGAACGGGAAGGTAAAATCTTCCTGCAGGAGGTTGTCCTTTACCTGCGCAATGACGCCGTTCACATCAATGTTCATGCTATTGCTTACGCCCGATATGCGGATGCAGGCGCGCAGAGTTTCTCCGTTAATGTACTGCACCCACTTACCCACATCGCCGCGAAAGAAAATATCCTGCCGCGCAAAAACTTTCTTTGCCGCCGGAGACATTGCAGCCTCTACAGCGGGCAACTCCGCAGCTATGCTTTGCAATTCCGCCAACACCTCGCTGTAGATGGCCACAGGGTCGTCGTAGGAGGCAAAGAACACGCCCTGGCTGCCCTTGAAGGCGTTGGTGTATGGAATGTGGTTGAACAAATCCACTATGTGAAGCGCTACCACATCTTTGAGGATGGTTGCCAGCTTGAAGTAAATCAAATTGTCGCTGTATTCGCTACCCCCCAAGGCTTTCATGATTTCCACCTCATCTCGGATAAGCCCGTAGTTGGTGAGGTCGGTATAAAACCGTTCAAAGCGCGCTTCGGGAACTCCGCCGTTTGGCGAAGCCACGTAACTTTCCTGCCCATAGTTGGTAAAGAAGTTGTTTATGCTTGTCCAGTCGGGCGTTGTCCACTGCTTGTCGTCACCTGCCAGCACAGAGGGATTTACCGCATTAAGCTGAATAAAAAATGGAAACTGCTGCGATGAGAACAGGTAGTACCATTCTCCGTAGTCTTTTTGCCAAAATCGCGTTTTTTGCATGTGGGTGAATAGCCCGGAGCACACTTCTTCGGAGCTTGGGGTATATTTATTGGGGTTTTCCCATAACCGGTCAAGTTCTGCCTCGCATCCTGCGGCAGCAGCAGCCATGAGTACCGGCGTAAACAGGTATATTGCTATTTTTTTCATATCTCGGTGTTTTTAAATGTTGAATTTTTGTAACTTAGAATCCTATGTTCACGTTAAAGCCAAACGTTCTCGACGTAGGGTAATTTGAGTTCTCCACCCAGCTGTTGGTACCAAGCAGCGCCTCAGGGTCTATGTTTTCTATGCTTTTGTAGATGTAAAAGAGGTTTCGTGCGGTAATAGCCAGCGTAAGCCGTTGTATTTTCACCGCCTGCGTCCACTGCTGGGGGAGAGTGTAACTCAATGCCGCCTCGCGGAACTTAGCGTAGGTGTTATCCCGTATTTCGTCGGGTCGCCACCTGAGAGCGTTGGCATCCTGACGAAAGCTGTCGTAGTACTCAAATGCGGGAACAACAATGTCGTTTGGCGTACCGTCATCCTTTACTCCCTCCAGAATAATACCGTCGTGGCGCGTCCGCCCCAAGCCGTCGGTGTAGGTCAACCCTCCGTGACCCGGTCTTCCCTGTAGCGACGATTGGCTAAGTCCGTTACCCTTGAGGTAGGTATTGGAGAAGGAGAGAATTTTTCCGCCCAGCTTATAGTCCAATCCGATAAAGAAGTTCACCGCACCCCATTCGCCGTGCACGGCAAAGTTGGAGTTGAGGCCTCCAAAAAGGTCGGGGTTGACGTTGCCCACGCATATTTGGTCGTCAGGATCGGTTGAGAGGCGGTAAAGCCCGTTGGCGCTCACAACTTTGTTGCCGTTGTCGTCGCGCTTGTAGTCCTGCGTCCACAGCTCGCCCATGCGCCGCCCTACCTCGGCACGGTTTATAACGCCCTGCACTGTACGGTTTACCTGTGTGATGCCCTCGTAGAGCTTCACAATTTCGTCCCACTGCCGCGTCAGGGTGAGCGACACATCCCATACCAGCGTATTGGTCATTACCGGCACGCCTTTCAGTAGCGCCTCAATACCCTGATTGTTCACCTGCCCTGCATTGATGCGTATGTTCCTTGCGCCCGTGAGCGACGAGAGCGGCACCGCCATTATCTGGTCATAAAAGTTGTTGTTGTAGTACGAAATATCTACCTCCAAGCGGTCGCGGTCAAAGAAGCGCAGGTTAAATCCCGCCTCCACCTCACGCTTTCGCTCCGGCTTGAGGTCGCCCGAAAAGAGGTCGCTGGGGCCTGTTATATCGTTTACGTCTCTATATGCTTCCGAGCCTATAAGCCCCATGCTGTAGGTGCGGAGAGCGTAGTAGCGGGTAGCCGGTCGGCCTACGTCTGCCCACGACAGGCGCAGCTTACCGTAGTTCACGGAAGGGATTTTGAAGTCTTCGGTAAAATTCCACGTGAACGACGCACCCGGATAAAAATATGACCGGTTTTGCTTTGGCAGCGTTGAACTCCAGTCGTTGCGGGCCTGCAACTCAAAATAGTACTTACGCTGCCATGCAAACGTTGCCTGCCCCAGCACGCTATACAAAGCTTCGCCCTGCTTGCTGTAGTTGGCAATTTTGTCGCCCTTGTTGGCGTAAGAAGCAGGCCATTCGCTACCGTTTGATATAGCCCAAAAATCCGGATACAGAAAGTTACCCAGCGTTCCTACTCCGGTACGATCATAGGAAACATTTTTGTAGGAAGGTCCTGCAAATGCTCCCACTTCAAGCCTGTCGTCCATAAATTTTTTGTCAAAGGTGAGGTATGCCTCGTACTGCTGTATCGTATTTTTCTCCACAGCGTTTGAAAAAGCCCCGCCCTGCCAGCCGCCTGTTTCGTTGTCTGGGCGCACCACCTTGTCTTGCTGGATGTAATCTGTATTATTGTAATCTAAGCCACCCTGCAACTTGAGGGAGAGGTAGGGCAGAAATTGCAGGTTGACTTTCATCGCCGTAATGGAGTGCATTTTGGCGTCGGTATTCTTATTCTTATATTGATTCCACAGCATGTCAAAGAAACCGTTTTGCTTGGTAAAAGCGTCCGGCCAGCCCTGCCCTTTGAGGTAGGTGGCGTCGTACATGTACCCGTTGGGGTCAATGTAGGAGTCCATGGCAAGGTTGAGGTCGTAGTCGCGATTGAACGTTCCGCTGGATATGAGCACGTTCATATTTTGCCGCCTGTTTTGTGTCTCGGTGATGTACAGATTTTGGGTGAAGTTGATGTTTACAAAATCCGAAGCATACATTGTTCCGTTGAAGCTGAGGGCGTTTTTCTTTTGGGTTTGGTTGGCCATTGTACCCTCGTAGCTGTAGTTGGTGTAGCTAAGGCGTGCGTTACCTTTTTCATTTCCGCCCGACACGGCCACCGTAAAGTTATCCGTGTGCCCCGTTTGGAACATCGCCATATAGTTATCCTCGTATGCCTGATACGGCCGCATTTGCCCGTCAAAACCCATGATAGGCTGTCTGTCAAATTTGGGTCCAAAGCTGTACTGATCTGTTTGTATTTTGCGCACTGTAGCAAAAGCATACTCATTTCGCCCGCTGCCAAATTCGTTTTGGAACTCAATAAGCGAATACGGCTGCTCCCACTCGTGTCCGTATGACAAGCTAACACCCAAACCTTTTGATTTAGTACCGTCTTTTGTAGTGATGAGCACCACGCCGTTAGCGCCTGCGCTACCGTACAGCACAGATGCTTTTGCTCCTTTAAGTATCTCCATGCTCTCTATATCTTCGGGGTTTATATCGTTCACCCCCGAGCCGTAATCAAACGAGCGCAGCGGGTCGTAGTTTCGCTGCGCCATAGTTGATTCTTTGTCGTATATGGGCACTCCGTCCACCACAAACAGGGGGCGCAGCGACGAGTTGTCGTCCAGAGACGAGGCTCCGCGGATGCGTATTTGCACGCCACCGGTGGGACCTGCGGCAGTTGCCTGAATACCTACACCGGCGGCCTTGCCGTACAGCGACGAAAGAGGGTTGGCCGTAACGCCCGATTTAACCAGCTGGTCGCCCTTAATGGAAGCGATGGCGTAGCCCAGCGCACGGGTGTCTCGCTTTATTCCAAGCGCCGTAACCACAATTTCTTCAACATTCTGCGCATTGTCCTCTAAAGTAACATCAATTCGGTGGCGGCCATTTACAACCTCCTCCTTTGTTCCCAACCCCACAAACGAAAATACAAGCGTTGTGGTGGCAGGGTCTGCTGCTATAGAGTATTCACCCGAAAGGTCTGTGGATACGCCCCGCGTAGAGCCTTTAACCACTACTGAAACGCCTACCAGCGGCTCGCCCGTAGAGGAAGTAACAACACCTGTCAGGGTTACATTTTGCGCCCACAGCAACATGGGCGACCAAAGGCAGACTCCTGCAACAAGCAAAAATTTTCGCAGAGCTTGCCAACTTCTTGTAAGTAATAACTTATTTTGCATGATTATTCAGATTTAATGTTTAATGAAAAGGTAAAACGAACTGACAACAACATCGGTGAGGCTATACCAATAGTTATTGTAGACAAAAAAAAACAACTTATTCTTTTTTTCGGAAAAGAATAAGTTGTCCTTATATATATCAAAAAAATGTCGTATGTTAACGCGCGCGCGAAACCATATATTATTGTGTGTGTGTGTGTGTGTGTGTGTGTGTGTGTGTGTGTGTGTGTGTGTGTGTGTGTGTGTGTGTGTGTATA
>JAIRSZ010000037.1 GCA_031255195.1 Prevotellaceae bacterium | reverse complement strand
CGTTTTGCCAAGTATGCGTTTCCGTCTTTCAGGGTGGCGTAAATCAAGGTGGCATCATGCTCATACAGGGCAATCTTTTCTTTCGTCCAATGCGCCGGTGGCGGTTGCAGGTTGGTGATACGGTCGGCAAGCTTGACCGCCCAAACTTCTTTGGGCTGCTGCAAAATGCGCCGTAAAGAGTCCGGCAGGCATTCGGCTTTGGGCAAAGATTCATTTTTGCTTAATGCTTTAACGCCTTCTGCCACAGCTTTGCCAAATGCCGCCTCCAATTCTGCTTCTGCGGTTGGCGTATCTTCCAGCACATCGTGCAACAATGCTACCTGTACGGCTAACGCCAGGTTGAAGTTTTCGGTTTGAGCAGCAGCAAAAAATACCTCCATGCACACGTTGCTCACGTGAACGATATATGGGACGTTGCTGCCGGGAATCTTTTGCTCACCATGCCTTTCGGCGGCAAATAAAATAGCTCGCTGGTAGAGAGATTGTATGTTTTTCATGGTAATACGGCAACGCTGTCATTGCCTTTCAAAATCCAAACGGGGCTATTCCCAATTTTCATAACAATTGTCATGCTGCTATGGGTTTAAATAATATTCTCCCCATATTCTATCTTTCTACAAAAAACTCACCTCTTTAAAAATTTCCGATACGGTGGGATGAGGGAATACGACTTCCTGCAACTCCTTGAGCGTCATTTCCTGCTCAATGGCCATGCACACTCCGTAAATCATTTCGCTCGATGGATTTCCGAGGATATGCACGCCGAGTATTTCGCCGTGCTTTTCGCCCGTCAGCACCTTGCAGAGACCTGCGCCGCCCTCGTTCTCCGCCACAAACCGTCCGGCGTATGCCAGGGGCAGCTTGGCCACCCTGTAGCTCACGTTGGCCGCCTTAGCCGCCTCCTCAGTAAGCCCCACGCCCGCTATTTCGGGGTTGGTGTACACCACGCCCGGAATGGCGTTGTAGCGCATAGCGTCGGGGCGGCCGGTGAGGTTGTTCACCACCACCTCACCCTCGCGGCTGGCGGTGTGCGCAAGGAGCGAAAACCCCGTAACGTCACCGGCAGCATACACGTTGGGAATATTGGTGCGCATTTTTTCATCGACCTTGATACCGCCGCCTTTGGTTAGCTCCACGCCCAACTTCTCCAGCCCAAAGCCGCTCGTAACGGGACGACGACCAACGCTCACGAGTATTTTGTCGCCCGCTGCGCTTGCCGTTGCACCCTCTTTGTCGACGTACAACACCTCGTTACCTTTGACTTCGGTCACCCTGCAAGAAAGGTTGAACTTCACGCCCCGCTTGGCGTAAACGTCGCGCAGCATGGCGCTCAGCTCGGAGTCGAGGCCGCCCAGAATTTCGGGAAGCATTTCCACCACAGTAACCTCCGTACCGAGGCTGCTGTAGAAGCTGGCAAACTCCATGCCTATCACGCCGCCGCCGATGATGACCAACCGCTTGGGCTGCTCGGTGAGCGCGAGAATTTCGCGGTTTGTGAGGATGGCGTTGCCCGCCTCCTTAATGCCGGGAATTGGCGGCACAAACGCCTCAGACCCGGTGCAGATGAGCAGGTTTTTCGCGCTGTAGCGTTCGCCGTTGCAGGTGATTTCAACCCCGTTAACGCCGCGCCCCTCAATGGCGGCCTCGCCCTTGACGACGGTAACCTTGTGGGCTTTCATCTTAGCGCCCACGCCGGCCACCAATCGGCGCACCACTCTGTTTTTGCGGTCTGCTATTTTGCCAAAGTCAAAGGTGGCGCTTTTGGCGTTCACGCCGTACTTGTCGCCGTGAATGGCGGTATCGTAAACCTTGGCGCTGTAGAGCAGGGTTTTAGTGGGGATGCAGCCCTCGTTGAGGCATACGCCACCCAGCTCGCGCTTCTCGAACAGCACAACGCTAAGCCCTTTGGCTCCGGCACGCTCGGCGGCCACGTAACCCGCAGGGCCGCCGCCTATGATTGCTAAATCGAACATAAAATATTCACATGTATGGTTTTAAATTTTCAAACTTCTACGCTGTGTCCCGAAGCTGCGCATATAATCGTGCAGCAGCTACTTTTCCGCCAGCAGCTTTTCTATCAGCGTTGACGCTATGTGGGAGGCGTTGATTCTTCGGCTAAGCGTTGTCCACTGCGAAGAGCCTTGCACAAAGGCTTCCCGCGCCTTCTCGCACTTGCGAGCCAGCGATGCAAACGTCCGAAGCGCTTCCTCCAACTCTTCCCTTGTGAAATTATCCACAATCGGAATTTCTAAAGTTCAAATTCCAAATTTTCCACCTCCTCCGCCACCTGCTTTAGAAATCGTGTAGCCTCGCCGCCGTCCAACGCGCGGTGATCGTAGGTGAGGCTAAGCCCCATGTGGGGAACAAAGCCGTACATGCCATCGCCCAAATCCTTGGGGCGCGGCACAATGGTGTTGACTCCCAGAATAGCCACCTGCGGCAGGTTGATAACGGGGGTAAACACCTCCACGCCGTAGCTGCCGAGGTTGGAAACGGTGAACGACGCAGCCTCAGCCGACAGCAAGTCGGGGTCGACAGAGCCTTTTTTGCAGGCCGCAGCAACGCCCTTGAGCTGGTTGGCAAGCCCCTGTATGGAGAGGTCGTCGGCGTTTTTGACCACCGGCACCATAAGCCCCCGCTCGGTATCAACCGCCAACGCAAGGTGCACCTTGCTGAACAGCCGGACGCTGTCGCCCAGAAAGTGCGCGTTGACCTGCGGGAACTTTTTCAGCGCCCTGATAACGGACAGGCAAACCATGTCGTTGAGGGTGATGTTCGTTGGGTAACCGTTGTCCACAGCCTTTTTTACGGCCTTGCGCAGCTCCATGATGCGTCTTGCGTCGGCGCTGAGGTGGTGGGTGAGCTGGGCGGAATTTTGCAGCGAGGCGTGCATGGCTTTCGCAATCAGCTTTCGCATGTTGCTTAGCGGCTTCACCTCGCTGTCTGAGGCGTAAACCATATTCTTGGGAGCAACAAGGTCGCTGCCTTTCACCCTGCCTGCCAGCCCGCTGCCTTCGCCTGCGGGCACAGCGCCGGTTTCCTTAGCGATAGCTTTTGCCAGCGGAGTCATTTTGGGAGAGGCGGCAGCGGCAGCCTGCACGTCGCGCTCAATGATGCGTCCGTTGGGGCCTGTTCCGCGAAGCGACGCCACGCTTACCGCCTCCTTTTCTGCCAGCGCCTTTGCGCGAGGCGAAATGCCCTGAGAGCAGGAAGCAGGGAGCTGAACTCCGAGAGCAGGCTCTTTCTCCGCCCCCTTCTTCGCGGCAGCGGCATTGCCATTATCAGCATTATCAGCAGCAGCAGTCGGGGCAGCCGGGGCAGAAGTTGGGGCAGGGTCTGCAACGATCTCGCCCTCAACGCCGATGACCATTACGTTGCTCAACACGGGTATTTCGTCGCCGTTGGCGAAAAACACCTCAAGCACCACGCCGCTTACCTGCGCCAACTCCTCGAACGAGGCCTTATCGGTTTCATAGGTAAAGAGCAGGTCGCCGACGGCGACACTATCCCCCTTCTTTTTGTGAAACTCCGTGAGAATACAGCTCTCCACCGATTGCCCCTGCTTGGGCATAATAATGACTGTTGCCATAGCGTACTTTGAATGTTTTACTAATGCAAATTAATGGTTTACAATATCGTTTACTATTGCGACTTCGCCCTCGGCATTTCGCCCTGTCGTGTCACTTTTGCTTTTTCCTGCGTATGGCAAGCGCCGCCGAAGGAGAATATTGATAATCCTTCGGACGTATAAATTTCTTTACTGTGCGTGCCTATTTGATAATTAGACTTTTATGCTTTGGAATATTTGAACTTACTCCATGCGGATTGTTCCACTTTGCCCCACACGGATTACCACGCTCTCGTACTCGTTGGACATGGTAAAGCGCAGCCCCACCGTCATCAGGTAGTCCCCGCTGAACTTCTTCCCCTCGTACTCCGAAATCCGCGATTTCTTGCCTTTGCCCGCTTCGCGGTTGATTTCCAGCAGCATGTATTCCTTGTCGGGGTCAAGGCCTTTCAGCAGCACCGTTTGCCGGTCACCGTTGATGTCTTTGCGAACAAGGAAGTTGAAAACCACCGCCTCCTGCTTGTTCTCCGACACGTACATGTACGCCGTGCGGTTGTGCTCGTAGGGCGACAACAGCCGGTACAAGTCGCCGTGGAGAATCGTTGGGCGGATTTGCTTGTAGGTGGCAATGCCTTGCCTGGAAAATTCCTTTTCCTCCTCCGTCATTTGCACCGGCTGCATGTCCATGCCCAGCTTGGCCGCCATTGCAATGTCGAAGCGGTACTTCAGCGGAGCGCTCCTCCCCGATATGTGGTTGGGCGACGCCGATACGTGGCTTGCCATTCCAATGGCCGGAAAAAAGTACTGTCCGCCCCACTGCGTGAAAATACGCTGTAGCGGGTCGTTGTTGTCGCTTATCCAGAACTCGTCGAAGTGCTTCATGCTGCCGTAGTCCATGCGACCGCCGCCGCCTGAGCACGCCATGAAGCACACGTTGGGGTACTTTGCGCTAACCTTTTCCATAACCCCCAGAATTGCGTTTGCGTTGTCAATCCACAGGTGCGACTGTTGCTCCGGTTTCAGGTACTGCGACCCGGAGGTGGTGATGTAGCGGTTGCAGTCCCACTTCACGTAGTCTATGCCCGGATTTTCGGCGAGGATGTTGTCGATGACGTTAAACACAAACTCCTGCACCTTCGGGTTGCTCAGGTCGAGCAGCAGCTGGTTGCGCATCAGGCTCAGCTCGCGGTGCGGCTGCGTGATGATCCAGTCAGGATGTTTTTCGTAGAGCTCGCTCTTGGGGTTTACCATCTCCGGCTCTACCCAGATGCCGAACTTCAACCCTCGCTTGTGCGCCTCCTCTATCAAGAAGGGAATACCATGCGGAAGCTTCTTTGTGTTGGTCTGCCAATCGCCAAGTCCGGCCTTGTCGCTGTCGCGCGGGTACTTGTTGCCAAACCAGCCGTCGTCTAAGAGGAAGAGTTCAAAGCCCATCTTGGCCGCATCGTCAATAATTTGCACCAGCTTAGCCTCGTCGAAGTCAAAGTAGGTAGCCTCCCAATTGTTGAGCAGGATGCTGCGCTCGCCGCTTCCGTTTTTGACGCCGTACTGCCGTGCCCAGCGGTGAAAGCGACGGCTCACCGTACCCGTTCCGCTGTTGCTGTAGGTGTAGAGCAGGGCGGGCGTTTTGAACGTTTTTCCCTTCTCCAGCGTGTACGTCGATGCGTAGGGGTTAATGCCCGAAAGCACCCGCAGATTTCTGAGCGGGTCAACCTCAAAGCAGAATTGGAAGCTTCCCGGCCACGCCAGCGTGCCGCCAACAACCTCTCCGTTGTCCTCCCGAGCAGGCTGGCCGAGCGACAGCAGGAAGCACGGGTGCGTAAACTGATTGCTGCGTACCCCCAGCTTGGAGTCGATAATCTTGATGCCCTCGTCGAGCAGCTGCTCGCTCATCTTCATCTCCTCCGCCCAGTTGCCGTGAAACTGTGTCACGTAGTATTCCGCCGCCTTGAACGACAGGTCGGACGAGGCAAAGTTGTGCAGCGTGATGCTCTTAGCCTGATTGTTCTTTATCTCTACCCACTGCTCTATAACGTCCTCCTTTTGGTAGGCTTTGTAGCACAAGTCTACGTTGAGTTCGTAGTAGGCGTCTTTGAGCGAAATGGTTGTCTGTATGATGTTACTGCCCTGGGCTTCCGTGCGGTGCGAAACGTAGCGCAGGTCGGTGGAGGTGTTGCCGTCGGTTTGCACGGCGCGAAGCGCGGCCTCAAAGGTGTGGCCTGCGCCAAAGGTGGAGTAGGCCGCGGCAGCGGGCAGCGCCGCCGTTTGCAGCTCTATGTCGTTTTTCAGCCTGTTACCGAAGTAAACCTGCTCCAGCTGCTTTTTGTCCGTAACTTTGAGCGCAAGGCAGGTATTTTGCGTGCTCACGGTGATGTGCTTCTGTGCGGCGAGGCCGCCCGTCCCACAAAGGGAGGATAGTAAGATGATGATGGCTTTTTTTGTAGTGTTCATTTGTTTTTTGGTGTTGATTAATTTAAAGTTTACTTTGATGCTATACCTTGCCTACAGCCCCTCTCCGTCGGAGAAGGAGGTGAAGGTATGTATAAAGATTAAACCTCAACTCTCTGCTACCCTTAATTTGCATTATTAGCTACGTGCGGGTGCGCAATAAAAAAGCGAGGCAAAGATATGCTATTGCAAAGGCATTTACAAGTTATTTTTTTCATATCAGGATATGTCTGTACAGCAGATATTTACAATTGTTGCCGGTGTTTACAAGTTGGCAACATGTAAAATGCAGCGACGTGTATCGGGAGGCGTTCGGCCTTTTGTTCATTGCTCTCACTCCCATGCCTTTTCGCTCACCGTTTCTATGGTTTGATTGCCGTGCGCCTTGGCGAGGTCGGAGAGGTGTTCGGTGAGCACCTCGTGCTTGCCGCGGTGTATGGCAATGCGTCCTGAGCTGGTGAACTGCTGCACGCCGCAGGCGTTGTCCAGCTGCCGGAAAAGCTCGGCTATTTCGTGCCGGTAGCCAGTGAGCTCAATTGCAGTGAAGTCGGGGGTAACCTCCAGAATCCGTGCGGCGTGCGTGCGGACAATCTTCTCCACCTTTTTATTGTCAAGCAGCGCCTGCGTAGACACCTTGTACAGCGCGAGCTCCTGGTACACAATCTGCTCGTTGGTGTGGTAGAAGGTCATAACCACCTCCACCAGCTTGGCTATCTGGTTTACAATTTTTTCGGCCTGCTCCTTCGACGTGTTCACCACAATGGTAAACTTGTGCACCCCCTTGATGGCCGACGCCGACACGGTGAGGCTCTCAATGTTGACGTGCCGACGGGTAAAGATAATTGTCACGCGGTTGAGCAGGCCAACAGCGTTTTCCGTAAATGCGGTGATGGTATATTCCTGTTCCATATCCATAATTTTCTTTTTCGTTTAAATGTAGCTACTGTGTCGCGAGTTTCCACCAAAAGTTTACTCAAACCTGATTTCCTCCAGCGACGCTCCGGCGGGTATCATCGGGAAAACGTTGCCCTCAGGCTGCACGGCGATTTCGAGCAGGTAGGCGCTCTTGTGGGCAAACATCTCCTCGACGGCAGCGGCCAGCTCCTCCCGCTCCGACACTCGCCTGCCACGGATGTTGTACGCCGCGGCCAGCTTCACAAAGTCGGGGTTGGCCATTGGCGTGGCAACGTAGCGTTTGCCGAAAAACAGCTCCTGCCACTGCCGCACCATGCCCAGAAATCCGTTGTTGAGCAGCACAATCTTTACTCCGATTTCATCCTGCATGATAGTGCCCAGCTCCTGAATGGTCATCTGTATTCCGCCGTCGCCAACAAAGAGCACCACCTCGCGGTCGGGCGCGGCAACCTTAGCGCCCACTGCTGCGGGCAGGCCAAAGCCCATTGTGCCCAAGCCGCCCGAAGTTACCACCGAGCGCGGTTGGTTTACCTCAAAGTAGCGTGCCGCCACCATTTGTTGCTGGCCAACGTCGGTTACCAGAATCGCCTTGCCCTCTGCCCTGCTGCTAACGCTGCTGACGGCTTCGCCCATAGTAATAGCGCCTGCGGCGGGGTGCAGCTGCGGGTTTACAACCTTGGCGCGCTCGTGCTCGGCATACGGCCTGAACGAGCTTATCCAGCTCGCGTGCTCGGCCTTGCCGACGGCCTGCGTTAGCAGCGGGAGGCTATCCTTGAGGTTTGCCAGCACCGGAAAATCAGCCTTAACGTTTTTGTTTATCTCCGCCCTGTCAATTTCCAGATGCACAATTTTGGCTTGGCGGGCGTAAGCGTCCACGCTGCTCGTTATGCGGTCGTCGAAGCGCATACCAACGGCAATGAGCACATCGCACTCGTTGGTTTTTTTGTTGGGGGCGTAACAGCCGTGCATACCCAACATGCCCATGTTGAGCGGGTGACCGTCAGGCACAACCGACTTTCCCATCAGCGTCCAGCCAAAGGGGATGTCGGCCTTTTCCAGCAGCGCAAGCAGCTCCTTTCCTGCGTTGGCCAGCTCCACGCCGTGGCCTACCAGCGCAAAGGGTTTTTTTGCGCTGTTGATGGCGTTGGCTGCCGCAGCCACCTCCTCCATTTTCACCTGCGGCGAGGGAACGTAGCTGCGTATGAAGGTGCATTTTTGGTAGCTAAAATCGCAGCTGCCCACCTGCGCGTTCTTGGTGAAGTCGAGCACCACCGGGCCGGGGCGACCGCTGCCGGCTATGTAAAAAGCTTTTGCTATAGCCTGCGCTACCTCGTCGGCGCTGGTGATTTGGTAGCTCCACTTGGTGATGGGCATGGATATGCCGATGAAGTCGGTTTCCTGAAAAGCGTCTGTTCCCAGAAACGGCGCGCCCACCTGCCCCACGATGCACACCAGCGGCGTAGAATCGACCAGCGCGTCGGCAATTCCTGTGGTGAGGTTGGTAGCGCCAGGTCCGCTGGTGGCAAACACCACGCCCGTTTTTCCGCTCACCCGCGCGTAACCCTGCGCCGCGTGCACTGCGCCCTGCTCGTGCCGCGCAAGGATGTGCCGCAGCCGGTGGGTGTAGTAGTACAGCTTGTCGTACACGGGCATGATTGTGCCGCCCGGATACCCAAATATAACGTCAACATTTTCTTCTATCAGCGAAAGCATAAGCGCCTCGCCACCTGTAATTTTTTCCATCGAATCTCAAATTTCTTGCAGAATATTCAACTTTTGAAAGTACATCGACCGCAGATTTGCAGCAAAAATACGACATTTTTGTTTTCCTATTCCGCCCGCAGGGAGCAGAATGTTGGAAGAAATATCCGCAGGCATGTAGCAGAAAGCTGCGCCTACAGCTTATCCTTCAGCGCGGCGTTGAGCTTTACGAGCAACGATTGGTAGTGAGCTTTATCCGCGCCGGAAATGCTGCCGATTTTGCTCCTCAGCAGGTCGCGCGATTTGATGGCCAGCATGGTGAAGTAGGTGTTAGAGTCGTCTATCTGCCGGATGTTAACTCTGCCCTGATACCCCGGTTGGCCAAACTCGCGCTCTTTACCCTGCTCCATGAGCGCCGCCACCGAGCCAAGTCCGTGCTCTGCCTCGTAGCGGTGGAAGAGGTCGGCGTACCGCTCTACCACTCCTGTTTTGTCGAGGCCGTACAGCAGGATGTCGTCCACCGTGGCGTAGCCAACGAGCGAGGTGAAGGATGAGCCCGGCTTCTTCTCGTTGAGGGTAGATACAAATTCGTCCACCATAGCCACCTGTAGCATCTTGTCGGCGGCGGTGAGCTTGCTTCCGGCGGTGAGGCTTCTCCACGTAGCGCTGTAAAGGTCGTTGGTATACTCCTCTACGGTGTAGGGGTTGCTGGTGTACTGCGCTGCAAGTATCAGGTTTTCGACCTGCACCCTTAGCCCCCTGACTATGGACTCGCGGATTCTGTACGACATATCTACCCCCAGCGGAAGCTTTTTCGCAAATTCGGGCTTGTCTATCCAGCCCAACGTGCGGTACTCGTTGAGCACCCACTCCAGCGAAGCCTTCTGTCGGGCTTTGGGTATTACCGCGTAGGGAACGTCGTCGGTTCCGCGCTTTACCTCGGTAAGCTTAATGCCGCCAATGTTTAGCGATACGTTTCTAAGGTAGCGCGCGTACTGGTTGGCAGCCTGCGCGTAGAGGTTGGCAATGTGCGTGTAGCTGTCGTCGTCGGTTGCCGAAATCCATTTTTCCATATTTTCGAGAATGAACTTCAAGTTTTTCACCCCGTAGCTGCCGGCCTTGATGTTGTCGTCGCCAAGGTCTTCCACCATTGCCGTCGGGTCGTAGATGAAGCTCATCTGCTGCCGACCGTAGCGGTAGACGGGGTTGCCGACGTTAACGTCCACCCACGATTCGAGCACGGATTCCTCGTCCCGCTCGTCTTTTTTGTCGGGGATGCAGGCGTAAGTCCACTTAACGAGGAAGTAGTCGTAAATGCCCAGCTCCGGCGGCGTGAGCTTCACACCGGCGTCGCCGGGCTGAGCCACGTAGTTGAATCGGGCGTAGTCCATGATGCAGGGCGTAGTGCCGTGCTCTCTGGTAAACGTGGCGCTGCGGAGCGAATCCACAGGCCAGGCGTTGCTCGAGGCCATGTTGTGCATAAACCCAAGCGTGTGGCCTATTTCGTGCGATATAACGTAAACGAGCGATTCGTCCATAACGTCGTCGGGCATTTTCACGCGGCGCACGCGCTCGTCAACTTGCGCCGTCTGCACAAAGCGCCATGCGTTGATGAGCTGCGAAATGTTGCTGTACACGATGACCGAGGCGTTGATAATTTCGCCGGTGGCGGGGTCAACCCACGAGGGGCCGTAGGCGTTGGCCGTGCTTGAGGGCATGTAGCGGATGCAGGAGTACTTGAGGTTGTCGGGGTCAAAGGCCGAATCCTGCTCTACCGTGGGGAAGGGTTTTGCCACCAGCACATTTTTAAACCCGATTTTCTCGAAGGCGGCGTTCCATACCTCCACGCCCTTCTTTATGGCAGGCTTCCACTGTTCGGGGAATGTGTTGTCGATGTACCATACGATGGGCTTTACCGGCTCTACCAGCTCGCCGCGCCTGTATGCCTCCATGTCGCTGGGAGTTACGTCCCAACGGTGCGCAATGGAGTAGCGGTATGCGTTATCCTTATCGAGCGCGTAGCGCATTCTGCTGTGGCTGAAAACGCCCACGCGGGAGTCGCTTATGCGGGGGCGCATTTTCTTCTCAGGCAGCAGCAGAAAGCTGCGCGTAACCTTCATGGTGTAGGGAGTATCGTCCATCACCTTTGTTATTCCCATCAGGGTAGCCGTCAGGCCGTAGGTCATGGTGGATTTTACGCTGATGTTGTCGTCGAAAGCTTTCACGTCGTCGAGCGAGCACTCGCTCTTTTTCATGGCGGCGGAGACCTTGAGCGAGCCGCCGGACTGGTCGCCGGGGGTAGATTCAAATATTTTTGTGTTGCTCATAAAGAGGTTGGTAACATCAATCACCGCCGCCGTGCTGTCATTGCTTTGCGCCTTGATAGCGAAGCCAAAGAGCCGCGGGTTGCCGTAAACCCTGCTCACGCCTGCCTCCAGCTCCTCTACGGCAGACGAGGAGGAGTTGATGGAGAGAAGGTAAATGACGCTATCCTCCTGCACAAACTTCACGTGGTGCACTCCCTTTGGCTTGTAGCCCACGTCGTAGCCGGCGGAGCTTGTTACTTCGGTAACGGTGGAGGCGGCGAGCATTTCGCGCCCCAGCGTTTTATAGGGAATTTCAAAGTAGATTTTGTCCTGTACCTTATGGACGGTAATGAAGCTGCTCTTAGCCGTTTTTACCTTCATGTTTTTGAAAAGCTTCTCGTAGGGGGTAAGCTTCTTTTCGGGCTGAGCCTGAGCGCTGGCCGCCGCCTTTTTTTTCTTTTTCCCGAAAGGAAGCAAGCTCGCGTTAGCGTCCATCGCCATGAGCATCATTGCCGTAGTAGCGGCAACCATAAGTACAGCACATTTTTTCATTTTCATTTTTTTAAATTTGTTTTTGGGCGTAAAGGTAGTATTTTGGCAAACATTTGCAAAACATCATGCTTCACGCGGTGGATAATTATTTCGCGCATTGCCCGTTAAGGTTAGGACATTCATATCGGTAGAAAAAACCATACCCTCTCCTTAGCCTTAGCCGACAAAGTTTTCATCTGCTTCAAAAGCCACAGTAGCTACCGACAGCTTTGGGGGGATGAGCGTTCGCAGGCTCGTCACGCTCAAATCTCCAGCAGCCGGTACTTTTTCTGGCGGCTTTTCCAGCGTTCCATGGCGTACTGCTGCATGTCCTCCACCGTGTCTTTTTCGTCCACAATTTCAACGCCAAGCAGCGCCTCGATGATGTCCTCAATGGTGGCCACGCCGCCCATTCCCCCGTACTCGTCCACCACCAAAGCTATATGCTCCTTTTTTGCCAGCATCCTATCCCATGCGTCCAGCACGGTGGCGGCTTCGGGAAAGGTGAGAATATCCCGCCGAATATCCTTGAGCTTCAAGTCGAACTGGTCTTCGGCGAGCTTCTCAAAAACCAGGTCTCGCAGCACGTAGCCCACAATGTCGTCCCTGTTTTCACGGTATATGGGGATGCGCGAAAAGTGCAGGAAGTCCTTGCTTCCGAGAAACTCCTGCAAAGTCATCTCCTCGCTGGCGACCACCACCACGGTGCGCGGCGTCATCACCTCGGCAATGCGCACGCTTTTCAGCTTTATCAGGTTTTGTATGATGCGGTTTTCCTTATCGGCAATGATTCCCTCCTGCCGCCCTATGCTCGCCAGCGCAGAGATTTCCTCCCTGCTGGTGGTGTGCTCCTTCCTATCCTTCGACAACAGCCGAGTCAGCGCAGCCGAAGCCACAACAAGCGGGTAGGTGATGACAATCATCACCTTGATGACCTGAGAGGATATGCCGACAAGAGATTTGCAGTAGGTTGTCCCCAGGGTTTTGGGAATAATTTCGGTGAGGATGAGTATCAGCAGGGTGAGAATGGCTGAAACGAGGCCGACGTAGGCTTCGCCAAACAGCAGCGTTGCCTGCATACCCACGCCTGCTGCGCCAACGGTGTGCGCTATCGTGTTCAGCGAGAGTATTGCCGACAGGGGCTTGTCGATATTCTCCTTGTGCTTAATCATCGCTTCTGCCCTCCTGTCACCCTGCTCGGACTGCGACTTGAGGTAGGGCGCAGGCGCCGACAGCAGCACCGCCTCCATTACGGAGCAGAGAAACGAGGTGAACAGGGCGAGAAACAGGTATGCAAGCAGCAGCGCCATAAAAGAATTGAAAGCTAAGAATTAAAAGTTGAAAGTTGCGCTCTCAACGTCATATTTCTGCAAATGTACACAAAAATTCTAATATCACCAGACAGTGTTGAGAATTGAGAATTTTCACATTTAGCAACCGGAGCGAAGTTCGGCGTAGCCAATACGCCCAGAATATTCAGGTTACATTCCTGCGGGATGCGGAAAAATGGTTTGAGCAATTTGGGTTTACCAAAACGTGCTATCTTTGCGGCATGGAAAAATTTATTACTTGCAGCGGTATTCCGGTGCGCGTGGTCACGTATGGCAACCGCTCGGACAGCGGCAGCGCGGCGTTGCTGCTGCACGGCTACATGGAGAGCGTCGAGGTGTGGGAAAATTTTGCAGAGCAGCTCGGACGGCACGTATACACCGTAGCGCTCGACCTGCCCGGGCACGGGCTTAGCGGCACGCATTCGGAGGTCAACAGCATGGAGCTGATGGCCGATGTGACGGGCGAAGCCTGCGCCAACCTGTCGGTAGGCAGGGTGGTTGCCATAGGCCACTCTATGGGCGGATACGTGGCGCTGGCGTTGGCAAAAAGTCGCCCCGCGCTGGTGTCGTCCCTGTGCCTGATGCACGCCACGCCCAACGCCGACGACGAGGAGGCGAAGCGGCAGCGCGACCGCGAAATTGCGCTGATTGGCGCAGGCAAAAGAGAGATGCTCGTATCGCAAAGCATCCCCCTGATGTTTGCCCCCGACAACGTGAGCCACCTGTACGAGCCGATTGCCGGCATCGAAGCTTGCGCCCTCATTGCCGACGACGCGGGCGCTATTGCCTCGCTGCGCGGACTGAAAAAACGGGAGGATATGAGCGACTTCCTGAAAACGTTTGCCAAGCCCCTGCTTTTTGTCTTCGGCAAAAAGGACAGGCGCATCCCGTGGGAAACGGCATGTGCCGTTGCGGAACGCTTTCCACAGGCGCAAACGCTGATGCTGGAAAACTCCGGGCACGCCGGATTTATTGAGGAGGAGGAGGCGACGCTAAACGCCGTCAAAGCCTTCATATCCTGACGGCAGCGTTGCGCGCCCCCCGCACGCCTTTTCCGGCTGCGCGTCTACTTCGACGCCAGCCACCTCATAATGTCGTTGCCGTTGGCAAAAATAAACAGCAGGACGATGATGATTAAGCCTATCATTTGTGAACGCTCAAGGAACTTGTCGCTTGGCTTGCGTCCGCTCACCATTTCGTAGAGGATAAACATCATGTGCCCGCCGTCGAACGCCGGAATGGGCAGAATGTTGATGAATGCAAGCATGATGGACAGCAGGGCGGTCATGCTCCAAAAGTGCGCCCAATTCCACGTTTTGGCGAACAGGCTACCGATAGTGCCAAATCCGCCGAGGCTTTTTGCCCCTTCTTTGGTGAATACGATTTTGAACTGCTTTACGTAGCTAACCAGCGCTTCCGTCCCAATGACAATGCCGGCGGGTATTGACTCAAAAAAACCGTACTCCAGCTTTTTTGTTTTGAAGAACAAAGTCGGCGGGCGCAATACCACCCCCAGCTTGCCGCTTTCGGAGACGGCAACCTCGCACGAGAGCAGCTTGCCGTTGCGGTAGAAGTCGAGCGTTACCTGCTCACCGCCATGCCTTAGGAGGCTGTCGCTAAGCTGGGCAAAAAATGGGATGGGCATTCCGTTGAGGCCAACAACGCTGTCGCCCTTTTGCAGCTGCGCGGCGGCGGCGGGCGAGCCTCCCATGACTTCGTTCACCACAAACGGCACGCGCTCTCGGGCAAAGACTTTTACGCCGGAGGCCAATATCTGCTGCGAAAAATCGGCAGGGAGCGTCAGCTGTAGCGTATCGTCTGCGCGAAGCAGGGTCACGGGTTTTCCGTCGGCGTACAGAATTTGCTCTACAGCCTCGCCCAGCGTTTCCGGCGTTTTGCCGTTTACGGTGAGGATAATGTCGCCGTTGGAAAAGCCGTTGTTTAGCGCCGTTTGGCAGTAGTCGTAGCCGTATGTAGCGTTGGATATTGGAATGTACTCCCGTCCCCACGTGTACAGAATCATGGCGTAAATGACGAGCGCCGCAATAAAGTTCACCACCACCCCGCCGGTAATTATGATGAGCCGCTGCCACGCAGGTTTTGAGCGGAACTCCCACGGCTGCACAGGCTGCTTCATGGTCTCAACGTCCATCGATTCGTCTATCATTCCGGCAATCTTGCAGTAGCCGCCCATCGGAAGCCACCCCACGCCCCACTCCGTTTTTTCGGGACTTTCCGCCCACTCTTTGGGAGGCGCAGGCGAAAACCAGCTTAGCCGCCACTTTTTGTCTATGCGCTTGGCGCGAAGGATAGAGCGCCAGGGGTTAAAAAAAAGGTAAAACTTGTCGACACGAACTTTGAAAGCGCGGGCAGCCAAAAAGTGCCCAAGTTCGTGCACCACCACCAGCATTGCAAGGCTAAGCAGCAGCTGCGCAATTTGAGTTGCTATTTCCATGAAAAGATTCTATTTATTTTTCTGTTATTTAATTACTTTCCAGATCCTTATGTTTTTTCAAATTCAGTATACCCACGAGTGGTCTTTTGAGTAGCGCAGCATTTGCTCGGCGTAGCCCTCGGTGTAGCTCACTTTTATGTCTGCTATTTCGCCCGATTCGTCTGTAACTATATCATAAACAGGGTTTACAAATCCTTTGTAGGGGGCAATGTCAAGCTTTTTGTAGCGAGCTAACACCTCGTTGTGCAGGTCGGTATCAACCTTAACGCCGTAGGTTTCCACAATACTCCTGGCGTTTGCGTAGTCGCCCTCCGAGCGGATGCGCTGTATCTCGGCCAGCAGCAGCCCAAACAGCGTGCGCAGCTTGCCGTAGTCGTTGATGACGACGTATGTTTTTCCGTTCTTCTTTTTCAGCTCCACCACGTTTTCGGGTGCGCCTTTTTCCAGCGCCCACCTTGCTATCAGCTGTCGGTTGCGCATGTGCGACTCTTCCAAGCTGCTTCCGGGGGCTATCCTGACCAGCTGCGTCAGCAGGCCGTTTGTCATAAACTTGATGTACTCTGCCTTGTATGCGTGGTCGTTGGGCAAAAGTCCCAGCTCTACCATTTTGGGGTCGGCAATGTAGTAAAGCCCGAACAAGTCGGCGCGCGCCTCCTCGACGGCGCTGCCGTATGCCTTTAGCGCGCCCTGGCTAACGCCTGGCGTCAGCTTGCCCGAGCCGTGCCCAAGGCACTCGTGCAGGTCTGTGTGCAGGTTGCTCGTGGTGAAGCCGTAAGTGTTCATAAGCTCCACCTCGCTTTGACTCCAGTAAAACTCCCGGGCAAAGCCATTTCCCTGCGCCGCCTTGTCGTAGGCGTCGGTGATGTTCTCAATGGTTACCGATTTGGAGCCGTGCAGGGTGCGTATCCAGTTGGCGTTGGGAAGGTTAATTCCTATGGGCGTTGCCGGGTAGCAGTCGCCGCCAAGCATTGCGGCGGTAATAACCTTAGCCGAAACGCCTTTTACCTCCTCCTTTTTAAACCGCTTGTCTACGGGCGAATTATCCTCAAACCACTGCGCATTGCTGCTGATGATTTCCGTGCGCTTGGTGGCCTCAACATCTTTGAAGTTCACCATAGACTCCCACGAGCCTTTGAAGCCCAGCGGGTCGCCGTAGGTTTCGATAAACCCGTTGATGAAGTCCACCCGGGCGGTGTCGGTAGTCCACAGGATGCTGTACTCGTCAAAATCTTCCAGGTTGCCCGTCCGGTAAAATTTGACGAGCGCCTCGATAACCTTTTTTTGCCCCTCGCTCTCTGCCACCAGCGCCGCCTTTTCCAGCCAGTAAACGATTTTTTCGATGGCCTCCGAGTAAAGCCCGCCAACCCGCCAAACCTCCTCAGCAACTTTCCCATCCTTCTTTACCAGCCGAGAGTTCAGCCCATACGAAACGGGGGTTGGGGACGCTGTTTTCTTAAGCTGGTTGTAGAAATTCTCTGCCTCATTTTGCGTCAGGTTGCTGTAGAAGTTGTTAGCCGATGTAGCGATCATGTCCTGCCCTTCGGCAAGGTTTACCCGCTTTGCGTCAACGTTGGGGTCGAACATCACCGGCACGATGGTGGCCAGCAGGCTGTCTACCGTTTGCCCGTCTCGCAGGGGGAGGAGCGATGGGTCGAGCGATTTTACCACCTCCGTGAAGTATGCCTGCGAAAAATC
Organism: Prevotellaceae bacterium; assembly: GCA_031255195.1. Classification (GTDB taxonomy): domain Bacteria; phylum Bacteroidota; class Bacteroidia; order Bacteroidales; family UBA932; genus JAITMY01. The sequence goes on along the minus strand of JAIRSZ010000037.1, from coordinate 1,264 downwards.
CGGCATAAGCTTGTCGGTGGCGTAGTGGTGGTGGATACCGCTCGAAAACCAAACCCGCTTGAGGTAAACCACCAGATTTTTGTAGTCGGCTGCGGTGGCGTCGCCGGCATAATTGCAGTAGATGGCCTCCAGCGTGCGGCGAATAGCGAGGTTGTGCTGTCCCTGCTGGTCAAAGAGGACGTCCCGCCCCTCGATGGCCGCCTGTGCGAGGTAGTACACCAGCTTTTTTTGCTGCAAGGTCAGCTGCTCAAACCCCGGTACGCGGTAGCGGAGAATTTCCAAGTCGGCAAACTTCTCGACCGAGTAGCTAAAATTTTCACCTTCGCCGGAACTTTGGCACGCTCCCATAAGGATTGTTCCCATAATAAAGAATACGATTTTTTTCATCTTTTTGAATTTGGCTTTTGTTTGACGTAAGAAAGCAAGCGACAAAGATACATATTATTTTGAGAAAGCGGCTACAAATAATGAATAGTGAATAATTAATAATTAATAATGCAGCAGCGGCTAAAGCCCGCCATGTAGCCACCTGCAAACTTCACCTGTTTTCTCTTCTCTCTTTCTCGCGCGCCGCCCGTTATTCCGTTAGCATCGTTGTTGTCGTTGTCTGAGCTGTGATTTTTTTGATTTTGGTGATTTACGGTGATTGCTGACGCACCACTTCTGCCACTTCCACCACTTCTGCCACGTCCACCACTTCTGCCACTTCCGCCTCCTTCCTCCCTTTCCCACCGCGCGCCCTCCCCCCGCCGTCATTTCGTAGCGCAGCGGAGAAACCTCAGCCCGTAGCTGCCGACGGCAAGCGCGTGTGCGCCCTCCCCCCCGTCATTTCGTAGCGCAGCGGAGAAACCCCAGCCCGTAGCTGTTGACGACAAGCGCGCGTGCGCCCTTCCCCCCCAGCCCGTAGCTGCCGACGGCAATGTGCAGGCGGAGGCAAACGCCTGAAATCTTTGATTTTTAGAATTTTTATTTCCCCGTTTCATGTATTTTAACAGCAATTGGGCAATATGGTATTGAAAAAATACATACCTTTGCGCCTCATCATTTTACGCTGTACCATGAGCTGCTTAAATAAAATAAACCGGACAAACCAATTTTTTCATGACGCATACGTAGGGACAAAATATATTTTTGCCCCTATACTATTGCACACACACACACACACACACACACACACACACACACACACACACACACACACACACACACACACACACACACACACACACACACACACACACACACACACACACACACACACACA
>JAIRSZ010000035.1 GCA_031255195.1 Prevotellaceae bacterium | reverse complement strand
CGACGCTTTCGACGAGGCTCACCTGAAAAAGGCGGGCTTTGCCACCGGCAACCCCGTGGCCGAGCTCAAGCTGGAGGGCTACAACATCATCTGGGCGCCCATAACCTCGCTCACCAAAGCTGCGCTGAAGGATTCGGGCGCTGACGCAAAAACGGTTGTGCGCTGCAAGAATATGTTTGCGCTGGGCGTTTGCTACTACCTCTTCAACTTGTCTCCGGAGCATACCGAAGCCTACTTTGCAAGCAAGTTCAGGAAAAAACCTGCGCTCATAGGCGTCAACCGGACGGCGCTCAAGGGCGGCTACAGCTACGCCGCCAACACGCACGCCTTTGCCAACACCTACAAGGTAGCGCCGGGGCAGCTGACTAAGGGTACGTACCGCACCATCAACGGCAACGTGGCCACCGCATGGGGGCTGATAGCTGCCGCCGAAAAATCGGGGCGGGCGCTTTTCTGCGGCTCTTACCCCATCACCCCCGCCACAGGTATTCTGGAGGAGCTGGCGGCGCGAAAAGATTTGGGCGTGAAAACGCTGCAAGCCGAGGACGAGATTGCCGGCATCTGCACGGCCATAGGCGCATCGTTTGCGGGCAACCTTGCCGTAACCACCACGTCCGGCCCGGGGCTTGCGCTCAAGGGCGAGGCGCTGGGGCTTGCCGTTATGGCAGAGCTGCCGATAGTGGTGGTGGACGTGCAGCGCAGCGGCCCCTCCACCGGACTGCCCACCAAGACGGAGCAGTCGGACTTGGCGCAGGCGCTGTACGGGCGGAATGGCGAAAGCCCGGCGGTGGTGATGGCGGCCTGCTCGCCGTCGGACTGCTTCAACGCCGCGTTTTGGGCGGCAAAAATTGCGCTGGAGCACATGACACCCGTGGTACTCCTCACCGACGGATACATAGCTAACGGCTCGGAGCCTTGGAAAATCCCCTGCATGAAGGACTACCCGGATATTGTTCCCCCCATTGCCTCCGAGGGCGAAGACTACCTGCCCTATCGGCGCGATGCAGAGCGGCTGGCAAGGCGCTGGGGTATTCCCGGCACGCGGGGGCTGGAGCACCGCATAGGCGGGCTGGAAAAAGATGCGCACAGGGGCAGCATATCGCACGACCCCGAAAATCACCAAAAAATGACCGACCTGCGGGCTGCAAAGGTGGCCAAAGTTGCCGATTTTATCCCCAACCTCAAGGTAGAGGGCGACGATTCGGGCGACCTGCTTGTGGTGGGCTGGGGCGGCACGTATGGACACCTCCTGTCGGCGGTGACGCAGCTGCGGGCAGACGGAAAAAAGGCGAGCCTTGCACACTTCCGCCACATCAACCCGCTGCCAAAAAATACGGAGGAAACGCTAAGCCGCTTCAAAAAAGTGGTGGTCTGCGAGCTCAACATGGGGCAGCTTGCCAACCTGCTGCGCATGAGGCTGCCTCATATTCCTGTACAGCAGTACAACAAGGTGCAGGGGCTGCCGTTTACGGTGGCCGAGCTGGTAAAGCAATTCGGCGAGCTGTAGATTTGCAGGCTGCGGTATTCAAAGTCTTGCTTAGTATTCTTACATTCTCAGATTCTTACATTTTTATATTCTAAAAAAAATAATGTACACTGCACAGGATTTCAAGAGCGATCAGGAGGTGCGCTGGTGCCCGGGCTGCGGCGACCACGCCATATTAGCCTCCGTACAGCGGGTGTTGCCGGAGGTGGCAGAGGCGCTCAACGCACCCAAAGAAAGCTTCGTATTCATTTCGGGCATAGGGTGCTCGTCGCGCTTTCCGTACTACATGAACACCTTTGGGATGCACACCATTCACGGGCGTGCCACCGCCGTTTCTACCGGCGTGAAGGTGGCCAACCCCAACCTGAACGTGTGGCAAATTACGGGCGACGGCGACGCGCTGGCCATTGGCGGCAACCACTTTATCCACGCCATTCGCCGCAACGTTGACATCAACATTTTGCTGTTCAACAACGAAATATACGGCCTCACCAAGGGGCAGTACTCGCCCACCTCAAAGTTGGGGCTGATAACCAAAACATCGCCGTTTGGCACGGTGGAGCGTCCGTTCAACCCGGGCGAGCTGGTCATCGGCGCAGGCGGAACGTTCTTTGCCCGCTCGCTCGACGTGGAGCTCAAGCTTAGCGCCGAGTGCATGAAGGCCGCCGCGCTCCACGCGGGATGCTCCGTTGTAGAAACGCTCCAAAACTGTGTGATTTTCAACGACGGCACGCACAGCGAGTTCGCCGCAAAGGAGGTGCGCGAGGACAAAACCATTGTGCTCAAGCACGGCGAGCCAATGATTTTCGGCAAGAACCGCGACAGGGGCGTCGTGCTCGACGGCATGAAGCTGAAGGCGGTGCAGCTGGGCGAAAACGGCGTTACCGAAAAGGACTTGCTGGTGCACGACGCTCACGAGAGCGACCCCGGCATACACACGCTGCTGGCTGCCATGAAAGCTCCTGCTCTTCCCATAGCGCTGGGCGTTGTCCGCGCCGTAAAGAGCGACACCTACGACAGTCGTGTACATGAGCAGATGGAGCAGGTGGCGGCAAAGCGCGCCATCACCACTGTGGACGAGCTGCTAAACAGCGGCGAAACGTGGAAAGTTGACTAATGACGATTTTTAATGAAATAAATTTACAACAAAATGTCTTACAACAATTTGCAACTTTTGCTCATCAGCAATTCAACCAATGCGGGCGAGGATTACCTCGAATACTGTCGGCAGGATATAGCCGAGTTTTTGAAAAATAGCGGCGCAACCCGGGCGCTGTTCTTTCCCTTTGCCGCCGTCACATTTTCCTGCGACGAGTACGAGCGCAGGGTGCAGGAGAAGCTACAGCCGCTCGGTGTGGATATTGAGAGCGTGCACCGCGCCGCCAACCCCCAAAAGGCGGTGAGCGAGGCGCAGGCCATTGTGGTGGGCGGCGGCAACACGTTCCACCTGCTCAAGGCCATTCAGGACTTAAACCTGACGGAGGCCATCCGAAGCAGGGTGCGCGGCGGCATGCCCTACGCGGGCTGGAGCGCGGGGAGCAACCTTGCCTGTCCCACCATCTGCACCACCAACGATATGCCCATTGTAGAGCCAAAGAGCTTTGAGGCGTTTGGCTTCGTACCTTTCCAGATAAACCCGCACTACCTCGACGCTCACCCCGAAGGTCACGCCGGTGAAACGCGCGAGCAGCGTTTGCAGGAGTACATTGCCGCCAACCCCAACCGCTACGTGGTTGGGCTGCGCGAAGCCTGCATGTTGACCCTCACAGGCGGCGAGCTGAAGCTGCGCGGCAAGCGTCCCGCCCGCGTGTTCAAGGCCGAACAGCCGCCAATGGAGCTGCAACCAGCGGACAGCTTGCAGTTTTTGCTGAGCTGCTGAGCCGCCTGAAAGCGCTTGGCTGCTCAGTACGATTAAAAACCTCCGACAAAAAGTCATCATTCGGCCATTTTGTCGCTTTTTGTGCTTTGGCATGTGTCTTGCTGCTGCTACGAATTGTAATTGTAGCTGCAATTTTGAAATCACAGTTTTATTAGGAGTAATCAATCATTTTTTTTAGAAGTAATCCAAAGTATTATGAAAGGTAAAATAGGTGTTACTACGGAAAATATTTTTCCCGTTATCAAAAAGTTCCTGTATTCCGACCACGAAATATTCCTGCGGGAGATGGTGTCGAATGCGGTAGACGCAACCAAAAAGTTGATGGCGCTCTCCTCGCTGGGCGAGGTGAAGGGCGACATTGGCGAGCTGAAGGTAAAAATTTCGTTGGATGCAAAAAACAAAACGCTGACCATATCCGACAACGGCATCGGCATGACGGAGGAAGAGATAGAAAAGTACATCAACCAGATTGCCTTCTCCGGAGCAGAGGAATTCCTCGAAAAGTACAAGGATAAAACGAACATTATAGGCCACTTTGGGCTTGGATTTTACTCGGCCTTCATGGTTTCGGACAGGGTCGAGATAGATACCAAATCGTACAGAGACGCTCCCGCCGTGCATTGGGAGTGCGACGGGTCGCCGGAGTACGCAACCCGCGAGTCTACCCGCACCGAGCGCGGCACCGACATTACGCTACACCTCTCCAAAGACAGCGAGGAGTTTGCATCGGAGCATAAAATCAAGGAGCTGCTGAACAAGTACTGCAAGTTCCTCCCCATACCCATAATCTTCGGCAAGGAGCAGGAGTGGAAGGACGGCAAGTACGTGGACACGGACAAGGATTTGGTTGTCAACAACACCAATCCGCTCTGGACGCGCACCCCCTCCGAGCTCAAGGAGGAGGACTACATGGACTTCTACGCAGAGCTTTACCCCACCGGCGAAAGCCCCCTGTTCTACATCCACCTCAACGTTGACTACCCCTTCCACCTCACCGGAATCTTGTACTTCCCGAAAATAAAAACCAACATCGACTTGCAGCGAAACAAGATTCAGCTTTACTCCAACCAGGTGTACGTTACCGACTCGGTGGAGGGCATTGTTCCCGATTTCCTCACCCTGCTGCACGGGGTTATCGACTCGCCGGACATCCCGCTGAACGTGTCGCGCAGCTACCTGCAAAGCGACGCAAACGTGAAAAAAATATCGGGGCACATCAGCAAAAAGGTCTCCGAGCGACTCCAGGAGCTATTCTCCTCCGACAGGCAAAAGTTTGAAAGCAAGTGGGACGACCTGAGGCTTTTTATACAGTACGGAATGATTACGGACGAAAAATTTTACGAGCGCGCCGAAAAGTTTTTCCTCTTCAAAAATACCGACGGCAAGTACTTCACGTTCGACGAGTACAGGAAGCTGATTGAGGCAAACCAGAAGGACAGGCACAAAAATCTGGTGTACCTCTACGCCTCGGACGTGCAGAGCCAGTACACCTTTATCAACGCCGCAAAAAACAAGGGTTACGACGTGCTGCTGCTGAACGGCCACCTGGACGCGCACTTTGTCAACAAGCTCGAGGGAGCGTGGAAGGAAACGCGCTTTGTCCGCGTAGATGCAGACGTGGTGGACAAGCTGATAGAGAAGGATGTGGAGAGGGAATCCAAGCTGTCGTCCAACCAAACAGGGCTGCTGCGCACCGTCTTTGAAGCCAACAGCCCCGCCGGAGACGAAAAGTATTTCGTAACGTTCGAGAATATGGACGAAAATGACGCTCCGGTGCTCATCACCCAAAACGAATTTATGCGCCGCATGAAGGACATGTCGGCCGTTGGCGGCGGAGGTCACGCCTTCTACGGAGCTATGGGCGACATGCTGAACGTTGTGGTGAACGCCAACCACCCGTTGGTGCTGGAGGTCAACAGCAGCTTGGAGAAAGACCTGTCGGCAACGCTAAACCCTTTGCAGGATAACCTTTCTCAGGCTCAGTCGCGGCTTGACGAGCTGAACGCCCAAAAGAAGGATAAGAAGGAGGAGGAAATTCCGCAGGAGCTGAAGGATGAACTCTCAGAGGCCGAAAAATCGCTCAACGACCTGAAAGCGCAGCAGGAAACGATCCTCACCGAGTACGGCAAGCAAAGCAAGCTGGCAAAGCAGCTCTTTGACCTCGCGCTGCTGGCCAACAACAGGCTCACCGGAGAGGAGCTGGATAACTTTGTGAAGCGAAGCGTGGAAATGCTGAAAGGGTAAGAGCTGAGAGTTTTTATCAACAAGTCCCGCAGGCAGGAGCATTTGACCATTTCCGATGTCAAATGTTTTTACCTGCGGGATTTGTTTACTATCGTTTAATTCCGCCCTTTCCCCCTCCCTGCGCGCCGCCGCCCATCGTCGTCATTTCGTAGCGAAGCGCGCGAGGCACGAGCGAGCGTAGCGGAGGAACCCCAGCCCGTAGCTGCTAACGGTGGAGCGCGGCATTTGTCTGAACGGTGATTTTTTTGATTTACGGTGATTGCTGACGCAGTACTACCGCTCTTTCCCTTCGCGGGCGGCCGTCATTCCGCCCGCTATTGTCGTCGCGGGTAGGGGCTGGGGTTCCTCCGTTGCGCTCGCTCGTGCCTCGCGCGCTTCGCTACGGAATGACGGGCGGTGCGCGAGGAGGGGGAAAGGGTGGTGTTATTGTTTTCTGGAGGAGATTGTTGGTGGGGCGCGCCACACCAACAACCTCCTCCATAAACCAATAACACCTTATATGACAGCGCCGCCGTCATTCCGTAGCGTAGCGGAGGAACCCCAGCCCGTAGCTGTTGATGACAATGAGGTAATGAAGTTGGTGAAAATTGTTCCGTCATTTCGTAGCGTAGCGCGCGAGGCACGAGCGAGCGTAGCGGAGGAACCTCAACCCCTACCTGCGACGACAATGGCGGGCAGAATGACGGCCGCTCGCGAAGTGAAAGAACGAAAAATGCTGCGTCAGCAATCACTGTAAATCACTATAAATCAAAAAAATAACAGTTTAAACAAAAAGAAGACAACGAATCATTGAACGTACCTGAATAAAATATTTTGCGCTTCACGTATTTTAATATCAATTTTGAGGCGCTCTATTGAAAAAATACATACTTTTGCACTTCATCATTTTACGCTATACTGTACCATGAGCTACTTAAATAAAACAAAACAGCTAACATCACAACTTTATGACATATACGTAGTAGTAGGGGACAAAATTATTTTTGCCCCCTACGTTGCTGCACACACACACACACACACACACACACACACACACACACACACACACACACACACACACACACACACACACACACACACACACACACACACACACACACACACACACACACACACACA
>JAIRSZ010000161.1 GCA_031255195.1 Prevotellaceae bacterium | reverse complement strand
CAAATGAAATTAATTTTTTTGAAAGCTCAAAATATGTTTAGATAAAAACACGGAGAACTTATCAACAACCATGTAAATAAATAGCTAACATGATAAAATTCAGGTTAGTATCATATTTTTTCTGACAAGTAAAATTCTACCATGTAAGCGGCAAAGCCAACATTGATGCAGAGTAAAGCCATACCAAAAGTCGTGAATTTGGCATTATTATAGCTTGCAGATTAAACGATTCCAAGAAGGACTCTTTTACAAAATCACATTCATAGCTATCTAAGAGCCTTTTTTTTGCACATTCTGGTATGCTGACCGTCAGGATTCAAAATTTTACGGTGATTCCGGCCTTTACCCACCGTCCGGGCTGCGGGATATTTCCAAAATCAAAGTAGGCGACGTCAAACAGGTTGGTGGCGGCGGCAAAGATGCTGCTGCTCTCGCCTTCCCAGCCTATTTTCAAATCGCACAACCAAAACGGCTTGAAAGGAACGGCCTCAACGTAGGTTTTCGCCTCAACGTCAAAAGGCTTGTAGACGCCGGCGCGCTGCTGGTACTGTAGCTGCCACGACGCCGACAGCCGCCTCCAAACGCCGTGCTGCAACGTTGCCGTGAGGCGGTGGCTCAGCTGCTCCACCACGTAGCTGGCCGCCTCCTCCCTGCCGCTCGGCGTGGCGTAGAGGTAGGCATAGGCAATGGCGGCCTTTTTGAGCAGCTGCCTCTGCGGTGCATACTCGGCGTGAAGGTTTGCGCCAACGGTGGCAACGTTGGCAATGTTCTGCGCGTACCACAGGTTGTCGTTCGGGTTGAGACTCCAGCTGATGAGGCGGTAGCCGTAGCGGTAAAATCCCGATGCTGAGGCTCGCCATAACGTCCGGCGGTAGCGCAGCGCAAGCTCTCCGGTGACGGCCTCCTCCGGCTTCAAATCAGGATTGCCCCTGTACGAGCCGACTTTGTAGTAGAGGTCGGTAAACGTTGGCAGGCGGTAGTCGTTGTTGAGGGCAGCGCAGAAGTTCCACGCCGAGCTGAGGTCATACGTTACGTTTCCTCCGGCGTATGCGCGGAAGCCAAAATCGCTGTTACCGGCGCCCATCAGCCCAAGCGTGGCGTGTACCCGCTGCGCGTGCAGGGCGTGCTGCAAAAAGACCGAGAAATGCTCGCGCTTTTTTTCACGCGCGTAAAAAGCGTTGCTCCCCCCCTCTCCTTTCACGGCGATATTTTCCTGCATCGGCTCGCCCAGCGCGCTGCTGTAGATGTGCTCGTAGCGGTAGCTGAAGCCTGCCGTGCCTGTCCCCAGCCGGCTAAGGCGGGTGAGCTGCGCCAGCGCCCCCGCCACGTCGGTGCGGTGGTAGCTGTGGCCGGTGTACCATTCGGCAGGGTTAACGTGAAACAGCTCGTAGCGGTCGTAGTGTTGGCGGTGGTAGAGCGTTGCGCTCAGCCCCCACTTTTCTCTTTCAACGCCGTAGCGCAGGCTCGAAAGGAGCGTCTGCGTATGCTCGTACTGGTGAAGGTACTCCGGCGTGTAGAAGTTGTTTGCCCCAAAATCTTTGCTCTGGTAGCCGAGCTGTCCGCTGAGCGTGCCGCTTTTTTCGGTAGTGTAGCGCAGCTGGGCGTACACGTTATCCACGTCAAAGTCGGTGTTGCCGGCGTACCCGTCGCTCTTGCTTTTGCTTGCCGACAGAGCAGCGCACCAGCCTTTTGCGGCAAGGTTTCCGGTGGCGTTAGCGCTTTGGTAGCCGTGCATCCCCTGCGCCAACCCCACAGAGCCACCAGAGCGGTTTGGTGCGCTCGTAATAATGTTGATGGCGCCGCTGTAGGTAGCCGCGCCAAACGTCCATGCGCCGGGGCCTTGCAGCACCTCTATGCGCTGCACGTCTTCGAGGTTAACGGGGATGTTTAGGGAGTGATGTCCGGTTTGTGGGTCGGTAATGTTTACGCCGTTGAGGAGGACGACCGTTTGGTCAAAAGTGCCGCCGCGGAGGGATATGTCGGCCTGCACATTGTTGCTGCCGCGCGTTCTTACGTCAACGCCATCAACGTAGCGCAGCAGGTCTTGGATGTTCTGCACCGCCGCCCGCTCGATGTCGCTGCGGCTGATGAGGGCTACCACGCGCACCGGCTCGGCAATGGCCAGCGTTTTATCGCCCGTTACCGTCACCTCGCCTATGGGCACGGGGTCGGTTTCCGGCTCGCGCTCGGAGGCTTGCTCTGCTGTTGCCTGCGCCGAGGCCTGCTGTGCACCGAGCGTTACCAGCGACAAGCTTGTGGCCAGCACGCCGATTTTTATTTGCCTGCCAAGGCTGTTGAACACAGCGTAGCGCTTGCGCGTCCAGCGGCAAAAGCAAATGAGACTTCTACTTGTTTTTCTTTTCATTTTTTTCTTTTTTGATTTAGTGATAATACACAGGGTTAGTTGGAAATAGTTGTACCGTCGTGACTTTTGAACAAAATATCGAATCGTCCGTCGCTTACTTTTACGCTCTGTGCAGCGCCGCTGTTCTCTTCATCTTCCCCGCCTGCCCCACCTGACATGAGGACGGACGCCTCAAATCTTCCTGAAAAGCTGACGCCGTAGAGCTGCTCGCCTTTGTAGATGGCACGGCTGCTGGTAACCTTGAGCGAAGCTGATGTGTAATCCAAATTGCTGGCAGGGTTGAGGGAAAACTGCCTGCCGACGAGATCCTGCAACCCAAGAAGCGAGTCGGGCATTTCGGCCAGGTCGAACATCAGCGTCATTTGCTGGTAAAGCATTTGCCCCGACATCGTCAACCTGCATATTCCGGTTTCCGTTTTTACAATAACCGCGCTGGCGCCGGAAGAGTAGAGCGTCCAAATCTGTTTCGACCTGCCGGCAATTTTGATGGCAACATTTGCTCCCGCCGTGTTGTAGCCATACTCAGTGTACTTGGGCAATTCGCCGTCGAACATCATCACATAGTCGTCAAAGAAGGCTTCGTCTGCTTTGCTATCGCAGCTGTGCAGGGTTGGCAGCATCAGGCATAGCGTGGCGAAAAACGTTGCGAGCAGTATTTTTTTCATCATACGTTTTTTCTTTTTTATTTTAAAGGTAAAAAATGAACAGAGGAATGTACAGCCCTATTTGCGCTGTAATGCCCAATTTCGTGCGGTAGTACAGGCCGCTGCTTTCGGAAAGCATGAAGGGAATACCCACCTCCAGCCTGAAGTTGGGGCTGTCGAAGTCTCCCCAGCGTATGCCTAACCTGGCGTAAGCGTCGGCAGAAAAAGTTTCGCTGTCCGTAAAGTAGCTCGTCAGCCGCTGCTTAACCTCCTCTGAGGTATCGTAGCTTGTGGCGCTGAATTTTGTGCCGGCATGTACGTTAAAGTTGGCCATCAGGCCACCCTTGAGGTAAACTCCCATATCGGGCTGCCTGTACAGCAAGTAGGTAAACTCAACAGGGATGCTAACGCACGAGGTAACCGACCTGACGTCGCTCACGGAGGTGTAGCGCACGGTTTGCGCATCCTCGGAGTCGACCACGTAGACAGCGCCCTTGTAGCCTGGCCAGCCAAGCAGGTAGCTGTTGACCTGCGAGTAGTAAACTCCCGAAGTAATGGTGATTCGCATGTTGAAAAAGCCTTTTTCGCCCATCGCACCCACATGAAGGTGGTTGGCCGCAGGCGAAATATTCAATCCGTTGCGAAAATCCTCCGGCCGCACCAGCGTAGCGTCGTACCAGCTGCAACCGGCCGAAAACCCCAGCTGCACGCTTTTGTCCGGCACGTATACCCGAAAAAAGTAGCTGGAGTGGTCAGCGTCGTAGCCGTGCATACGCTCATCCTTGCCTTGCGCTGTGTAGGAGCAGCTTAGCAACGCGACCGATAATCCTATCATACAAAGTATTCTCATAACAACATCTGGGGATTTTGAGCCTGCAAAGTTTGTAAATTCACCCAACAAATGCAACTTTACCATAGAAAAAAATCTCACTTAGAATAAAAATTGTATATTTGCTGCCGGAGACAATCATTTTTTTATACACAACAACCGCTAAGAAACTTTGCCTCCTGACTTGCGAAGCCGTGGGGGGATAACATTTACCTTCGGGAGAATGTACCCGCTAAGGGAAAGCGGCTAATTTTTGGCAAAATTAAGGACATCCGAAAATTCACACATTAACCATAAAATAAATTTGTTTTCGCTATGGAAAATATCAACAGACGTAAGTTTTTCAGCATTTTCGCCCTGGCGGGCGTAAGCGCTGTTGTCCCGCAGATAACCGGCAGCAGGATTGCCCTGGCAAATCCCGCGGGCAATGCCAAAAAAAAGATTGCTACCCGCATGTTGGGTAAAACGGGCATGGAAGTACCCATCCTGAGCATGGGCGTGATGCGCGCTGACAATCCGGCCGTTGTTCGCGCGGCCTACAACTCCGGGCTAACCCACTTCGACACCGCCAACGGCTACCAGAACGGGAAAAATGAAGAGTTGCTCGGCGCTTTTTTTCAGGACAAAGACCGCAACACCTTTACCATTGCAACCAAAATCAAGCCCAACCTCAAGTCGGACAACTTTGAGCAGGAGTACGAGGAGCAGCTGAACACAAGCCTCCGCCGCCTGAAGATGGACTACGTGGACGTTTTCTACGCTCACGCCATCGGCAATACGGAAGACCTCAACAACCCACGGCTGGTTAAGATGCTAAAGAAGTTCAAAGCCGACGGAAAAGCCCGTCACATTGGCTTCTCCACGCACGCCAACAAGCCCGCCCAAATCGACGAGGCCATTGCAGCGGGAATCTACGAGGTGTGCCTGGTGAGCTACAACTTCAAGCTGGATATTCTCCCCGAGCTCGACGCAGCCATTCAGCGCGGCGTGGACGCAGGAATGGGCTTTGTTGCCATGAAAACAATGGTTGGAGGCGTAGCCGACGCAAAAGGAGCGTCGAAAATAAACGGCGCAGCCTGCCTGCGCTGGGTGTGGCAAAACAAAAACATCACAACGGCAATACCGGGATTTACAAGCTTCGATTTGCTGGACAACTGCCTTGAGGCGGCTCACTCGCCAAAGCTCGAAGAAACGGACGCAAAGTACCTCGCAAGCCTCAAGGAGCAGGAGCTGCTCTACTGTCAGAATTGTGGCAGCTGCGTGGAGCAGTGCTCAAAGCACCTGCCCGTCCCCGACATTATGCGCGCCTACATGTACAGCTACGGCTACAAATACCCCTCGCTGGCAAAGGGCACGCTGACCGAGCTTGCCATTGCGGGCAACCCCTGCTCAGGCTGCGAAAAGTGCACGGTGACGCGCTGCTCGTCGAAGTTTAGCGTTGCCGACAAGATTGCGGCCATTGCGCCCATTGTCGACGTACCCTCACGTTTTCTGGTGTAAATAAAATTAATTTGAGATTGAAGCATGAATCGTAAAATTCAGTACGTCATGTTGGCCGTGTCCTGCCTTGCAGGGCAGGCTATCGCGCAGTCGCCAACGGATATGCACTCAGGACTGCCGCCCGTCAAGGGCTGGACAATATCGCCGCAAGTGGAGGTTTTTGACGGCGAAAACCTGTTTGAGCGCATCAACGGCGCTGCTCCCGCATTTTTGGAAAACAACTTCCAGGAGATGACGAGCATGGTCTACACTCGCGGCAACGACTACATCACCATCCAGGCATACCGCCACGCAACCCCCGAAGACGCCTTCGGCATGTACGCATCCGAGCGTTCGCCGGATATGGAGTTTTATCCGGGCATAGGCGGCGAGGCGCAGGGCGACGAATACGGGCTGTTTTTCTTTTCGGGCAGCGTCTACGTAAAAATGTCGGCGAGCAGCAAAAGCAACGAAATTACGAGCACGTTCAAGGCAATAGCCAAAGGGTTGGCGGCAAAGATTGACGCAAGCGCATCGTACCCCGAAATATTCAAATCGTTTCCGAAGGAGGGGCAGCTACCGCACACCCAATCGTACATTCCCCAAAACTACATCGGACACGAGTTTTTGAAGTCTGCCTACACGCTCGACTACAACCTGAACGGGCTAAAGTTCCAGCTGTTTGTGATTGATGGCAAGACAAGGGAGGGCGCAGAGAAAATTCTCAGCGACTACTTCGGCTTTACCCGGCAGCCGCTGAACTTTGCGGAGGGAAATCTTCGCGCCGAAGACCGGTATAACGGGAACATTCCAATAGCCTGGAAGGGGCGGTATCTCATTGGCGCTTTCCGCGAAAGCGGAGAAGATTTTTCAAAGGACATATACAGCTTCCTGAATCGGTTTAACTGACGCACTACCTGCTTGGCGTACTCCGTGCATACTCCCGAATTTCTCCCCACCTCGGCAAAAGAGCGCGATAGCCGCGGGTGGGATTGCCTTGACGTTATTCTCTTCACGGGCGACGCCTACGTTGACCACCCTTCGTTTGGGGCGGCGGTAATTGGCCGCACGCTCGAGGCGCAGGGCTACCGCGTGGCCATTGTTCCCCAACCCAACTGGCGCGACGATCTGCGCGACTTCAAGAAGCTCGGAACGCCGCGCCTGTTCTTTGGCGTTACGTCGGGCAGCATGGACAGCATGGTGAACCGCTACACCGCCAACAAGCGTTTGCGCAGCAGCGACGCCTACACGCCCGACGGACGCAACGACATGCGCCCCGACTACGCCGCCTGCACCTACGCCCGCACGCTCAAAGCGCTCTTCCCGCAAACGCCCGTCATCCTTGGCGGCATTGAGGCTTCGCTGCGGCGGCTCACTCACTACGACTATTGGCAGGACGCGCTGCGCCCAAGCATACTCTACGATACCCGCGCCGACCTGCTCGTGTACGGCATGGGCGAAAAGCCGGTGGTGGAGCTTGCGCGGCGGCTGAGCAGCGGCGAGGCTATGGAAACGCTAACGGATATTCCGCAAACGGCCTGCATACGGCAGCAGAGCAGCTACTCCGACGCGCAACATTCCGGCGACATCATCACGCTCCACTCCTTCGAGGAGTGTCAAAAAAGCAAGGCTAAATTTGCTGAAAATTTTGTGCACATTGAGCGGGAATCGAACAAAATGCAGGCCGCAACCCTTCATGAAAAAGTGGCGGATATGGTAGTAACCGTCAACCCGCCGTACCCGCCCATGAGCGAGCAGGAAATGGACAATTCTTTCGGCTTGCCGTACACGCGCCTGCCGCACCCGCGCTATAGGGGCAAGCGCATACCGGCCTACGAAATGGTGAAGCACTCCATCAACATTCATCGCGGATGCTTTGGCGGGTGCAGCTTTTGCACCATCTCCATGCACCAGGGCAAATTTGTGGCAAGCCGCTCGCAGCAGTCCGTGCTGGAGGAGGTAAAAAAGGTGGCAGCCCTGCCGGACTTCAGGGGCTACCTCTCCGACGTAGGAGGCCCGTCGGCCAACATGTACCGAATGAAGGGCAAAAACGCCGCCGCCTGCGCCGCGTGCGCGCGCAGCTCGTGCCTTTACCCGAAGCTATGCGTCAACCTGAGCACCGATACCGCGCCCCTGCTCGAGCTGTACGCTAAAATACGCGCCCTGCCCGACATCAAAAAAGCCTTTGTGGGCAGCGGAATCCGCTACGATTTATTTTTGAACGGGCACGGTTTTTTGGATAAGGATTCGCAAAAATATTTTCAGACCCTGCTGCGCCACCACGTATCGGGGCGGCTCAAGGTAGCGCCGGAGCACACCGACGACGAGGTGCTGGCGGCCATGCGCAAGCCAAGCTACCGGCTCTTCTGCCAGCTAAAGCAGCTCTTTGACGCGCAAAACCGCGCCGAAAACCTGCGGCTACAGCTCATCCCCTACTTCATCTCCAGCCATCCCGCCTGCACCAACGCTCACATGCAGCAGCTGGCAAACATAACGCGGCTACAGGGATTCAGGCTGGAGCAGGTGCAGGATTTTACCCCAACCCCCATGACGCTAAGCTCCGTGATGTACTACACCGGCATCGATCCCTATACAAGGAAAAAAATCTACGTGGCGTACACCAAAGAGCAAAAGCTAAAGCAAAACAGCTGCTTCTTTTGGTATAAGGGAA
This sequence comes from Prevotellaceae bacterium, assembly GCA_031255195.1. Taxonomy (GTDB): domain Bacteria; phylum Bacteroidota; class Bacteroidia; order Bacteroidales; family UBA932; genus JAITMY01. The sequence continues at coordinate 27,630 of JAIRSZ010000161.1, read as the reverse complement.
AAAAATGAAAGGGTGCACCTCAGGCTGTCGCCCTGCACAATCCCGTCGGGGGAATGGGCAAAGTCGACAATTTGAGGTGCACCTTCCGTGCAAAAAATGAATTTGAAATTTTCCTACAGCGTTCCCTGCGCCATAATCGCCTTTGCCACCTTCATGAAACCGGCAATGTTAGCGCCTTTGACGTAGTTGATATATCCATCGGGCTCAGCGCCGTACTTGGCGCACTGCGCGTGAATGTCGGCCATAATTTGCTTTAGCCTTGCGTCAACCTCGCTGTGACTCCACGACAGGCGCATGGAGTTTTGCGTCATCTCCAATCCTGAGGTGGCCACGCCTCCTGCGTTGGCAGCCTTGCCCGGCGCGTAGAGGATTTTAGCCTTTTGGAAGACCTCAATGGCCTCCGGCGTAGAGGGCATGTTTGCGCCCTCCGATACGGCAATGCAGCCCGTCTCGACGAGGTGTTTGGCCGCGTCGCCGTTCAGCTCGTTTTGCGTGGCAGAGGGCAGCGCAATGTCGCCGGATTCAGCCCACACCCGTCCGCCCGGAACGTACTTGCAGCCGTACTTCTCGGCGTACTCGCGGATGCGACCCCGCTCCACGTTTTTAAGCTCCATGACGTAGTCCAGCTTTTCGCGGGTAATGCCGTCCGGATCGTAGATGTAGCCATCGGAGTCGGACAGGGTTACGGGAACAGCGCCCAATTCAAGGAGCTTCTCGCAGGTGTACTGCGCCACGTTTCCTGAGCCGGATACGAGGCATTTCTTCCCCTTGACGTCAATGTTCCGCGTTTTCAGCATTTCGAGCAGGAAGTAGATGTTTCCGTAGCCCGTAGCCTCTGGGCGAATCAGCGAGCCGCCAAACTCCAGCCCCTTGCCGGTGAACGTGCCGGTAAACTCCTTGGCCAGCTTCTTGTACATGCCGAACATGTAGCCCACCTCGCGCCCGCCAACGCCTATGTCGCCTGCCGGAACGTCCGTGTCGGGGCCGATGTGCTTCCAGAGCTCAAGGACAAACGCCTGGCAAAAGCGCATAACTTCTGCGCTCGACTTGCCGCGGGGCGAAAAATCAGAACCACCCTTGCCGCCACCCATAGGGAGCGTGGTGAGGGCATTCTTGAACGTCTGCTCAAAGGCCAAAAACTTTAGAATAGATGGGTTGACGGAGGCATGGAAGCGGATTCCGCCCTTGTACGGGCCTATGGCGTTGCTGTGCTGGATGCGGTATCCCATGTTTACGTTGGTTTTACCCTTGTCGTCCACCCACGTAACGCGGAAGGAAAATATGCGGTCGGGAATGCACAACCGCTCAATCAGGTTGGCCTTTTCAAATTCGGGGTGCTGGTTGTACACCTCCTCTATTGACTCCAACACTTCTGTTACGGCCTGGATGTACTCCGGCTCGTGAGGAAATCTCCTCGTCAAATCGTCAACTACTGCTTGTACTTTCATAGTTCTACTAATGGTTTAAAAGTGAGTGATAAGGAATGACCTTCTATGCAAAATCGGCGCAAAAATAAGGAAAAACATTTAAATTCAAAAGCGGTAAATAAAAGTTATGCTTTCTTTGAACTCTTAAGCTGAAACAATTTATTACTACTCAGCGGCTTTTTGTGGCTACCAAAAAGCAATCAAGCAATTTTTTTCGCCAAATAAGTTCGACCTCATGAATCACGCTTGCCTTTTTTTTATATTTTTGTACGCGTTGTACGCGGGCAAAAAGTAGGGTGCGTACTCCGGGTTGTCGGGGGGTACCCGCATCCTTCGGGTTGAATAGCCAACGGTAAGCGACCCCTTCCTGCATAAAAAAAACAACTTTAAATCCCTGATTTCCATTATTCAGTAATCTATATAAACCTAATTAATCGCATGTCCCTTTCCTCAACCAGCATCAAGCGACCGGTACTTACTACCGTATTCGTAATCATCATTACAATTTTTGGGCTTATCGGGTACACCTTTTTGGGTGTGCGCGAGTACCCCAGCGTCGACCCGCCCATCATCTCGGTGAGCACCAGCTATATCGGCGCTAACGCCGACATCATTGAGAAGCAAATCACCGAGCCGCTCGAGCAGAGCATCAACGGCATCGAAGGCATACGCTCGCTCACCAGCACCAGCAGCACGGGGCAAAGCCGCATCATCGTGGAGTTTGAGCTGAGCCGCGACATGGAGTCGGCGGCCAACGACGTGCGCGATAAGGTTTCCCGATCGCTCTACCGCCTGCCCAAGGATTGCGACCCGCCCACCGTCTCAAAGGCCGACGCCGACTCCGACCCCATCCTCATGATCGGCATCCAGAGCAACAGCCGCTCGCTGCTGGAAATATCCGAAATTGCTGACCTCACCTACAAGGAGCAGCTGCAAACCATATCGGGCGTTAGCGCCATCTCCATTTGGGGCGAAAAGCGCTACGCCATGCGCCTTTGGATGAATCCAGGCAAGCTGGCAGGCTACGGCCTCACGCCTATGGACGTGCGCGACGCGCTCCTGCGCGAAAACCTGGAGCTGCCTTCGGGACTCATCGAGGGAAAGAACGTGGCGCTCAGCATCCGCGCACAGGGGCTGCTGATTACCCCCGACGACTTCAACCGCCTCATCATCGCCCAGCAGGGCGACAGGGTGGTGCGCTTCCGCGACGTGGGCTACGCCGAGCTGGGTCCCGAAGACCTGCGCAGCATCATGAAGCAAAACGGCGTGCCGGGCGTGGGCGTGGCCATTATCCCACAGCCTGGGTCAAACCACATCGAAATTGCCGACGAGGTGTACCAGCGCATGGAGCAAATCGCCAAAACCCTCCCCGAAGACGTGGTTGTCAACATGATTTACGACAACACTCGCTTCATCCGCTCGTCCATCAAGGAGGTGGGCGAAACCATCATCATTGCCTTTATGCTGGTGGTGCTCATTATCTTCCTCTTCCTGCGCGACTGGCGCTCCACGCTCATCCCAACGGTGGTTATTCCGGTTTCGCTCATCGGCGCGTTCTTCATCATGTACATCGCGGGATTCAGCATCAACGTGCTCTCGCTGCTGGCCATCGTGCTGGCCATCGGGCTGGTGGTAGACGACGCCATTGTGATGATGGAAAATATCTACGTGAAAATAGAGGAAGGGTTATCCCCGCTTGAGGCGGGCATAAAGGGCGCTAACGAAATATTTTTTGCCATCGTATCCACCACCATTACGCTGGTGGCGGTGTTCCTCCCCATCGTATTTTTGCAGGGCACTACAGGGCGGCTGTTTCGGGAATTCAGCTTTGTCATCTCCGGCTCTGTGCTCATCTCCGCCTTCGTCGCGGTGACCTTCACGCCCATGCTGTCGACAAAGATACTGAAACGCCGCGCGCGGCAGCCTTGGTTTTACCGCGTTACCGAGCCGTTTTTCAGCGGGCTTACCCGCTTCTACCGCCGGACGCTCACAAGCTTCATGCGCTACCGCTGGATAGCCGTTGCCGTGCTCGTGAGCATGGGCGTGGGTATTGCGTTCCTTTGGCAAAAAATCCCGTCCGAAATGGCGCCGCTCGAAGATCGCTCGCTGCTCATCGTGCGCAGCACCGGTACCGAAGGCATCACCTACGAGTACATGAGCCGCTACGTGGACAACGTTACCGACGTTATTACCGAAAACGTCCCCGAAACGCAGAACACCATGTCGCGGGCGTGGGCTGGCGGCGGCTTTGCGCGGGTCATGCTAACGCCTCCAGCAGAGCGCAAGCGCACGCAGCAGGAAGTGTACGAGAGTCTTACCCCAAAGCTCTATCCGCTCACCGACGCCCGCTCGTTCGTGATGCAGCAGAGCACCTTTGGCGGACGTCGCGTGGGGATGCCGGTGCAGTACGTGCTGCAAGGCATCAACCTCGATAAGCTCAAGGAGTTTGTCCCCAAGTTCATGGAGAAGGTCAACGAAAGCCCCGTGTTCCAAATGGCCGACGTCGACCTGAAGTTTACAAAGCCGGAGGTGCGCGTGGAGGTAAACCGCGACAAGGCCAACCTGATGGGCATCTCTACGCAAAACATCGGGCAAACGTTGCAGCTGGGGCTGAGCGGGCAGCGTTTTGGCTACTTCTTCATCAACTCCAAGCAGTACCAGGTAATCGGGCAAATGGAGCGGCAGCTGAGCAGCAAAACCCTCGACCTGCGCTCCATCTACGTGCGCAACGGGCAAGGCGAAATGGTGCAGCTCGACAACCTCGTATCGCTGCGCGAAACGAGCACGCCGCCCAACCTGTACCGCTACAACCGCTTTGTGTCGGCAACCGTTTCGGCGGGGCTGTCAAGGGGAAAAACCATTGGCGACGGGCTGGACGAAATGGACAGAATTGCCAAAGAGGTGCTGGACGATACCTTCCGCACGGCGCTTGCCGGCGAATCAAAAGAATTTCGCGACAGCGCCTCCAGCCTCATGTTTGCATTTCTGCTGGCGCTGCTGCTCATCTACCTTGTATTAGCCGCACAGTTCGAGAGCTTCCGCGACCCGCTCATCATCATGCTCACCGTGCCCCTGGCGGTGTTTGGGGCGTTACTCTTCCTATGGATAAACGCCAAAACGATGAACATCTTCTCGCAAATCGGCATCATCATGCTCGTGGGGCTGGTGTCCAAAAACGGAATACTTATCGTAGAGTTTGCCAACCAGCGCAAGTCCGACGGGCTAAAGCTCATGGACGCTATTTTGGATGCATCGGCGGCTCGCTTCCGCCCCATCCTCATGACCAGCCTCTCCACCATACTCGGCACGCTACCGCTGGTGTTTGCCTCTGGCGAAGGCGCTAACAGCCGAATCATGATGGGTATTGCGGTGGTAGGCGGGCTTACCGTTTCTACCTTCCTCACGCTCTACGTTGTTCCGGCCATGTACACGTTTATCACTAAAAAAAGCAGGAAAAATTAGAAATGTAGAAGCAAAGTGGCCGCCTCGCGCCTGGTTTTGACTTTTGATTTTTGAGAATGGAATACCCTGCTTCGTGTTCTCCGAAAAACAACCTGGCTTTTGAGGCAGCCACCCTGCGTTAGCCCAGCTTTAGCGCCTTGACAAGCTGCGGGATGCCATTTTCAAAATCTACGCCAAACCTGATGTCGGTTTTTGCGTTGAGCGTCCTGCGGATGCTGGCTGTGGTGTAGTCAACGGCAATCTCTACCGCCTGCGGCAGGCCAAAATCGTTGAGCAGCGCAGCCAGCAGCGCGCTCCCGAACACGTCGCCCGTGCCGTGGTAGTAGCCTTCAATTCTGTCGGCAAAAAGGCAGGATATGTTGCCCGTTTCCCTGTCGTAGGCAGCCGCGCCGAGCTCCTTCTCGTTGAAGTACGTGCCGGTGAGCACCACTTGCCGGGGGCCAATGTCGCCCAACTTTTTCAGCAGCCGCTCAATGTAGCTTTCCGTGTATGGGCCGGGCTGGTATGGCTCGTCCACCAGCAGCGAGGCTTCCGTAATGTTGGGGATAATGATGTCGGCCTTGGCGCACAGCTTCCTCATGCCACCGGCAAATTCGGGCGAAAAAATTTTGTAGAGTTCCCCGTTGTCCGCCATCACGGGGTCAACCATGATGAGGTTGCCCTGCTCTTTAAAATCGTCAAAAAGTTCACCCACAATATCCAGCTGCTCAAACGAGCCAAGAAAGCCCGAGTAGAGCGCATCGAACTTTAGCCCCAGCGACTTCCAATGTCGGGCAAAGGGGCGCAGGTCTTCCGTTAAGTCTCGATAGGTGTACCCCGTAAATCCTCCCGTGTGGGTGGACAAAACCGCCGTGGGCATCACGGCCGTCTCAATGCCTGCCGCCGACAGAATGGGCAGCGCAACCGTCAGTGAGCATCTCCCGAATCCCGAAATATCGTGGATTGCTGCAACTCTTTTTTGATGTGACATATAGCAATATGGTTATTAATAAGTTGTTAATAAGTTATCAAGCAGTTAAGGCAGCCGACAGCTCCCGTCCGAAGCTATCAGGTTTACCTCAACTTCTTTTGGGAGCTATCTTGCTGCCTCGATTTATTTAATCACAGGTTAGCTGCTCTTTCTTCGTTGGCCTACAGCGGGTACTCGTCAAAGGCGTAGAGCACCGTCGAAAGGTAGCGCTCGCCGGTGTCCGGCAGGATGACCACAATGTTTTTCCCCTTGTTTTCGGGCAGCTGTGCAAGCTGCGTTGCGGCAAAAGCAGCCGCTCCAGACGAAATTCCCACCAGCAGTCCTTCGGTCTTTGCCAGCTCGCGGCTCGTGCGAATGGCGTCGTCGTTGGATACGGTGATAATCTGGTCAACCACCGAGCGGTCGAAATTTTTAGGCACAAATCCCGCCCCAATGCCCTGTATCTTGTGAGCGCCGGGGTTGCCGCCCGAAAGCACGGGCGAATCGGAAGGCTCTACGGCCACCACCTGCACGGCGGGGTTGAGTGCTTTCAGGCGTTTGCCCACGCCGCTCACCGTACCGCCCGTGCCCACGCCGGACACAAATATGTCAACCTTGCCGTCGGTATCGCGCACTATCTCCTCTGCCGTCGTCTTCTCGTGGATGGCAGGGTTTGCCTCATTGTCAAACTGCTGGAGAATAATGGCGTTGGGAGTTTCGCTGCGCAGCGCTTCGGCCTTGGCTATAGCTCCCTTCATGCCTTCTGATCCGGGCGTGAGCACAAGGTTTGCGCCCAGCGCCTTCAGCAGGTTGCGGCGTTCAATGCTCATCGTTTCGGGCATGGTGAGGACGAGCTTGTAGCCCTTGGAGGCAGCAACAAATGCAAGCCCAATGCCGGTGTTGCCGCTCGTAGGCTCAATAATGGTATAATCCTGCTTCAGGATTCCCTTTGCCTCGGCGTCTTCTACCATCGCCAGGGCAATGCGGTCTTTTACGCTGCCAAGCGGGTTGAAGTACTCTACTTTTCCAATCAGGTTTGCTACAACGGCGTGCTTCTTCCCGAAGGCAGTCAACGCCAGCAGGGGAGTATTTCCCACAAGATCTGTCAGCTTTTTTGCTATCTTAGCCATAATGATTCCGTATTTTTTTTAGTAAAACATGTGTTTGATTATGCGTCGGCAAAGTAAGCGCAATTTAAGCAGCCCTGAAATACCACAAATATGGTATTTTGCCCCCAAAGGTAAAATATTTTTAGCGGCTTTGCAGCATGTTTGCCAACTTCACGGCCAATGCACAAAATCGTTGCTGTTTTTCTTACGTAAAAACCAGCGCCTTAACATCCATAGACCATGCAAACCTGCGGAGAGTGGCGAAAACGTGCCGCTCATGTCTCGGCAATTCCGCGCGCTTGCTCTGAAAGTACTCGAATTTATCATGCAAAAAAAATCGTACCTTTGGGAGTGGAAAGCGCAACAGCTTTTCCATTGAGCAAATTCAGGCATTTACCAACCTGAGCAAGGAGCAGGTGAAGAGCATCTTCGCTCAATATCGCCATGCTGACGATTAACCGGTAATTTTGTTGTACGCACATGAATACATCTGACGAGATTTTTCCGCTGGTAGACGCCGACGGTCGGGTTACAGGCAAGGCTACCCGCGCGGAGTGCCACAGCGGTAGCAAGCTGCTGCACCCGGTGGTGCACCTCCACTACTTCGATGCGCAGGGGCGGCTATACCTGCAAAAGCGCGCCGCGCACAAGGACATCCAGCCAAACATGTGGGATACCTCGGTGGGCGGGCACGTCGGCTATGGCGAGGAGGTAGCGGAAGCCCTGCTCCGCGAGGCTGGCGAGGAGCTGGGGCTGCACGACATTTGTCCTGTTTTCCTGTTCCGGTACGTTTACGAATCGGACGTGGAGCGCGAGCTGGTGTACGTTTACTCCGCCGTCTCCTCAGTGCAGCCTCAGCCCGACTGCAACGAGGTGAGCGAAGGACGCTTCTGGAGCGTGGACGAAATTTTTGCCTCAATGGGCAAAAACATCTTTACTCACAACTTTGAAGGAGAAGTAGAGAAAGTGCTGCATTGCAGAAAAGTTGAAAACTAAGAATTTACCATTCGACAACACAAAAAAAACAGAAGAGGTTGCCTGCCGAAAATCCGGCGTGGGCAACCCTTTCTGTTTTTCTCCTATTTGGTTAAATAAAGCAAATCATACAAAATTAATTACTAAACTTATTTGCACTCAAACCATTGCAATGTATTTGTTTTCAGCAAATTAATACCACTTATTCGTTGAGTTTGCTATTAGTTAGTAAAAATGTTAACAAATACAACAAAAATATGCCGTAGTTGTAGAGATTGTTACCGTAATACATATAGCACAACGCGCTACGCCGTATTTTTTTACTGCGTAGCTTACCGCTAAAAAGATCCGAACAGCATCTGCCGAAAGGAGCAAGTATCGGCGAAGGGCAACGCTTTTCGGCGGTACTGCTTCGTCTGCTCGGCAAAATACGCCCCTGCCCACTCATCCTGACGCAGCCCAAAACCTGCGACAGCTTTACTTCTCAAAACATGCTATAAATCTGACCATTAGCATATAAAAAATCGGCATATACGAGCCTGAAATTCTGCGAAAAGTTAGCGTATGAAGAAAAAAATTATATCTTTGTCTTCGCAATTTTTTTTGAGCTTTTGCAGCTTGTTTCACAGCTTGTTTTACAGCATGATTTACATTGATGATATTTCTCTCCACGAACACCTAAGAAAATTCTTTGGTTTCGGTAAGTTTATCGGCGATCAGGAGGCCATTATCCGCAACGTACTTAACGGCAACGATACATTTGTATTGATGCCTACGGGCGGCGGGAAGTCGCTCTGCTACCAGCTTCCGGCGCTCATCATGAAAGGCACGGCCATTGTGGTTTCGCCGCTCATTGCGCTCATGAAAAATCAGGTTGACAACATGCGCAGCTTTGTCCTCGACGACGGCGTCGCACACTTCATCAACTCGTCGCTCAACCGCGCCGCCATTCAGCAGGTAAAGGACGACGTGCTGTCTGGAAAGACAAAGATGCTCTACGTAGCGCCGGAATCGCTCATGAAGGAAGAAAATGTAGAGTTTTTACAGCAGGTGAAAATTTCGTTCTACGCCATCGACGAGGCGCACTGCATATCGGAGTGGGGACACGACTTCAGGCCGGAGTATCGCCGCATTCGCGCCACTGTGAACGAGCTTGGCGTCGCCCCCATCATTGCGCTCACCGCCACCGCCACGCCAAAGGTGCAGCACGACATCCAAAAAAATCTGGGTATGCTCAGCGCGGCGGTATTCAAGTCCTCCTTCAACCGCCCCAACCTCTACTACGAGGTGCGCCAAAAGGTAGATGTGGTGAGGGAAATCATTAAGTACATCAAGCAGCGTCCGGGCAAGAGCGGCATCATCTACTGCCTGAGCCGGAAGCGCGTGGAGGAGCTGGCCGAAACGCTTTGCCTGAACGGTATAAAAGCCCTGCCCTACCACGCCGGCATAGATTCGGCGATACGCTCGGCCAACCAGGACAAGTTCCTCATGGAGGAGGTGGACGTTATTGTGGCCACCATCGCCTTTGGCATGGGCATCGACAAGCCCGACGTGCGCTTCGTTATCCACTACGACATCCCCAAAAGCCTCGAAGGATACTACCAGGAAACAGGCCGCGCCGGACGCGACCACGGCGAGGGGCAGTGCATTGCCTTTTACAGCCACAAGGACGTGCAAAGGCTCGAAAAGTTTATCCACGGCAAGCCCTTGCCCGAGCAGGAAATAGGCCGGCAGCTGCTGATGGAAACGGTGGCCTACGTCGAATCTTCGGTGTGCAGGCGAAAGCTTCTCCTCCACTACTTTGGCGAAGACTACAGCGTTGAGCGCTGCGGATGCTGCGACAACTGCCTCAACCCTAAGGTGCAGTTTGATGGAAAACCCTACGTGCTGCTGGTGTTGAAAGTGTTGCAGGTTATTCGCGAAAAATTCAAACCTGAGTACGTGGTAGACGTTATTCGGGGAAAAACGACATCGCTCATCAGGTCATACAAACACGACGAGCTGGGTGTTTTTGGCGAAGGAGAGAAACAAAGCGAGCAATTTTGGGACGCTATTCTCAGGCAGAGCATTCTCCACAAGCTCATAAGAAAGGACATTGAGCAGTACGGCCTGCTTGCGCTAACGGAAAAAGGGCGGGCTTTTCTGGACAATCCGCACTCCATCATGCTGGTCGAAAACCAGGACTTTACCAGCAGCGACGACAACGATACAGGCATCAGCATAGCCTCAAAATCGGCGGCGGCGGGCAGCGACAAGGTACTTTTTGCCCTGCTCAAGAGCCTGCTCGCAAGCGAATCGAGCCGACGCAACCTGCCTCCGTTTGTGATATTCCCCGAAACGTCGCTGCGCGACATGGCCATCCACTACCCCACCACCATAAAGGAGCTGCTGAACTGCCAGGGCGTGGGCGTGGGAAAAGCGCAAAAATTCGGACTGCCCTTTGTGGAGCTTATCGCCAGGTATGTGGAGGAAAACGACATTGTGCGCCCGCAAGACATGATAGTGAAGTCTTCGCCTCACAAGTCGGCCAACAAGGTCTTCATCATCCGCAGCATCGACCGAAAAATGGACTTGGACGACATTGCCGCCGCAAAAAAGCTGAAGCTCCACGACCTGCTATCCGAAATTGAAAGCATCGTAAATTCCGGCACAAAGCTCAACATCAACTACTACATCCAGCAGCACGTAGACGAGGACAAGCACGACGAAATCATCAGCTACTTCTACAGTAAGGCGCAGAACGATTCCATACAGGAGGCGTTAGCTGCGCTCGGCGCCGAAGATTTTACCGAAACCGAAATCAGGCTGGTGCGCATCAAATTCCTTTCGGAGCAGGGAAACTGAGGGGAGGGAGGCGTTACCTTTTTTTCTGCTTCACGGTCTCTATGCTGCTGAGCAGCTCAAACGAAACGTATAGCCTGTTATTTTCGAAGTAGGGGCTGTAGCTGTACTGGAAAAACCCGTCGTCGCCAATGAGCAGCAGCGTAGTATCGCGGAGTATCACGTCATACCCGTCAATGTTCCTCTCATGCACCAGCCGCGGCAGGCTGTCGGCAGGATGTTTGGCGTAGTAAATTTTCAGCCCGTCGTCGCAAATAAAAAGCAAGCTGTCGCGTATGGCAAGCCCGCGGGGGTTGTCCATGGAGTAGCCTTTCACAAGTTTCGGATCAAGCGGATTTTTTACGTTGTATATCTGGAGGGCAGATATACCCCTGCTACAGGAATTACCCGTGCTGAGGGTTACGTAGGCAAACGTATCGAGCGACACCACGGGATCGCAGCTCACAACAACGTGCGAAACAAACGAGAGATTCGTCAGGTTTTGCAGGTTCATAATGTACATGCCCGACTGCGACCCGACGTACAGGAGCGAATCGCGCACAAAAATAGTTTCGCCGTCGTCTAACTGTAACATGCCCTCGTTTACGGGGCGAATTTCCGTTGGCTTGCCGACGTCGTATTTTTTGATATAGGGGCTATTGAGCGTGTACAGGCTGTTGCCCACTACAGCAAAGCGCGACATAGACCCGCCTTGTCCCAACTCCAAGCTTTCGCTGCCGCCGGTATTGCTGTCGCCGCTTTCTGTGCACGAAGTCAGCATGACGGCGCAGGCGGCAAAGAGTGTCATAGTTCGGTTGTTCATAATATTATGGAAATGTTTTGTTCAGCCATTTTCAAGGTAGCTATTTTGTCGCTCAGCGTTCGTCCTGGCGCTTCTCTTTTTTTATAAAATCAACGATGATTTTTCCGTTATCCTTCTCGCTATTTACCCACCACCAGGTACCGTTGGGAGACGCTATGCTTCTGAACGCATTTCGCTCGCGCGCCACCTCCATGTGCTGGTCGAGGTCAACGGCAACAAGGTCAGTGGCGTTGTCGGCATACAAAATGTTGCCGTGCACCGCAATGTCCACGCACCCCGGAATCGCAACAAAGCCTGTAGGCTGCGGCTGCCGTGGGTTGCTGTTGTCTATCACGTGCACGCCCTTGTACGGTTCGCAGATGAAAAGCTGGCTGCCGCGGACGTAGATTTTTCCTGCGCTGTAGAGCGGTCTTATCTGGCTAAACCTTACCGACGACTCCAGCTCGGCGCGCGTCATGTAAACAGGCTCGTAGTAGTCTTCGGGGTAGCGCTCGTAGGGGCAGGACGTGAGGCTACACAGCGCCAACACCGTACCCGTTAGCGCTATTACTTTCTGCTGAATTTTCATTTGCTTGTCAAGTAAATAGAATTTTGCATTTCTGTTTAATGTACAGCCCCTTCGCTCCAAAAAGCGGAATTTAAGCTGTAGATTTTTACAAAAGTAGATAAAAAAATCGTATCATCCAAAATTATCTCCTCCAAATTGTGCCGCAAAATGGCATGACATTTATACGTTAAGGAAAATGAAAAAGTTGCGCGTGCGCAATCTTTTGCTAACTTTGCACCCGATTTTTTTTCTTAATTAAAAGCAACCAATAATGAACTTCATTCTCTTAGACGAAGCTGCAACAGCAGCTCCTCAGTCGCCGCTGGGAGGAGCCAGCACGTGGATTATGCTCATCGCCATTTTTGTGGTGATGTATTTTTTTATGATTCGCCCGCAGCAAAAGCGGCAGAAGGAGCTGCGCAAGTTCCGCGAAAGCCTGCAAAAGGGCGACAAGGTGGTAACGGTGGGTGGCGTTTACGGCACCATCTCCGAAATCAAGGACAACTACGTGATTATTGAGGTTGACAGCAACGTGCGCATACGTTTCGACAAATCGAGCGTGCTGAAAGATTCCTCTGACCTTGTTCAAGCAAAATAGCAGAATTAAGGTAAAGGTAAGAGCGCCACGCTTCTACAATAACATTACGGATAACACTACGACTTCTGCACGCTGCCGGGGCGTTGCTCCGGCGCGTGCAGGGTATTTTGTACTCAATGGGTGATGGACAAAAAAGCCCCCTTGCCTCAAACGTTGCTGGACGCACGCCGCCTGTTCAAGCGAGATAAGCAGCTGCTTGTCTTTGGATTTTTTTTGCTCACCTCTGCCATCTTGTGGACGCTCAACAAGTTGTCGCACACGTACATTGCCGAAATTTCGGCCAAAATGCAGCTTATTGAGACGAGACCTGTGGGCACTATGCTCACCGACGGCGGAGTTACCCCGCTACGTCTGCGCGTGCAGGCGCGCGGCTACGACCTCGTAAGGTACAAGATGTTTTACTCAAAAACGTTTCGGGTAAACCTTGGCTTGCTGCACTACGTGGCGGATTCGACCGGAAAGGCGGCGCTCCCCACAGGGCAGGTGCGCGGCATGTTGGAACAGCAGCTGAGCGCCAACTTCGAGCTGCAAGACATTCTGCCCGACTCCGTTTACTTCCAGCTGTCGCCGGTGGAGAGCAAAAAAGTTCCGGTGGCGGTGAACTTTCGCATCGCCTACGCTCCGCAGTATATGCAGCAGGGCGAAATAATCCTCGACGTTGACAGCGTAGTGCTTAGCGGACCACAGGAAATTGTTGAGGCTACCACCGAAATCGGCACGCGGCCGGTGAAAAGGGAGAAGGTGATTGCCAACCTTTCGGGGAAAGTACCGCTTGAGTCTCCCCCACAAACCTTCCTGTCGCGCGATCAGGTGTCGTACAACATCAACGTACAGCGCGTTACGCAAATAACGCAGGAGCTGCCCATCCACCTTGTCGGCGCTCCCGATTCGCTCTCGGTGGAGCTGATTCCTAAAAATGCAAAGATTTTCATTTCCATTGCGATGGAGGAATACGACAGGCTAAAGCAGGAGGAGCTTTACCTCACGGCATACTACTCCGAGCTGCACCATAGCATATCGGGGCAGGTGCGCGTTACCCTCAGCAAATCGCCCGAATACGTGCTCTCTACGTCCATTGCTCCGGCATTTGTCAACGTCATTGTAACGCAAAAGCAATGATGCGCATAGGAGTAACCGGCGGCATGGGCAGCGGCAAAACTACCGTTTGCAGAACGCTGGAGGCCATTGGCGTACCTGTTTTCTACGCCGACGACGAGGTGAAAAAAATGTACGAGAGCGATGCCGAAGTGCGGGCGCAGCTCATCGAAACCTTCGGGGAGGCAGTGTACAACGGCGGCGCGCTGAACAGGAAGCGGCTGGCGGAAATGGTTTTTGGCAACGACGCAGCGCTTGCCGCGCTCAACGCCATAGCCCATCCTGCCGTAGAAAAACGCTTTGCCGCATGGTCGGCGCAGCAAAGCGCACCGTGCGTGGCGCAGGAGGCCGCACTGATGTTTGAAAGCGGCGCGCACCGGCAGCTCGACAAAATCGTTACCGTAAACGCACCGGAGGAGCTGCGAATACGGCGGGTAACGCAGCGCGACGGCTGCACGCGCAGCGAGGCGCTGCGCCGCATGGCGCGACAGCTGAGCGACGCCGAGCGCGCTGCACGTGCTGATTTTTGCATTGTAAACGACGATGCTACTCCCCTGCTGCCGCAGATTCTGGAGATTAGCAAAAAAATTGAAAATTTGATAGCTATACATGGCAAAGTACGGAAAATGGATTAGCGGCGCTATTGGCTGGTGGATATTAGGCCCCATAGGAGGTATTGTGGGCTTTGCCCTGGGGTCGCTACTCGACGCGGGGACGGAGAAAAATAACCGGCAAAACGGCAGCGGCAGCGGAACGCCCCGCGACGGCTTCACCGTGAGCCTGCTGGTGCTCATGGCCGCCGTGCTCAAGGCCGACGGAAAGGTGGTGCAGTCGGAGCTGGATTACGTCAAAAAGTTCCTCGTGCGGCAGTTTGGCGTAGATGCAGCCAAAGAGTACCTGCTCTTCCTGCGCAACGTTCTCCAGCAGCCGCTTCCGCTTTACGAGGTATGCGGACAAATACGCGCCAACCTCAACCTGTCGGCACGCCTCGAGCTGCTCCACCTGCTCTTTGGCATTGCCGCCGCCGACGGCGAAATACACGTTAGCGAGCAGAACATCATTAAGCGCATTGCAGACCACCTGGGCATTTCGCCCGGCGACTACAACTCCGTAAAGGCCATGTTCGACGAGAACGACAGGAGCTGGGCATACAAGGTGCTGGAGGTGGAACGCTCGGCTACCGACGCAGAGGTGAAGAAAGCCTACCGCCGCATGGCCGTAAAGCACCACCCCGACAAGGTTGTGCAAATGGGCGACGACGTGCAGCGTGCTGCCGCCGAAAAATTCCGCAAGGTGCAGGAGGCCTACGAGCACATAAAGAAGGAACGGGGAATGAGCTGACGCAGTATCCGCCTTTAAAAGTTAACAACAACAGTAAACGCTACTATGAATTTTATTGAAGAGCTGACGTGGCGCGGCATGGTTCACGATATGATGCCGGGCGTTGACGAGCAGCTGAAGAAAGAAATGACAACGGCCTACGTGGGCATAGATCCCACCGCCGACTCGCTGCACATTGGACACTTAGTGAGCATCATGATGCTTAAACATTTTCAGCGGTGCGGGCACAAGCCTCTTGCCCTGGTGGGCGGAGCTACCGGAATGATTGGCGACCCAAGCGGAAAATCGCAGGAGCGAAACCTGCTGGACGAAGATACCCTGCGCCACAACCAGGAGTGCATTAAAAAGCAGCTGTCCAAATTCCTGGACTTTGAGAACAACCTGCCCACAGCTGCCGAAATGGTGAACAACTACGATTGGATGAAGCCCATTTCGTTCCTCGACTTCATCCGCGACGTGGGCAAGCACATCACCGTGAACTACATGATGAGCAAAGATTCGGTAAAAAAACGCCTGAACGGTGAGGCTACGGACGGAATGTCGTTCACCGAGTTCACCTACCAGCTGGTGCAGGGCTACGATTTTTTGCACCTCTACCAGACCAAAAATTGCAAGCTGCAAATGGGCGGCAGCGACCAGTGGGGCAACATCACCACCGGCGCCGAGCTCATACGCCGCAAGGCTGGCGGCGAGGCCTTTGCCCTTACCTGTCCGCTCATCACCAAGTCCGACGGCGGGAAGTTCGGCAAAACCGAAGACGGCAACGTCTGGCTCGACGCTCGCTACACTTCGCCCTACAAATTCTACCAATTCTGGCTCAACGTGAGCGACGCCGACGCCGAAAAGTACATCAAAATCTTCACCACGCTGGACAAAAGCGCAGTGGAAACGCTGGTGGCAGAGCAGGCCAAAGCGCCGCACCTGCGGTCGCTGCAAAAGGCGCTGGCAAAGGAGGTCACCTGCATGGTGCACTCCGAAGAGGAGTACCGCAAGGCGGTAGAAGCGTCGGAGGCGCTGTTTGGCAACGCCACCTCAGACATACTGAGAAAGATAGACGAGGCCACATTTCTGTCTGTTTTTGAGGGAGTCCCCACATTTTCCGTTGCCAGAGAAAAGCTGCCCGCCGAGGCCGGAGAGCTGCTGGTGGTCGAAGCGCAAATTTTCCCGTCGAAGGGTGAATTTAAAAAGCTGGTGCAGGGCGGCGGCCTCAGCATAAACAAGGAGAAGGTGACCAATCCGGCTGCCAGCATTTCGCCCGACATGCTGCTCAACGGAAAGTACCTTCTGGTGCAGAAAGGCAAAAAGAGCTACTTCATCGTGAAAGTCCTGTAAAAATCCTGCAACGCCCTGCGAAGCCGACAAAAATGCGTCATAGCACATCACGGCTAAGCGCAAGGCGTCGGCGGCGTACCCCGCAGGGATGCAAGAATCCGAAAAAAGCACGCAGGCTGCATCCCTCACGGGGTGCAGCCTGCACGGTGCAGCTTCCACCAACTTTTTTTGCCGATGCTTTTTGCCACTCTGAGCAACATTTCCATTCCGCGAAAACAAAGCTACAGGCTCTAAAAACAGGCGTTCACAGCTTCTTTTCGATAAAATCACAACAGCACAATCGCAAACGATTGATTTAAAGCAAACAGCATAAATCGCGGCTCGGACAAAAACAGGGTTGAATCGCACGATGTGCGTCGACATAGCGAAGCGCCTGTGCGCGTTACAAATTTTGTACGCAAACTTGCAAAGCTCAGCTTTTTCATGTAAGTTTGCACCCGAAATATTTCCACCCTAAATTAAAACCAAAGAATTATGAGCACAAAACCGAAAAAAATCTTGCTTTCGGAGCAAGAGCTGCCGGTGCAATGGTACAACATCGTTGCCGACATGAAAAACAAACCGCTGCCTCCACTTCACCCCGGTACCAAGCAGCCGTTAATGGTCGCCGATTTAGAGCCGATTTTTGCAAAAGAACTTTGTATTCAGGAACTTACGCAAGATCGCTATGTTGACATTCCTGAAGAGGTGCGGGAGGTGTACAAAATTTACCGCCCAACGCCGCTGGTGCGCGCCTGCGGGCTTGAAAAAGCCTTGGATACTCCGGCACATATCTACTTCAAGAACGAGAGCGTTAGTCCTGTCGGCTCGCACAAGCTCAACTCTGCCATACCGCAGGCGTACTACAACAAGAAGCAGGGTGTGAAGCACATTACCACCGAAACGGGCGCCGGACAGTGGGGCACAGCGCTCAGCTTTGCCTGCAAGCTGTTTGGACTCGACCTGAAGGTGTTCATGGTAAAAATCAGCTACGAGCAAAAGCCCTACCGCAAGTCGATGATGAACGCCTGGGGCGCAGAGGTTATCCCCTCGCCCAGCAGCCAAACCAACGCCGGACGCAAAATTCTCTCCACGCACCCTAACTCGTCGGGGAGCTTGGGCACGGCAATATCGGAGGCGATAGAAGCCGCCGTTTCTACGCCGGACACAAAATATACGCTGGGCAGCGTGCTCAACCACGTTATCCTGCACCAAACCATCATTGGGCTGGAGGCCGAAAAGCAAATGGCTATAGCGGGCGAATTTCCCGATGTTGTCATTGGGTGCTTTGGCGGCGGCTCCAACTTTTCGGGGATTGCCTTCCCGTTCTTGCGCTACAAGCTCACGGAAGGCAGGGCGCTGCGAGTGATTGCGGCCGAGCCTGCTTCGTGCCCCAAGCTTACCCGCGGACAGTTTCAGTACGATTTTGGCGACGAAGTGGGCACAACGCCCCTGCTGCCCATGTACACGCTGGGGCACGATTTTCAGCCTGCCGACATCCACGCAGGCGGCCTGCGCTACCACGGCGCCGGTACTATCGTTAGCCAGCTCAACCGCGAAAAAATCATCGAGGCGCAGGATATTCCGCAGCTCGAAAGCTTTGAGGCGGCAACCATTTTTGCCCGCGCCGAAGGCATCATCCCCGCTCCAGAATCGGCGCACGCCATTGCCTCTACCATTCGGGAGGCAAAAAAGGCCAAGGAGGAAGGCGTGAAGAAAACAATCCTGTTCAACCTTTCGGGGCATGGGCTGATGGATATGTCGGCCTACGACCTCTACTACTCCGGTAAGCTGACCAACTACTCGCTGCCGCAGGAAGAAATTGACAGGAGCGTGAGCCAGCTGGAAAACCTAATTCCCTAACAGTAAGAAAGAAGTTGAAAATTTAGAATTAACCATCAAAAAAAAATTATGAAAAATATCATGCTTATCACCGCCGCTGCCGCTACGCTGCTATCGGGCTGCAACAGCTCCAACAACAACCCGCTGCTTGAGGAGTTCAACACTCCGCACGAGGCAACTCCATTTGACAAAATAAAAACCGAGCACTACCTGCCCGCCTTCAGCTACGGCATGGACGAGGGGCGCAAGGAGGTTGACGCTATTGCCAACAACGCCGACGCTCCTACCTTTGAGAACACCATTGCCGCGCTGGACTACAGCGGAGCGTCGCTCACGCGCACCAGCGGCATTTTCTTTAACCTCAACGAGGCCGAAACCAGCCCCGAAATGCAGCAAATAGCCCGCGAGGTGATGCCCCTGCTAACGGAGTACAACAACGACATCACCCTGAACGAAAAGCTGTTTGACCGCATCAAGACAGTTTACGACAACGCCGACAGGAGCGCCCTCACGTCCGAGCAGGCAATGCTGCTCGAAAAGACGTACAAGCATTTTACCCGCAGCGGCGCAGGCCTCAGCGAGGCCGACAAGACGCGATACCGCGAACTCTCCTCGCGGCTGTCTACGCTCAGGCTCGACTTCAAGCAGCACGTGCTCAACGAAACCAACGCCTACGTGCTGACCATTACCGACTCGTCCGACCTGAAAGGTCTGCCGGCTTCGTCCATTGAGCAGGCAAGTGAAACCGCCCGGAGCAAAGGTATCGACGGTTGGGCGTTCACCCTGCACCAGCCCTGCTATACGCCCTTTATGAAGTATGCCGAAAACCGCGAGCTGCGCAAAAAGCTCTACATTGCCTACACCGTAAAAGGCAACCAGGGCAACCAGGACGACAACAACGAGATTATTCGCGAAATTGTAAACATCCGCCTGCAAATGGCGCAGCTGCTGGGCTACAAAACCTACGCCGACTACGCCCTCGCAGAGCGAATGGCGCAAAACACAACCAACGTAAACAACCTGCTCAACGAGCTGCTCAACGCCTCCAAGCCCTTTGCCCAAAAGGAGCTGGCTGAGGTGCAGGCTTGCGCCGAGCGGCACGGAGCAGACTTTGAGCTGCAACCCTACGACTGGTCATTCTACGCCGAGAAGCTGAGGGAGGAAAAGTACAGCCTCAACGACGAGGCAATACGCCCCTACTACAAGCTGGACAACGTTATTAAGGGCGTTTTCGGCCTGGCCGAAAGGCTTTACGGGATTACGCTTAAGGAAAATAAAAAAATCCCCGTGTACCACCCCGACGTGAAAGCTTACGAGGTGTACGACAAGAACGGTGAATTTCTGGCGCTCTTCTACGCCGACCTGCACCCACGCGAAGGCAAGCGCAACGGCGCGTGGATGAACGACATCCGCGACCAGCACAAGCAAAACGACCGCGTGCAGCGTCCGCACATCATCAACGTGTGCAACCTCACCATGCCGACCGACAGCAAGCCTGCGCTGCTTACCTTTTCCGAAGCCAGCACCGTCCTGCACGAGTTTGGGCACGCGCTGCACGGCATGTTGTCCGACTGCACCTACCCAAGCCTTTCGGGAACAAACGTTTACAAGGATTTCGTGGAGTTGCCTTCGCAAATAATGGAAAATTGGGGACAGGAAAAGGAGTTTCTCGACATGTTTGCCGAACACTACGAAACGGGCGAAAAAATTCCGGCAGAGCTGGTTGAAAAAATTATCGCCAGCCAGAATTTTCTTGCAGGATACTACTCGCTGCGCCAGCTCACGTTCGGCCTGCTCGACATGGCCTACCACACCATTGACAAAGAGCTTACGGGGAGCATTGCCGATTTTGAAAAGGTGGCAATAGCCCCGTCGCTTCTGCTGCCTGCCGTGGAGGGCGCTTCCGTCAGTACTTCGTTTGGCCATATCTTTTCGAGCGGATACGCGGCAGGCTACTACAGCTACAAGTGGTCAGAGGTACTCGACGCCGACGCTTTTTCCGTATTCAAAAAGAACGGAATATTCGACTCGGCCACAGCCGCCTCTTTCCGCGCCAACATTCTCTCGAAGGGCGGCAGCGAGCATCCCCTCGAACTTTACAAACGCTTCCGCGGGCAAGAGCCAACCATCGAGGCCTTGCTGAAACGAGAGGGGTTTAATAACTAAACGCCAGGAAAGTTGAAGTTCGGAGTATCTAAAATCTGAAATGGAACCGATAATCGTCATCATCGGGTTACTGCTGTTGGTTGTGGCATTTTTGGGCTGTTTTGTGCCCATGCTGCCGGGTCCTGTTTTTGCGTATGCCGCCCTGCTGCTCCGCCATTTTTGTTCGGAGAGCGTCCCTTCCAACAGCATTATCCTGCTTATAGCTATGGGAGGCGTGCTGCTTGCCGTTCTTGTGCTGGACTACCTCATCCCCGGATGGGTTACGCTCAAAGCAGGAGGCTCTAAGTATGGGGCGCGCGGGGCGCTTATCGGGATGATAGCCGGAATTTTGCTCACCCCTGTGGGTATGCTGCTGGGTATGTTTTTGGGGGCGCTCATCGGCGAGCTGATGTATAACAACAGCGTCGGGCGCGCCTTCACTATAGCCTGCTACTCGTTTGCGGGCTTTCTGCTTACCGTTGGCGTTAAGTTCATTTACTGCATCATAGCCGCTGCTTTTTTTATTTTTAACTCTATAACTCCATCAGCATGATACAAGTAATCCCTGCAATTGACATTATCGACGGTCAATGCGTCAGGCTTACCAAAGGCGACTACACAAAAAAAAAGGTGTACAGCACAAATCCGCTGGAGGTGGCAAAGCAGTTTGAGGCCAAAGGCTACACGCGCCTTCACGTGGTTGACTTAGATGGAGCTAAGGCGCAGCACATCGTCAACTACAGGGCGCTGGAGCAAATAGCAACTCGCACGCAGCTGGTAGTGGACTTTGGCGGAGGCATGAAAACATCCGACGACCTGCGCATAGCTTTTGAGTGCGGCGCAGCTATGGTTACGGGAGGCAGCATCGCCGTAAAAAACCCCGAAGAGTTTACGCGCTGGATATCCACCTACGGAGGCAGCAAGATTATCCTTGGAGCAGACGTTACAGATGAAAAAATTGCCGTGAGCGGCTGGCAGGAGAGCACGCAGACGGATTTGCTGCCCTTCGTTGCCGGATACGTCGACAAAGGCGTTACGCAGGTTATCTGCACCGACATTGGCAGAGACGGCATGTTACAGGGCGCTAACGTTGCCCTGTACCGCAAGCTGCTGGAACGCTTCCCGCAGCTGCACCTCATTGCCAGCGGCGGGGTGAGCCAAATGAGCGACGTGGAAGATTTGCAGCAAGCCGGCGTACCGGCGGTAATTGTGGGCAAAGCTTTTTACGAAGGAAAAATGTAAGGGAGGTATGAAGTGCGGTATATGTCTTGCCCTAAAATACGAGGCTGCGTTTGTGCATTTGGAAGCGGTGAATTTTTTCGCAATGCCGCTATGGATTATCGCTCTGCAAAAAACATGGGTATGGCCGTTCTCCGGCAATCCTGCGAAGCGAGCTGTGCCGACTTTTTCAGCACAAAAATTCATAATTTCATAATCTATAATTCATAGCTATCATGAAGTACGCCTACTGCGGGAAAAGCGGCTTGCAGCTTCCACGCATATCGCTGGGGCTGTGGCACAACTTTGGCGATGTGGATAGGTTTGACGTCGCTGTGGACATCGTGAAATATGCCTTCGAGAGCGGCATTACGCACTTTGACCTTGCCAACAACTACGGGCCACCTGCGGGCAGCGCGGAGGTCAATTTTGGCCGAATACTCAAAACTACCCTCGCCGGCCACCGCGACGAGCTGGTGATAAGCACCAAAGCCGGACACCTGATGTTTCCCGGACCTTACGGCGACGGCGGCTCGCGAAAGTCTCTCATCGGCAGCCTCGACCAAAGCCTCAAGCGCATGGGGCTGGAGTACGTTGACATTTTCTACTCGCACCGCTACGACCCCAGCACGCCGATAGAGGAAACCATGCAAGCCCTGATAGATGTGGTAAAGCAGGGCAAGGCGCTCTACGCAGGTATCTCAAAGTATCCGGTGGAGCAAGCTGAAAAGGCATACCAAATATTGGCGCAGCAGCACGTGCCGTGCTTAGTGAACCAGGACAGGTACAGCCTGCTGACGCGCAACGTAGAGCAGGGGGTGCTGGATGCTGCGGAGCGCAACGGCGTTGGATTCGTAGCCTTTTCGCCGCTGGCGCAGGGGCTGCTTACCTCAAAGTATTTGCAGGACATTCCGCAAAATTCTCGCGCCGCCAAGCCTCATGGATTCTTGCAGCGCGAGCAGGTAACGGAGGAGGTTGTAAAGCGCGTGGCGCGCCTCAACGAGCTTGCCGCCCGCCGCGGGCAATCTCTTGCAGAAATGGCCATTGCATGGCTGCTCAAGGATACGCGCGTAACCTCCGTGATAGTGGGCGCAAGCAGCGTAGAGCAGCTTCGGCAGAACACAGGCGCGCTAAACAATACCGGCTTTACGGACGAGGAGCTGGATGAAATTTTGAAAGTATAACATTTTTTTGAGATTTGGAACAGTCAAACATACCCTTAGCCGAGCGGCTGCGCCCACAAACGCTGGACGACTACGTCGGGCAGCAACATTTGGTGGGGGAAAATGCCGTGCTGCGCCGTATGGTGGAAGGCGACAAGCTTTCCTCTTTTATCCTGTGGGGGCCGCCTGGCGTGGGAAAAACAACGCTGGCGCGAATCATCGCCAATCGCCAAAACCGCAAGTTTTACACGCTAAGCGCCGTGAACGCCGGCGTGAAGGACGTGCGCGAGGTGATTGAAGATGCCAGACGGCAACGCTTTTTCAGCACGCCAAACCCTATTCTTTTCATCGACGAAATTCACCGGTTCTCAAAATCGCAGCAGGATTCGCTGCTGGGCGCGGTGGAGCACGGAACGGTTACGCTCATTGGCGCAACCACCGAAAACCCTTCTTTTGAGGTCATATCGCCCCTACTCTCGCGGTGTCAGGTTTACGTGCTGAAATCGCTGGAGGTGGACGATCTGAAAAAGCTGCTGGAGCGCGCCGTTACCACCGACAGCTACCTGAAGCAGCGGCAGTTTAACATTGAAGAAACGGAGGCGCTGTTTCGCTTTTCGGGCGGCGACGCCCGAAAGCTGCTCAACATATTGGAAATCGTGGTCAGCTCGTTCGACAGCGACGACGCCATCACCATCAACAACAGCATTGTAACCGAACGTCTACAGGAAAATATCGCCCTGTACGACAAAAACGGCGAGCAGCACTACGACATCATTTCGGCCTTCATCAAGAGTATGCGCGGCAGCGACCCCAACGCGGCGGTGTACTGGCTGGCGCGCATGATTGAGGGCGGCGAAGACCCGCTGTTCATTGCCCGCCGCATGGTGATTCTGGCCGCTGAAGACGTGGGATTGGCCAACCCCAACGCGCTGCTCATGGCGCAGGCCTGCTTCGACGCCGTTAAGGTTATCGGGATGCCGGAAGGAAGAATTGTAATGGCGCAGTGCGCAGTTTACCTTGCCACAAGCCCCAAAAGCAACGCCTCGTACTTAGCTGTTGAGGCCGCCATTGCGCAGGTGCGGCAGTCGGGCGACCTGCCGGTGCCGCTTCACCTCCGCAACGCCCCCACCAAGCTGATGAAAGACCTCGGCTACCACAAGGGCTACAAGTACGCCCACGACTACCAAAACAACTTTGTAGACCTCGACTACCTGCCCGAAAAAATAGCGAGGACAACGTTCTACGTTCCGGGCGACAGCCCCAAAGAGCGCGAAATCAGGGCACGAATGGAGCAGCTCTGGAAGGGAAAATACCGGTAAAGGCAGATAGTCCGTTGGCTCACTGCCACGCGCCGAAGGTTAATCCTCAACTTCTCAGCCGTCGCCTTACCAAGTGGTGATGGCGGCTTGCTTAAAGGTAATACCTTCACGCCCGCACATCAACGACATGCGGTAAGCTTAGAATTATGAGAATTAAGTACGCTTTTTTTTCAGGGTATGGGCTACTGCGTGTCGCAGATTTTAGCGTAGGCGTCGGCATCCAGCAGGTCGTCAAGCTCTGCGGCGTCGCCGATTTTTACCTTAATCATCCACCCCTCGCCGTATGGGTCTTTATTCACCAGATCGGGGGAGCTGTTCAGCTCGTCGTTTAACTCCAGCACCTGACCGCCAACGGGCATGAAAAGGTCTGAAACGGTTTTCACCGCCTCTATCGCACCAAAGGTTGCGCCCTTTGCGAGCGTTTCTTCTACCGAGTTTACATCGACAAACACAATGTCGCCAAGCTGACTCTGCGCGTAATCGGTAATGCCAACGTATGCAGTACCGTCGGCTTCAGCACGTACCCATTCGTGTTCGTGGCTGTACTTCAAATTCTTAGGAATGTTCATGGCTCAACTTATTAATCGTAATGTTTATTTAGCTGTGTTGCTTGCTTTTATTCTGTTTATTGCTATATCAAAAAAAAATTTTTTTTACTGCTGTACTCCCTTCATTGAGAGCTGTATACGCTTTCGGTCAGCGTCCACGCTGACCACGCGTACCTGCACGTGCTGGTGAAGCTTGACAATATCGTTAGGGTTGTTTACAAAAGCGTCGGCCAGCTGCGATATGTGCACAAGGCCGTCCTGCTTTATCCCGACATCAACAAACGCCCCAAAAGCGGTAATATTCGTTACTATTCCGGGCAGTATCATACCCTCCTGCAAATCTTCTATGGCGTGGACGTGCTGCGCAAACTCAAAAATACGAACATGCTCGCGCGGGTCAAGCCCCGGCTTGGCGAGCTCCTTCATAATGTCCAAAAGCGTGGGAAGCCCTACCTTTTCGGACACGTACTTTTGCGGATTGAGCTGCTTTCTCAGACGCTCGTCCTGTAGCAAGTCGCCAACCGAGCAGCCCACGTCTTTTGCCATCTGCTCTACCACGTGGTAGTTTTCAGGATGTACTGCGCTGTTGTCTAACGGATTTTGCGGATTGCTGATGCGCAAAAAACCGGCGCACTGCTCAAATGCCTTAACTCCCAATCGCGGTACTTCGCGGAGCTGCTTGCGCGAGGCAAATGCCCCATGCTCCCTGCGCCAGCTCACCACGTTCTCCGCCAGCTGCGCCCCCAGCCCCGACACATACGCCAGCAGGTGCTTGCTTGCCGTGTTGAGGTTCACGCCCACCAGATTCACGCAGCTCTCCACCGTCTGGTCAAGGCTGCGCTTGAGCTGCTGCTGGTTGACGTCGTGCTGGTACTGCCCCACCCCAATGCTCTTTGGGTCAATCTTCACCAGCTCGGCCAGCGGATCCATCAGGCGGCGGCCTATGGACGCCGCGCCGCGCACCGTTACGTCGTACTCCGGAAACTCCTCGCGGGCTACCGGCGAGGCGGAGTAAATGGAAGCGCCGTCTTCGCTCACCACAAACACCTGCACCTTGCGGCTAAGGCGCAGCTCCTTTACAAAATCTTCCGTTTCCCGTCCGGCAGTGCCGTTGCCAATGGCAATGGCGTCTACCTTGTAGGCTTCCACCATTGCCTCCATCTTTTTTGCCGCCATAACCCTTTCGCTGCGCGACGCCGCGTGAGGGTAAATGGTGGCGTTGTGCCGGAGGTTGCCCTGCGCGTCGAGGCACACCACCTTGCAGCCCGTGCGAAATCCCGGGTCAATGGCCAGCACATTTTTCTGCCCCAGAGGAGGAGAGAGCAGCAGCTGTCGCAGGTTGTCGGCAAACACGCGAATAGCCTCTCCGTCGGCCTTGCCTTTGCTCTGGGCGGCCACCTCCGTTTCTATCGAAGGGGAAAGCAGCCGCTTGTAGCTGTCGGTAATTGCTGCCTTCACCTGCATGGCCGACTCGCTGTCGTTTTTTACGAACAATTTTTCTAAAATGCCGAGGGATTTTTCCTGCTGCGGCGCAATGCTTACGCGCAGGAAGCCTTCGGCCTCGCCGCGGCGCAAGGCCAACAGGCGGTGCGAGGGACACTTGTGCAGCGGCTCGCTAAAGGCAAAATAATCGCGGTACTTCGCTCCCTCAGCCTCTTTTTCCTTGCCCCGAGCAACGGTAGCCGAAATGGTCGCCTCCCGCTCAAACAGGTTGCGCACCTGACGGCGCGCTGTCTCGTTCTCGTTCACCCACTCGGCAATGATGTCGCGAGCGCCCTCCAACGCCTCGTCAACGCTTGCCACCTTGCCGGTAGCGTACTTTTGCGCAAGCTTGGCCGCCTCCACGTAGGTTTGCCTCGCAAGCTCTTCGGCCAAAGGCTCAAGCCCCTTCTCGCGGGCAATGGTAGCGCGCGTTCTGCGCTTCGGTTTATAGGGCAAATAAATATCCTCAAGCGTAGCAAGCACGTAACATTCCGCAATGCGCGCACGGAGCTCTTCGGTCAGCGCCCCCTGCTCCTCAATGGACTTTAGAATAACCTCCTTGCGCTTTTTGACCTCCTGCAACCGCGCCGCTTCGTTGAAAATAGCAGCCACCTGTACCTCGTCCAAGCTGCCGGTGGCCTCCTTGCGGTAGCGGCTAATAAACGGAATGGTTGCGCCTTCGTCCATGAGCTTGAGCGTGGCGGCAACCTGCCCCGAGGATATGCCAAGTGTTTGCGATATGAAATTTGAAAAATCCAACTTTTTTATTGCTGCGCTTTGAGGCCACAAAGATAATTTAAATTTTGAATTTATGCGAATCTCAAGTACGAGTTCACGACAGATAAGGCAAGTTTTAAGGCAGGTTTTATAGAAAGTCTACATCAGCTGCTTAAACACCTGCGCCTCATTTTTATTTTATGCCTTGCTCCTTGCTTTTCTACCCAAGAATTGATTTTACGAAAGTCAACCTAACGATACTTTTGAAAATAACGGTATTGTAGCACGTTGGCGCAATCACAAAAATCAAATAAACCAAATAAATCACAGTTCGGGCAGGCGAGGCGCAAACGAACGGTGCGCCTATACCTTATTTTCATCTAATTTTATCAACAAAATAACATCATTATCAGCATATTGCAAATAAATTTTCAACCTCATTACATCACTATCTCATTACATCATTGTTGTCGACAACTATCGGCAACTGTCGGCAACTATCGACAACTGTCGACAGTTGCCGCCGCTTGTCGTCAACAGCTACGGGTTGAGGTTCCTCCGCTACGCTCGCTCGTGCCTCGCGCGCTTCGCTACGGAATGACGGCGGCACACGAGGGGAAAAGGGAGAGAATGGCGTTATGGCGAATGGAAATTTTTGGATAATATCATTATCAGCATGTTGCAAATAAATTTCCAACCTAATTACATCATTGTTGTCGACAACTGTCGACAGTTGCCG
>JAIRSZ010000011.1 GCA_031255195.1 Prevotellaceae bacterium | reverse complement strand
GCAAGTCGGATTGCGGGTTGAAAAGGGCATACAATATTTTTTTACTCTCTCTTAGCATAAGAGGATCATGGATGGCAAATACAAAAAAGGATGCTGACGCTAAAAATCGGTTAACGCCTGTTTTTCCTGTCCTCAACAGGTAGGCAACGAAGTTCACCCAAAACACTATGCCGATAATTATTCCCGCATTGTGAATAAAGATGTTGACAGCATAGCGCTTTGTCAACAGATCGGCAAGTGCTAATAGAGGGTATAAAATAAATGACCAATACCTCACCTTGCCAATGTCGTCAATGAAATTTCGCTTATTAATGCCAAACCATGCTCCGGCGCTAAAGAAAAAAACAGCAACAATGCTCAATCCGCAATCGATGATAAATCCACCAAGCCACCAGCCAAAGTACCACAGTACGCCGAGCAGCAAAACGCCATATACCTTTGCCTTCCTGACGAAGAAGTATATGACAGGCGTTAAAATAACAGCTGCCATCAAGTCGCGGATAAACCAAAATTGATATGCAATAGGATAGCCGTTATCCATACTCCACATGGTCTGTAACAGATACTGCAAATTATAGTCAATTTTGTTGTTGAACCATGCATTTAATGCCGGAATACTTTGAGCAATGCAGTAGGTGAGAAGGACTGTAATGTTCCAAAACAAGTAGGGGATAAGCAACGTTTTTCCTCTACGCTTCAACTTTCTCGTATAGTCATACTTCGTAAAGCCATCAATATTTTGAAAGAACAGAAAGCCAGATATAAAGAAAAATAATGGAACTGAGATACTTCCCAATACTTGAGAAAAAAGTTCGCTACATGCATAAAATATCGGTATGTTCTCTCCAATACCAAACTCTGCGCCCGGTATGGTTGGTGTTGAGGAATAATTGTGTATAAACAGCACTCCCATAATTAGCGGGAAGCGCAAAAAAGTAATCACGTTCGATTGTAAGTCTTTGGTCTGTGTCATAATTAAAATTAGTTTAATT
Source organism: Prevotellaceae bacterium (assembly GCA_031255195.1). Taxonomy (GTDB): domain Bacteria; phylum Bacteroidota; class Bacteroidia; order Bacteroidales; family UBA932; genus JAITMY01. The sequence continues at coordinate 16,410 of JAIRSZ010000011.1, read as the reverse complement.
TGCCCTGTCCCAAAGGCTGTTTTTCGGTCGGTAAATGTCGCACATAAAAAACGTGGGACAATACTTTATACTTGCTTATTGAGGTCTTCGCTACCTTGCACAACAAATAATAAATAAAGCCCACGCAGAACGTGAGCGTTATCGCTTTATTCTTGTTGTGCTTTGAAAATTGCGAAGTTTCAATAAGCAAGACTAAAGTTAACGCTTTCTATGTAAAATAAGCCGCCGGAATTACTATCCGGTAGCAAGAGGTTTTTTGTCGTTTTTTATTTATCCATAAGCAATACTATGATTATATTTTGCGCAAATGTATATAAAATTTTTCAATTCACAAATTCTGCTAAAGTAAATTTGTGATTCGCAGATTCAACCGGCAAATGCAGCTTCAACAAGTAGAAAAAATGTATTTTTGTAGCCGAAATTTTGAGGCGCAACAGGAGCGTCCGAACAAGTAAACGGATAAGAAACTTATACTGACGATGAAAATATCCTATAGCTGGCTAAAGGACTACATCTGCGCCGATGCGAGCGCGGAGGAGGTAAACAAAATTCTCACCGCCATTGGGCTTGAGGTGGAGAGCGTAGAGGAGGTGGAAAGCGTGAAGGGCGGACTGCATGGCGTGGTGGTGGGGCACGTGCTCACCTGCGAACAGCACCCTGACGCCGACAAGCTGCGCGTAACCACAGTGGACGTTGGCGGCGAGCAGCCGCTGCAAATAGTGTGCGGTGCGCCCAACGTGGCTGTGGGGCAAAAAGTAGCGGTGGCAACCATAGGGGCTACCCTGTTTTTTGCCAACGGCGACGAGGTGAAAATAAAAAAATCGAAGCTGCGCGGCGTGGAAAGCTACGGCATGATTTGCGCCGAAGACGAGCTGGGTATTGGAGACTCGCACGCAGGCATCATGACGCTCGACGCCAATGCTAAGGTGGGGCAGCCGCTGGCCGACTTTCTTGAGCTAAAGAGCGAAACCGTTTTTGAAATCGGGCTTACGCCCAACCGCATCGACGCGGCCTCGCACGTGGGCGTTGCGCGCGACTTGGCGGCCTACTTGTCGGTGCACTGCCCCGAAAAGTTGAAGCGTTTTTCCTACCCGTCGGTAGAAAATTTTAAGGTGGATAACACCTCAAATACCTGTAGCGTGAAGGTCGAAAATACGGAAGCGTGCCCGCGCTACTGCGGCGTCACCATATCGGGGGTGACGGTGAAGGATTCGCCCGAATGGTTGCAAAAGCGACTCAGCGTCGTTGGGCTGCGCCCCATCAACAACGTGGTGGACGTAACCAACTACGTGCTACACGAGCTGGGGCAGCCGTTGCACGCCTTTGACGCCGACAAAATCGAGGGAAAAACCGTTGTGGTAAAAACATGTCCTGAGGGAACAACGTTTAGAACGCTGGACGAGGTTGAGCGCAAGCTTTCGGCGCAGGATTTAATGATTTGCAGCGTCGAAAAGCCCATGTGTATTGCCGGCGTTTTTGGCGGAACAGATTCTGGCGTTACAAACAGCGCCCGAAATATTTTTCTCGAAAGCGCCTGCTTCAGCCCCGTGTGGGTGCGTAAAACGGCCAAGCGGCACGCGCTTAGCACCGATGCCTCGTTCCGCTACGAGCGCGGCGCCGACCCCAACATTCCGCTAACGGCGCTCAAGCGGGCAGCCATGCTCATCAAAGAGCTGGGTGGCGGAAGCATCTCATCGGAGGTGGTTGACGTGTACCCGCAGGCGGTAGCGCGGAAAAACATTGCGCTAACCTTCGACTACATCTGCACGAGCATAGGAAAGGCGATTGACCACAGCGTCATCGAAAAAATTCTCACCGCGCTGGAGTTTGAGGTTACCCGCGGGGAGGGCGGTAGCATTACTGTTAGCGTTCCCACCTACCGCGTTGACGTTACTCGCCCCTGCGATGTGCTGGAGGAGATTTTGCGTATTTACGGCTACAACAATGTAGAAATTCCCCAGCATGTGCACGCATCGTTAAACCACATCGGCAAGCCGGACAACGAGCAGATGGTCAGCACAGCGGCCACCCTGCTATCAAGTCGGGGGTTCAACGAAATAATGTGCCTGTCGCAAACCAACGCCAGGCGTTACGACGAGCTGCATACCTGCCCGCCGGACAAGCTGGCGCTCCTGCAAAATCCCAACAGCGCAGAGCTGAACGCCATGCGGCAAACCCTGCTGTTTGGCGGGCTGGAAGCCGTTGCCTACAACATCAACCGCCGCCAGAGCGACCTGAAGCTGTACGAGTTTGGCAACGTTTACTGCAAGCTCGCGCCTACCGGAAGCGTAACCGAGCGTTTTAGCGAGGAGTTGCGTCTGGGCGTCTTTGTAACAGGTGCGCTGCACAAAAAAAGTTGGAACGAGCCGCAAGCCTTGAGCAATTTTTTCACGCTCAAGCAGCATGTCGAGCTGCTGCTGCAACGCTTTGGCGTAAACCTGCACGCGCTGCAAAGCGCAGAGCTGCCCATTGATATTTTTACCGACGGCGCGGCGTACAAGCTGGGTGGAAGAAATTTTCTGTCAATGGGCGCAGTTAGCAAAAAGCTGCGCGACATGTTCGACATTAAGCAGGAGGTTTACTTTGCCGAGCTGCGCTGGCCGCCTCTGCTGGGCTTTGTGGCAAAGCAAAAAATCGCCTGCACGGAGCTGCCCAAGTACCCCGAAGTAAACCGTGATTTGGCGCTCCTCGTAGACAAGGGCGTAACCTTTGCCCAGCTGCGCGGAGCAGCGTACAAAGCCGAGAAAAAGTTGCTCAGGAGCGTTGGGCTGTTCGACGTGTACGAAGGTGACAAGCTACCCGACGGAAAAAAATCCTACGCGCTATCGTTCACGCTACAGGATAGCGAGCGAACGCTTACCGATTCCGATATAGAGCGCATCATGGGCAACCTTGCAAGGGCGTTTGAAAAAGAGTTCGGCGCTCAGGTGAGGGGCGCTGAGATGTAAGCTCGCTGCACTAATTTTTGAAATTCGAATCCATCCACGCACAGCTCAATGTTCGGCATAAAAAAATTTGCTTCGCTTGTCAAGATAAGCCATACCGTTTTTGCCATGCCATTTGCCTTCATCGGCTACTTTTTGGCGCAGCGGCAGGAGGAGGCGTTTCGGTGGGAGGTGTTGCTGCCGGTTGTGCTGTGCATGTTTTTTGCACGCAACGCCGCAATGAGCTTCAACCGCTACGTCGACAGGCTATTCGACGCGGCCAACCCGCGCACAGCGTTGCGCGAAATTCCGCGGGGCATTGTGCAGCCGGTACATGCGCTGCTATTTTGCGCCATCAACGCGCTGCTGTTCGTTGCCACCACATTTTTCATCAACCGGCTATGCTTTGCGCTGTCGCCCGTAGCGCTGGCGCTGGTGTTGGGCTACAGCTACACCAAGCGTTTTACGGCGTGGTGTCACTTCATTCTCGGCTTAGGGCTGTCCGTTGCCCCCGTTGGCGCGTATGTTGCCGTTAGCGGAGCGTTTGCCGTGCCGCCCTTGCTGCTTTCGGCGCTTGTGCTGCTGTGGAGCGGCGGCTTCGACGTTATCTACGCTCTGCCCGATGAGGAGTTTGACAGGCAGCAGCGTCTGCATTCCGTGCCGGCCGCGCTTGGCCGAAAAGTAGCGCTCAGGCTGTCGGCGGCCGTTCACCTTGCATGTTGTGCAATTATCTTATGGTTAGGATTTTATGCAATGAACAATGCCTTCTATTGGACGGGCGCTTTCCTGTTCGCCGGATGCCTCGTATATCAGCATAAAATACTAAGCGTAAGAGATATAAGCAGAGTAAACATAGCATTTGCGACTGTCAACGGCGTTGCAAGCATTATTTTTGCTGTTTTTTGTATTTTAGGGCTAATACTTACCTAACTGTAGCATTGGTTGTATAAATGAACACAAAACAACTAATGTCGTTAAATTTCACTAAAAAATAGTTTGACGTTATCATTTCTACGGCAAGTTTAATACCTTTGCCTTCATAAAGTAACAACCAAAAAACAATTTAATTCATTCAAAAAAATGAAAAAAATCTTACTTCTTTCAGTAGTAGCGTTTACCGCTGCTTGCTGTGGCCCCAAGAAGGATGTCACAGACATTGACAACTTGATAGCTAATCCGGCTCAGTATCTGGGCAAGGAAATCACTTTCGTGGGCAAGGCTATCATAACCAACCAGGAGGCTGGTCGTGCTGCCGTTTACGGTAGCGATTCTACCAAGTACATTGTTGTGCAGGCGGTGGATACTGCTAAAGTATGCCCTTCGCTGTGCGGCAAGAAAATTGAGGTTATTGGTAGCGTAACGGAAGCCGGTGCAGCTATTGTTGACAGCGTTTGCCATACGGCATTTGTTGTTGAAACGTACTACGTAGCTGCCAAGTCCATCAAGCCGGCACAGTGCTGCAAGAAAGACGAGAAAAAATGTTGCAAGAAAGATGGAGAAAAGAGCTGCAAGAAAGATACCGTTGAATGTGGTGTCGTTGCTGAAGGTGATGTTATCGATGCTGATACTATGGTGGCTACCCCGCCAATCGCCTCTGAGGAGTAGCCCCTACCGCTATCGCACTCAGCTGATTCTTGAGCGTGCAAATAAAAGGAAAGAAAGCGTAACAGATGTTACGCTTTCTTTTTAGCATAACACCCATATTTTTTTCGGTAGCGTTGGACGGCGAAGCAAAAGTATGCCGACAGAAAATTTGGTTGTTAGAAAATTTGGTTTTCTTCTGCGTCAATGTTGGCTTTACCTGCTTATGCCATATACTGCTTATGGTATACCTTCGTGGACTACCTCCGAATTTGTTTTTCCCCTATAAATTTTCCCCGAACGTTTTTATGCGTTTGTGTATAACTAAAGATTTTGTGCTAACTTTGCCGCCGACTACAAGCTGAGGTACAAATTTCGATTGGCAGCTTTCTGGTTGGCAAAATCCGTGACAATTTTTGATAGATGTTCAGGAAAACAGGCGTAATACTTCTTTTTTTCGTTTTGACTGCCACGCCGCTTTTGGCGCAGCTGGGAGGCGAGAGCACGTACAATTTTCTCAAGATAAACGCCTCGCCCAAGTCTGCGGCGCTGGCGGGGTCGTGCCTTACGCCGCTGCACAACGACGTTGGCATGACGTCGCACAATCCTGCGTTGCTCGACAGCAACATGCACAACACCTACGCGCTGACTTACCTTGCCTACCTTGCCGGAATTTCGCACAGCAGCCTTGCCGGTGCGTGGCGTGCCGGCAGCGCGGGGATGGTTGGCGCAAGTATTGTGAGCTTCAACTACGGCTCGTTTGAAGGGTGGGACGAAATCGGCGAAGAGCACAAACGGTTTGACGCAAACGAGTTTGTTGTTGGCCTGCACTACTCGCACAGCGTGCTGAGCTTTCTCAGCGTTGCGACAAGCTTCAATACCGTCATCTCGCAGCTGGAACGCTACAGCTCCTACGGCATGGCGGTCAACCTTGGGGTGCGCTACCATAGCGCAGACGGGCTGCTAAACGCAACGCTGTCGCTCAAAAATATCGGCGCGCAGCTCAAGCCCTATCGGGAGGGTAACCGCGAACATCTACCGTTTGAAATTCAGCTGGGCGTTGCAAAGAAGCTCGAACGAGCGCCGCTGGGATTTTCCATTGCGCTCAACGATTTACAATCCTTCAACGTGTACAACAACACGAAAGAGCAGGATAACGTGCTCGACCGAAACAGGCAGAGCGAAAGCGTAGCCGCCAAAATCGGAAAGGAATTCATGAGCCACTTGTCGCTGGGTGTAGAGGTTGCCCCCTCCAAGTATTTTTACGCTATGGCAGGCTACAACTTCAGGCGCAGCAACGAGCTTTCCATCGCAGAGGGCGGGCGCGGAACAGGCTTTTCGTTTGGCTTGGGCATAACCCTGAAACGCCTTGAGCTCATCTACGCACGGGCTATTTACCACTCAGGAAGCGCCACAAACCACTTTGGCATTGTGCTGAAATGATGCGCTGAAGAGTAGTGCGATATGTAGAAATGTTGAGGTGAAGCACGATGCTGCAACAGCAGGCAGCGCCTTCAACCGCTGCTTAAAGCCGCTGGGAAGCTTGAATTTATCAATCTCCTCAAAGATTATTTTTCGTTCGGAAGCTCCGCCGGAATTTCTGAATTTTGGGAAAAAGTAATATCTTTGCAACCATAATCATCTAAAGAGTACATCTGACAACCATACATAATGAACGTAGAACACGTAAAATGCTTAATCATTGGCAGTGGTCCTGCTGGCTACACCGCCGCCATCTACACTTCGCGAGCCAACCTGCACCCTGTCGTTTACGAAGGCCTTGCGCCCGGAGGTCAGCTAACTATGACAACGGACGTGGAGAATTTTCCGGGGTATCCCGACGGCGTTAGCGGCACAGCCATGATGGAGTCAATTCGCAACCAGGCGCTACGCTTTGGCGCTGATATTCGTTCGGGCTTAATCGTTCAGGTTGACCTGTCGAAGCGTCCATTTATTGCCACCACCGACGGCGGGCATACGCTCGAAGCCGAAACTCTGATAGTGGCCACAGGCGCTACGGCGAAGTATTTGGGCTTAGCCTCCGAAGCCGCCTACATGGGGCAAGGCGTGTCGGCCTGCGCCACGTGCGACGGCTTTTTCTACCGCAAGCAGGACGTAGTGGTGGTGGGCGGCGGCGACACCGCCTGCGAAGATGCGCTGTACCTTGCCGGCTTGTGCCGTAAGGTGTACATGGTGGTGCGCCGGAACGTGCTGAGAGCCTCAAAAGCTATGCAAAAGCGCGTGCTGGAAACGCCCAACATTGAGGTGCTGTGGGAGCACCAAACCAAAGAAGTGCTGGGCGACGACAATGGCGTGAACGGCGTGCTGCTGACCAACGCCAAGGGCGAGGAGCGAACGGTGGCCGTAACAGGGCTTTTTGTGGCAATAGGCCATCACCCCAATACGGAGCTGTTCAAAAATTGGCTGACGTTAGATGAGCAGGGGTACATTGTAACGGAAGGCAAGAGCACGGCAACCGGCGTAGAAGGTGTTTTTGCCTGCGGCGACGTGCAAGACCCCGTTTACCGCCAAGCTGTCACGGCTGCTGGCTCGGGCTGCATGGCAGGTATTGATGCTGAGCGGTTTTTGTTGGCAAAAAGTTGAGGCGAAAAAATAATTACCAATTTTTTATCGGGATTTCCCCGAAAATAGCTATCTTTGACCGATTTTATGCTATTATGTTTGCGATAAAAAATTTACACATAAAGACATACGTACTTTTGCTGTTGGCAGCGGGGTTGATGACGTCGTGCAACACGTTTGAGAAGTTGCTCAAAAACAACGACTTTGCATTAAAGTACAGCGAGGCGGGACGCTACTACGACATTGCCAGGTACGATAAGGCTGTGCTGCTGTACGAAAATGTTCTGCCGTTCTACCGCAGCACGCGGCAGGAGGACACCATCAACATCCGCATTGCTCGCAGCTACTACTACCAGCACGACTACGAAATGGCGCAGTACTACTACGAGCAGTTTAGCCGCAACTTTCCGCGAAGCGGCTTCACGGAGGAGTCAGAGTTTATGCAGGGTATGTGCAGCTACAACGCCTCGAATAAAGCCTCGTTAGACCAGACGGAAACTAACCACGCTATTCAGGCCTTCAACCTCTACCTGTACAAGTATCCTCAAGGCGCAAAGGTGGCCGAGTGTCGCGAAAAAGTAGCCGAGTTGCAGGACAAGCTGTCGGAGAAAGCGTATCGGGGTGCAAAAATATACTACACTACGGAGCACTACAAGGCTGCGGTGGTGGCGTTGAAGAGCTGCATCAAGGCGTTTCCTGATTCAAAGTACCGTGAGGATATTCTGTTTTTGATACTGAAATCGAGCTACCTCCACGCAGAAAATAGCGTGGTTGGCAAGCAGCGCGAGCGCTACCAGCTGACGATTGACGAATACTACAACCTTGTGAGCGAGTACCCGAACACAAAGTACAAAAACGAGGCGGAGAGAATGTACAAAAACCTGCTCAAGAATACGAAAAGTGCAACGTAGCCGAGAGCTGAAAATTGAAAATTGGCCAACTTTTTATTTTATAAGTAATATCATGGATTTAAAGAAAACAAGTGCGCCCCTCAACACCGTAACACGTGATATGGGCAAGCTGGACGTAACGGGCAACGTATACGAGTCAATTGCCATTATTGCCAAGCGCGCCAACCAAATTTCGGTGGAAATGAAACAGGAGCTCAACAACAAGCTGGAGGACTTCTCCAGCTACACCGATACGCTGGAGGAGGTATTTGAAAACAAGGAGCAAATAGAAATTTCGCGCTACTACGAAAAACTTCCAAAGCCCGGCCTTATTGCAACGCAGGAGTTTTTGGAGAATAAAATTTACTACCGCAAAACGGGAGAGGCTGCAAAGTAGCCTCGCGGCAGGTTTTACTGCCCCGTCCCTCAGGTAAAGCAGCAGCGCGCAAAACGGAGTGTGCATTGCTGCTTTGCTCGTTTTATAAAATTGAGCGAAACTCATTTACTTAGACTATGCTAAGCGGAAAAAAGATAGCGTTGGGCGTAACCGGAAGCATTGCCGCATACAAGGCGGCAGCGTTGGTGCGCCTGCTGGTGAAAAATGGCGCAGAGGTCAAGGTGCTGATGACTACTGCGGCAAAGCAGTTCATTACGCCGCTTACGCTGGCTACACTCTCCAGGCATCCGGTGTTGGTTGAGTTTTTCAACCCCGAAAATGGCGGGTGGAATAGCCACGTGAAGCTGGGGCTATGGGCAGACTTGGTGCTCATTGCGCCTGCTACGGCCAACACCATCGGAAAGATGGCGTGCGGCATTGCCGACAACCTCTTGCTCACCACCTACCTCTCGGCCAAATGCCCCACGGTCATTGCTCCGGCTATGGACATGGACATGTATGCCCACCCTGCCCACCGGCAGAACTTGGCGTTGCTTCGCTCGCGTGGCGTGCTGGTGGCAGAGCCTGCCTGCGGCGAGCTGGCAAGCGGGTTGCAGGGGCAGGGACGCATGGCAGACCCGGAAGAAATAGTGAGGCTGCTGCGGGAGTTCTTTGAGAAAAAAAATAGGCTGAGCGGCAAGCATTTTCTTGTTACCGCTGGCCCCACCTGCGAAGGCATAGACGCTGTGCGCTTCATAGGCAACTACTCATCAGGCAAAATGGGCTACGCCATTGCCGAGGAGCTGGCGGCGCGCGGCGCACGGGTTACGCTGGTGTCGGGGACTGTGAGCATAGCGACAAAACACGCGGGCGTGACGCTCTGCAAGGTGACATCGGCGCAGGAAATGTACGATGCCGCCGTGCGCATATTCCCCGATACCGACGGCGCTGTCATGGCTGCTGCGGTGGCTGATTTTACGCCGGAGAGAAAGGTGGAAGGCAAGCTAAAGCGGGGAGAAAGTTCGCTCTCGCTGACGCTCGTCCCAACCAAGGATATTGCAGCACACTTGGGCAGCATCAAAAAAGCGAATCAAACGTTGGTGGGCTTTGCGCTGGAGGCCGCCGACGAGTATGCCAACGCGCTGAAAAAGCTGCGCGAAAAAAACCTCGACCTTATTGTGCTCAACTCTATGAACGAGGCCGGCGCTGGCTTCAACGTTGACACCAACAAGGTGTACATCATCGGCAAAAACGGCGAGCAGACGGCCTGCGAGCTGAAGCCGAAGCACGAGGTTGCAAAAGATATTGTGGACAGGCTACAAAGCCTGCTAAATGTTGAAAGTTGAAAAAAATGGTAACTTCCATAACATCGCTACTTTTAAGGAGCAGCAGGAAACATCTCCTGCTCGCGGTCACGCTGTGCGCCTGCGCAGCGTTACAGGCGCAGACTGTTCGCTGCAACGTAACGCTGAACACCCAAAAAGTGCAGAACACAAACCGCACGCTATTTGAAACGCTGAAAACGGAGATAACAAACTTCGTCAACAACCGCGCATGGACAAACCACACCTACCAGCAGTTTGAGCGCATAGAGTGCAATTTTATCATCACGCTCAACGAGCAGGCGGGCGAGGACGAGTTTAAGGGAACGCTGCAAATACAGGCGCAGCGCCCCGTTTACGGAAGCATCTACAGCAGCCCTACCATCAACACGATAGACAACAACTTTGAGTTTTCGTACAAGGAAAATGAAGTTCTGGATTTTAGCGAAAATACGCACTCGTCGAATTTAACCTCCATGCTGGCCTATTGGGTTTACGTGGTGGTGGGCTTAGACTACGATACGTTTTCGGCAAACGGCGGCACGGAGTGGTTTCGCAAGGCGGAGCGCATTGCACAGAATGCGCAGAGCGAAACCAGATCGGGTTGGTCATCGTCGTCGGGGCTGAACCACCGCAACCGCTACTGGCTGACAGAAAATATTTTGGGCAGCAAGTACACACGTGAACGCCAAGCGTACTACACCTACCACCGGTTAGGGTTGGACATGATGAGCGACAAGCCGGAAGAAGGACGAAGGCAGGTTATGCTGGCGCTACAGGAAATGCAAAAGCTCTACAAGGAAAAACCGGACAACACGCTGTACTTCTACACCATTTTTTTTGATACCAAGGCAGACGAAATAGCAAATATTTTCTCGGAGGCAACGCCCGCCGAAAAGCAGGCTGCCTACCAGCTGCTCTCTGCCATTAACAATACCAACGACCCCAAGTATAAGAAACTAAAGTAGCTATGCTGCAATCGCTGATTATAGAGAACTATGCCCTGATTGATAAGCTGGAAATAAATTTCAAGCATGGGTTGAATATTGTTACCGGCGAAACCGGTGCGGGAAAATCTATCTTGCTTGGCGCAATTGGCCTCCTTTTGGGGCAGCGTGCCGACGTGGTCGCGCTAAAGGACAAGGAGCGCAGCTGCGTGGTGGAAGGCATATTTGTGGTGGCAAACCAAGACCTTGAGCCGCTGTTTGAGGCAAACGATATTGACTTTGGCAGCGTTGCCACCATTCGTCGCGTGGTCAGCCCCAGCGGTAAGTCGCGTGCATTTATCAACGATCAACCCGTAACACTGTCGGTGCTGAAGGAGATTAGCGAAAATCTGGTGGATATCCACTCGCAGCATCAAAACATGCTGCTGCAAAATGCCGCATTTCAGCTCAAGGTGGTAGATTCTGTGGCCGACAGCAAGAAGCTGCTGGACGGCTACAAGGATGCTTTTGCCAAGCTAAAGCGCACCGAGCGGCGTCTTGCCGAGCTTGAGGAGCAGGCACGCCTGTCCCAAAAAGACGTTGACTACTTCACCCACCTGTTCAACGAGCTGAAAACGGCCAACCTGCGGGAGGGCGAACAGGCTGAGCTGGAAAACGAGCAGCAGCAGCTCACCCACGCCGAAGAAATTAAGCTGACGTTTACGCGCGTGGCTGCGCTGCTTTCGTCGGAGGAAGCGTGCGCCACAAAAATGCTGCGTGAGGCGAGCGCCATGCTCGAAAAAATGGGCGGAATCTTTACAAAAGCAGAGCCGCTGACCGACCGCCTGCAAAGCAGCCTGATTGAGGTTAGGGACGTAGCGCGCGAGGTGGAGGCCATTGCCGAAAGCACAGAGGTAAACGTGGAGCGGCTCTCGGAGGTGAACGAGCGGCTCGACCTCATCTACGCGCTGCAAAAAAAGCATAAGGTGAGTTCGGTGGAGGAGCTGATGGCCATGTGCGAGCAGCTGGGGCAAAAGGTCAGCTTGGTGGAAAACATGGACGAGCAGCTGGCGGCGGTGCGCAAGGAGCGCAACATCCTGCACGGCGAGGCGGAAACGTTGGCGCAGCAGCTAAGCAAGGCGCGTCGCAAGGTTTTCCCCGACATCGAAGAGCACGTGGTGAACATGCTAAAAGAGCTGGGAATATCCAGCGCGGCCATGCTGGTGGAGCATACGACGTTGCCGGAGCTTGCTGCCACCGGAAAAGATGATATCCGATTCCTGTTCTCCGCCAACAAGGGTATGCAGCCCCAGGACATAGCGCGGGTGGCGTCGGGTGGCGAAATATCAAGGCTTATGCTTAGCCTCAAGTCGCTGGTGGCGTGGACAGGCAGCCTTCCCACCATCATCTTCGACGAAATAGACACCGGCGTATCGGGCGAAGTGGCCGACCGCATGGGACAAATTATTAGCAGCTTAGGCAAATCCATTCAGGTGGTGAACATCACGCACCTGCCGCAGATAGCAAGCAAAGGGCAAACACACTTTTTTGTTTATAAGGAAGAAACAAACGCCGGAACAATCACCGGCATCCGGCAGCTCACCGACAGCGAGCGGGTTACGGAAATAGCAAAAATGCTTAGCGGACAATCGCTCAGCGAGGCCGCCATAAAAAATGCCAGAGAGCTGCTGCGGAGTTGAAAATTAGAACTTACGAGTGACTTTTCCTCCGAGTTTTATTGCGCTAAGCAATATTCATGTCGCGTGTAGTACTTTTCCATTTTTAACAAATCTGTAAAAATCAGACAGAAAGCGGCATTTTTGGTGAAATGTCAGGGCGGTATTTACTTTTTCCTCAGCAAAAGCAAGCCTGCAAAGGTAATTATTCCGTTGATGATGAGCAGCTCAAAGCCTATTTCGTAGCCGTTAAACAGCACAGGTGAGAGTTCGCTCAGCGCAAACGAAAGGACGGGCGACAGAATAGCCACCATCGGCACCCACCTGTCGCGCACCTGCACTTTGGTGAACAGGCCAAAGGCAAACAAGCCCAGCAGAGGCCCGTAGGTGTAGCTCGCTACCTTGTAAACCGTGTTGATAATGCTCTCGGAGTAGAAAAATTTGAACGTCAAAATGAGGAGGAAAAATACGCCGCTAATGCCCGCATGTACCCACCGACGCTTGCGGCGCAGGTGAGGATCGCCATTTTTGACCCCCAGGATGTCAATGGTGAAGGAGGTTGTGAGCGCGGCAATGGCGCTGTCGGCGCTGGAGTATGCCGCCGCAATAATGCCCACAATGAACAAAATCCCCACCAGCGGATGCAAAAAACCGCCCGTGGCGATGTAGGGGAAAATTTCGTCGGGCTTGCCCGGCATGGGCAGGCCGTTGCGCGCAATGAAGGCGTAAAACATTACTCCAAGCGTAAGGAACAGCAGGTTGACCGGCAAAAAGGCAAGACCATACGTGCGCATGTTACGCTGGGCGTCGCGCAGGTTTTTGCAGCTCAGATTTTTTTGCATCATGTCCTGATCCATGCCCGTCATGGTGATGGTGGTGAACACGCCCGCCAGGAACTGCTTGAAGAAGTAGCGCCTGTCGTTGGGGTCGTCGAAGAAAAACGTGCGCGATAGGTCGCTCTCCTGCAAGAGCGTCCACACGCCTCCCGACGACAGCCCCATTGCCCGCGCCAGGCCAACCATGCAAAGCGCCAGCGTGAGGAGCAGGGCAAACGTTTGCAGCGTATCCGTCCAAATGATCGTCTTGATGCCGCCCTTGTGGGTGTACAGAAAAATCAGCCCGATGGTGAAAAAAACGTTCACCACAAACGGAATGTTGAGCCTGTCAAACACCAGCGTTTGCAGCACGATGGCCACCACCAGCAGGCGAATGGCAGATCCTAAAAGACGCGAAAGGAGGAAAAACGAAGCGCCGGTCTTGTAGCTGTATCGCCCAAAACGCTCGCGCAGGTAGGCGTATATGGAGGTAAGCCCCAAGCTGTAGTAGAGGGGCAGCAGCACTTGCGCCACCACCACGTAGCCCACCACAAAGCCCAGCACCATTTGCGCGTAGGAAAATTGGCTCGCTCCCACCATGCCCGGCACCGAAATGAACGTTACCCCCGAGATGCTCGACCCCACCATGCCAAAGGCAATGACGTACCACGGCGCCTTGCGGTTGCCAAGGTAGAACGAATCGGCCTGAACGCGCCGCGTGGTAAGCCACGAAATGAACATCAGGACAACAAAGTAGACTCCAATAATACCAAGCGTAACGTATGGAGAAAGTGGCATAAAGCTATTTTTTTATTCAAAGATTCAAGAATTCAAATGGCTCAAGGATTCAAAAGATTCAAATGGCTCAAAGATTGTTGGCCTCGGCTGTGCCTGCCGAAGGGCGTGCTGTTGCGGGTACATTACAGCTCACGGAACCTTTTTTGCCGGACGTATGGCGTATGTTTTTGGGGCTAAATTCTTTTTATCCTTGATTCATACATTTTATTTTGCTTCGGCAAAAGTACGAAAATTACTTCTAATACTGCCAACGAGCACAAAAATTGGTAATGCCCGATTTCAAAACCCGACGCACGGGAAGACAGCTACCTCGCTTACGGCAGAAAACGCGGCGTTTTCTTCAGCTGCCTTTCAGACGGCAGTATGTCTACTCATTCACGGCTAAATAAAGCCATTTCCACCCTCACCCTTTTCTGTATTTCTGAGGTGAAACGCCAACGATACGTTTAAAGTATTTCCCGAAAAATGACTGCGACGGGAAATTCAGATCGTCGCTGATTTGCTGAATTGTCATATTGGTGGACTTGAGCAGCTCTTTGGCTTCCAGCACGACGTAGCTATCAATCCACTCGCCTGCCGATGCGCCGCTGTCGTCCCTGATGACCTTCGACAAATACCTTGGCGTGAGGCACATACGGTCGGCATAGAAGCCGACGCTGCGCTGTTCGCGGAAATGCTCCTGCACCAGCTTTATAAACCTGTCCAGAAGAACATGCGCTTTTGGCCGTTGCGCATCGCCCGACCGTATTTGCAATTGGTACGTCATGGTATAGTAAAACGCCAGCGTCAGATGTTTAACAATCTCCCTGCGTAAGGAAAGCTCTTCAACCTCACGGGTTTTCTTCAGCAGACAGCAGTAATCCAGCGCCGTTTTTAGCTCGGGGCTGTTCAGCGGCAGGCAGGGATTATCGGCAAGGGCAAGCCGCAACAAAAAACGCTCCTGCATGTCGGTCAGCAAGCTGCCTGCAAATTGCTTGGACATGACGACTACAAAGCCCGAAAAATCTTCGCTAACATGCTCATACTGCAAAATCTCGCCCGGACGCGAGACCGTGATGCTCGGCGTTTGCGAAATATACGGTTTCAGGTTGAGATGTCCTCTTGCATACCCTTTCGTGCAAACCACGATAACAATCATGTCAAACTCAAAAGTATAGGCATACGGGGGCACAGCCACAAGATTGTCTATCAAAAAGACCTCTTTCCCAACGGAGTACATTTTATTCATATTGCTCTTTTCTTCTTTGCCGACACCGGCTTTTTTCGCAAATATAGGATAAAATTTCATGATTCGACATTCTGGCCAAAATCCGCTACAAACAGGCCTTGTATACATACAGCGCACCTTGTACTTTTGCCGGAAATTTATAAACATTTTTATCATGAAAAAGTATTTTAAACGTATCAAACAGTACGCTGATAACAGCGGAAGAGCAATGGAGGCCGGAAACCATTTCAAAAACATGGCGAGTTCGAAAAGCGTTGCGGGAAATATTTTCCGAAATATGCTGTCATTCAGTATGTTTTGCATCCTGTTTTCTTCCTGCGTGACCACCGCAAACGTGTCAAAATCCAAAGATTTTGCATTGACGGGCGACATTCCCGTAGCCGTTCAAAGTCCGGTATTCCCCGAAGCAGGGCTGCGGATAGAAGAGATGCTGCTGGAAATGGGCTACCATGTGGTGTCGTATGAAGCGGCGCAGAATAAAATCACCACAGCGGATAGCGCTTCGTCGGATAGCAACTCCGTAAGCGGCACGACTACGGCTTATAAGTCGAAATACATACCGGCTGCCGTTGTCATTTCCGTAGATTTAAGCTTCTACTATCCAGACGCTTATTTTAATTTTAATGGCGGATACATAAGAATATTTGACATGCGCGACAAAAAATTATTGGCGAGCTTCCGCTACAAGGCCGGAACGGTTGGAAATCTTAATGACGTTTGCAATCAGTTTGCCAAGGATTTTAAGAAATTAGTATCTGAATGATAAGCATTTGCAACGTTACAATCAGATTGTTTGTATTGGGTCTGTCTACTCTTGTCGTGGCGGCAATGCGCTGTATGCACAGCTTGTTACCACCCCGAAAAGCGGAGAGGAAGACCAAATTAAAGTCAGGAAAGTAGACGCCGGCAGTGCGGAGCACAAAAAATACGGCGTCACTTTCCCCTTGACGTCGTTCAACATCTCTACGATTAAGTACGAAACCGGTAATAGATATATTTGATATTCATTCGCTTGTATGATATTTTTCTAATGCGTAGCGTTAGAAAAAATTAATCACAATACACAATTTAATTGAACTTGCAGGGGGATGCTTTTGGTGGGCTTTAAATTTACAAAATAGTTTTTTGTATTTATGCCGTTATACTGTATTTTCTTCTCTTCTGTTTGCGCTTGTCTTTGCTCCTCTTCGTTCGACTTTAGCGCCAGCTTCAAACGGTCGGAAATCAACTCGTTGATGTATGCCGATATGGATTTTTTAGTGAGCGTTGTGAACTGCTCCAACACCTTTGC
>JAIRSZ010000157.1 GCA_031255195.1 Prevotellaceae bacterium | reverse complement strand
TGTATGAAAGATAGAAGTAAAATCCGCAGTATAGTCATGCACTTGAAGCATAAAATCAAAAGTTATTATTTGAACAAATTACTAACACGTGTTTGTGGGAAATTAAGTGGCGCAAAGATAGATATTTTTTTGATATGGCGAGCGCATGACACGTTAAATAATATCATATAGACAATAAAAGTAGTTTATTTATTATGATGGTACGGCAAGTTCTCATTCAATTGTCAGCGTTGTTTGGTTGATATAAAGCGCTATTCATCAACATTTCACTTAGCCTTGTGAAAATTCAACTTTGCTCGGCAGAGAGATTTTACGCTTTTCGCTGAGAACGGCGCTTGCTATGACTTTTTGCTTCGACTTCGGGCTAAGCTTTCTCGCCGCCGCTCATTGCACCTTTCGCGCTCGCCAATGCTCTTAATATTGACGCCGTGCCGGAGGTGCTCGTTCAGGAAGCCCCTGCATGTCGCAGTTAGCGCTGCTGCGCAGGAGGCGCTTTTTACGCCCCGAAGCAGTTGCATTAAAGCCCTTGGAGCTACGCCCAAACCGCATATAAAAGTCTCATGAAATTTATGAAGGAAAGATACGAATTTTTTTGTTGAACGATATTCCATTATTTTTTTTATTTTTGTAGAAAAAAATTTTATATGGATTTAAAGGAAATCATGTCAATATCCGGTTATTCCGGTTTGTTTAAGTTCGTATCGCAGGGGCGAAACGGACTTATTGTAGAGTCGCTGATTGATAAGAAGCGCACCAACATTCCATCTACCGCCAAAGTCAGCACCATGAACGATATTGCGGTGTTCACCGATGGCGAAGATGTGCCGCTGCGCGTGGTGCTGCAAACCATTAAGGAAAAGAGCAACGGTAGCCCGTCTATTGACCCTAAAACTCTGACAGAAAAAGAGGTTCGGGAATACTTTGCGGAGATACTGCCGACATACGATAGAGACAGAGTATATTTTTCCGACATCAAGAAAATTATACTGTGGTATAACCTGCTTCAAAAGAACGATATGCTCGACTTTGAGGCAAAAGATGAGGAGGAGACCGGCGAGGCTACCGAGAAGTCGCCTGTCGCCGAAGTTGACTCCAAGAAAACGTCGACGAAGCCGCTACCGACAAAGCCCGTTGCCAAGCCCGTGCAGCATGTCTCCTCAAAGGCGGCCGGCTCTGCCGGAAAAATAAATGCACCGAGAAAAGCGCAGTAGCTTCTACCAAAATCAGGAGGACTAAAAGCTATAATTCAGCAGCGTATAGTCCCCCTTGTGCTACAGGCGTGACCTTTGCAGCATCTTCTCCTTACGCATAGCAGCAAGGCTGTATTGCATACAGATAAAAAAATTCCCCGTTTCGGAATAGGCAACTTCTTCCGAAACGGGGTTGAACGGCGTAAAAAAAAACTTTATCAAGTTTACCCGCTTTTACTTTTAGTTGATATTCAGAGTGATGCTATTGCTGTTACTGTTTGGCCAGGCATTAACGTCAATATCAGTATCGAACGCCACAGAGTTTAGCTTCAAGTTCAAGTTCAAGTTGTAGGTGTACGCTAACCCGGGCTGTAGCGTTATAGCAGGCAAGCCAATCTTCAACGTGTTACTTGTCTTTGTATTCGTATGTATTGCTATACTCTCGTATTGCAGCTCCGCGTAAATATCATCGTCTGAAAGAACTTGCGGTATAAGCATCATGTAACAGTCTCTGCTATTGAAAGACTTGATGTTCAAATCAATGAAATACTGACTGCTTAGAGTATCGTTGCCGACGTACATGACGCCGCCGTCCGCTTTAAAAAAGATGGGTGGGGATGTTTGATTCCAGTTGGCAGCGGCACAATTGTTTGAAGCGTTGTAGGTGTAAACACCCTCCCGTAAAACTTTGTCTTGTTTGTAGTAAATCTTTAGTTGATTTATCTTTACGTAAAAATCAGGATAGGCTGTGGCTAATTTGACCGTAAAACCTATCCTTGACAGAATATGGTCGAACTCGAATTTCACCTTCCCGCTGTTAACGTCATTTGCCGCATCAATTACCGTGGCGGCTACCAAATCAACTTGTTTTTCAACCTGTTGCTCGGCTGTGAAGGTCAGCATTGGGGCGCTACCGGCCTTTCCAGAAGTATTACAGCTGGATGCAGGAGAGTAGCCAAAGAAGGATACTTTACCCCAACTGCCGTCGCTCTCTTTTGGCCAGTACTTGAGAGGGGTGTATTTCCATTCGTTTAACGTTCCATCCCACGCTATCACACAGTCAGACATGAAGTTCGGGGCAGCAGGTGGAGAGTAGCTGCTCCAGGTGGATGTGCCTGTGTGGTAGGCTGCTACCGTGATTTTTGAGCTTTTTTTGATGTCCTCTAAGGTTAAAACAGCTCCCTTGGGCGATGTTGCGGCAGAGCTGTATGCAGCTTTACCCAAAAATGTTCCAAAGTTAATCGGAGTAACTTCACATGTTGTTGACATAGAGTCAATAACATCGCTCTTAGCGCATGATGTTAACGCTAATACAGCGGCAGCAGTAGCTGCCAAAAAATAGTTCCTTTTCATAAAATAAAGATTTTTGAAATTGAAAAAAAATGAGAGAAAAAAATAAAAAAACCGGTTTTCCTTTTTTGCTAAATCTAAGTTCCTTCAATGTCCACTAAAACATCCATAGAAATGCTTTCGCCCCACTCGTCTACCTTGACTTGAAATATGCCGTTTGCATTGTTGTCGGGTGCACGGGTTATCTCTATCGGCGGGTCGTCGGCTGTGCCCAATCCAACCTCAAACTTCAGGTGGTTTTTCGGCAAATCTCCGTAACCGGGTAGCTTGCCGCTAAGGTTTCTTTCAAAGAGACATTCCGTCATATCGCGAAGCAGTAATCTCAATGAAAGTATATTCTCTGACGGTGCAGTGGCTGCGCCAAAGATGACTAATGTACCCTTTAGTATGCCGTCGGTGCTGGAACCCTGATAGAAAGCTCTGCCATTAAGCGTAAAGTAGTGCGTGGCTGACGCTGCGCCGGGTGCTTCTGCGGCCAGAAAAACACCCTCTATCAGGCCGCTTAGCGCTCCTTCCTGCTCGCTTACGTGCAGGTAGTGCAGGCTCTTTACGTGTACTGTTACCTCTGCTATGGCATTCAATCTTTTGGGGACGAGCAGCAGCGGTGGGCATGTGCGCCTTCTTCCTGTCATTTCGCAGGTAACCTCAAAAGCGTCCACGTGCGCTGCGGCCAGCACGTTCGGAGTAACCACCTTCGCTACCGGCCAGGTGCAGGCCTCAAAGGTGTGGTAGTAGCTTGTTCCGCGAAACGAAACGTTGCTGTGGGATCTCTCCGTTTCGTTGAATACCAGCAGGCTGTAACGTCCAATGTGTAGATTGAGGCTGTCTACGGTAACGCTGTCGGCGCGCATTTCATTGGTGTGCAGCACCTTAAACTTTTTACCCGTTTCCTGTTCAAAGACGTAAATGCTTACTCCTTCAGGGCAAATACCTGCCTGCCGCCAGTCTATCTCCACCCGTACCCAGGCGGCCTCGTCGTCGAATCTTTCGCGGCGAGTGTCGCATCCCGCGAGCATGGCGTGGAACGCAAAGAGCGGCATGAGCACGTTACCTGTTTTAAAGCAATTCATTTTCATTATTTTATCACATATTTTTCTGTTGACAACTCACGTGCGATTTGTGTTGATGATCCACGCCAGCGAAACGCCGGCTTTGAGCGGAAAAAATGCCTTCAGCCGCTTGGCGCTGCCAGAGTTTAGCAGCACAAGCTTGTCGCCATTCTGCGCTACGGTGTAGCGGTGGTAATCGCTAAGCAGGTATCCCACCCCCAGCAATAGCTCCAATCTCCATCTTTGCCCCAGCCGGTAGGCGTAGCCGCCTGATATGCCGCCCGTAAACTTAAGCTTGCCCTGTACACCCTCGGTGCGCTTCAGCTGAAAGTCATAAAAACCGGATGCTGCGAATGTCCCCACGAACCAGCCCGTCAGCGCTGGCCGGTATTCGCTGCGGCCAAGCCAGTAGCGGACTTCCACCTCTGCGGCCTCTGCCTGCCAGCAAAACGACCAGTCGCGGCTTAACCACCAGCCACACATAAACCCCGCGCTGACGCTCCATTTTCTGCCAATACCTATCTCTGCTGCAATGTTTGGTGTTAATGCCAAGTCGTACAGCATGTTAGTTTTTATAGAAAGAACGGGGCAGCGTGTTGCAACTTTTGACATGAGGGAACGCTGTCCCGTCGCCGGATATACTGCAAGCAAAAGTAGCAACGCGGTGAGCAGCATGGCTACTGTAAGCTTTGCAGCAGCCCTTTTTCCATTTGATTCCCGATTTACCCGCTTACCTTGCCGTTTTTTGGCCTGCAAAATTATATTCAGGGTGAGCTTACTATGGCTGCTATTGCTCAAAAAAAAGTCGCTTATGACTTGCATAGTTAGTAAATATTTTTAATATGTTGCGTACAAAAATGCGCCTATGTGACCAATAACACATTAATCTAACGTCTATGTTTTTAATAAAAAAAATGATGATTTGCAACTATTTGTCATCTTGAATGGTTTTTACTCGAAAAACATTTTTGAGTCACACTGATATTCTAATGACGCTTTGTTAATAGAATACAAAAGTAGGAAAAAAATATCGCCAAACAAAAAAATGTCACGTTTTTGTTAGCGCATTTTAGAAAATCTGACGAAAAAATTATTTACTATCAAATGATTAGGAAAAGTAAAAAATTTAATTTTTTTTGAGAGAAAAATGTAAGGCATACAATTATCGTCACACCGAATGGAATGTCAGAAGTCTTGATATTCAGCATATTATGATTTACCTGCGTCGGGCAACGCCTGAAACGAGGCAAAAAACATTATTTACACCTCGTTTTTAGATGAAATAATCTCATTCACAGAATATTGGATGAGATATTTTTTGTTTCATACGGATTAGAACGGTTTCAGGAAGGAATTATTCACAAAATTACATCTCTATCTTCATAGCAACCAAAAATTTATACTATTATGCTTTTTATATCACCACCATACTAATGATAATTTTGTGCATTTGTGCTCTGATTAAATCATGTGTACGCACACGGATATTAAAAATATTGCTATATTTGCACCGGCCAAGCATACAATTTTTAAAGGATGGGTAAGCTTGGAATTGCCATAATTCATTATCCTTCAATGTTAAAAAAACGTATTATGAAAAAATTTACCATTTCTGTAAGTCTTTTGCTGCCGGCGATATGCGCCTGCGGGCAAATCATGGAAGAAGCGTGGCGACAAGCTGCGATAGTCGAAAAAAATATAGGTTTGCCGACTTTTCGGGAGCAGCAGTACTCCATCATAGCTTTTGGAGCAAAGCCCAACAACCCTGCGCACCTTAACCATGAGGCAATCAACGATGCCATTGCCACCTGCTCCAACGAGGGCGGCGGCGTGGTGACAGTGCCCGCAGGCGTATTCTACACCGGCCCTGTGACGCTGAAAAGCAACGTGAACCTTCACCTCAAGGAAGGCGCCGTGCTGAAATTTACCACCGAAGCAAAGCACTACTTTCCGGCAGTGCTGACGCGCTGGGAAGGCATAGATTGCTACAACGCGCATCCTCTCATCTACGCCTACAAGTCCGAGAATATCGGCATTACCGGCAAAGGCGTTATTGACGGCAGCGCTTCAAACAGCGACTGGTGGGCAAAGTGTGGCGCGGTAAAGTACGGCTACAGGGAGGGGCAAATCTCGCAGCGCACCGGTCGGCCAAAGCTGCTGAACTTTGAGCAAAGCGAAACGCCCGTTGAGGCTCGCGTTATGGCTGAGGAGGACGGGCTGCGCCCGCAGCTCATTAACCTCTACAGCTGCACCCGTGTGCTGATTGAGGGCGTGCGGCTCATCAACTCGCCATTTTGGGTTATCCACCCGCTGCTCTGCGACCAGCTGACGGTGCGCAACGTCAGCGTGGAGAGCCACGGCCCCAACAGCGACGGCTGCGACCCTGAGTCGTGCAGCAACGTGCTCATTGAGAACTGCACGTTTGATACCGGCGACGACTGCATCGCCATCAAGTCGGGGCGAAACAACGACGGCCGCCGCTGGAACAGGCCGAGCGAAAACATTATTGTGCGCCGCTGCAAAATGAAGGACGGACACGGCGGCGTGGTGATAGGAAGCGAAATATCGGGTGGCTACAAAAACCTGTACGTGGAAAACTGCGAAATGGACAGCCCCGAACTCGACAGGGTAATTCGTATCAAAACGAGTACCTGCCGCGGCGGTGTGGTAGAAAACGTGTTTGTTCGGAACGTGAAGGTTGGGCAGTGCAAAGAGTCTGTGCTGAAGATAAACCTGGTGTACGATCCCCGCGAGCGCTGCCGCCGTGATTTTCCGCCAACGGTGCGCAACGTTCACCTCGATAACGTAACCTCCGAAAAGAGCGCCTACGGCGTGCTGATTACAGGGCTGGAGGGTATGGAAAATGTGTATGACATTACCGTGTCGAACAGCTCTTTCAACGGCGTGGAAAAAGGCAACTCAATACTTGGCGCACGAAACGTGAAGTACGCCAACCTGTACATCAACGGAAAGCTAACCGAATAGCGCGCTACGATAATGAAAAGGTACAGCTTTATTTTTATCTCCGCAATGCTACTGTGCACTTGCGCCGCAGAGCAAAAACCTTTCACCATCTTCATGGTGGGCGACTCTACCATGGCCGACAAGCCGCTCGATAAGGATAAGCGCGAGCGAGGCTGGGGTATGCTGCTGCCCGAATTTCTGACGGACAGAGTAACGGTTGAGAACTACGCCGTGAACGGGCGAAGCACGAAAAGCTTCAGGAACGAAGGCCGCTGGAAAACGGTGATGGACAGGATAAAGCCGGGCGATTACGTGCTCATACAGTTTGGGCACAACGATGCTAAGCAGACCGACACAACACGGTACGCCGAGGCCAATACCGAATTTCGGGCAAACCTTGTGCGCTACGTGGAGGATGTGCTGGCTAAAGGCGGAAAACCGGCGCTGCTTACCGCCATTGCCCGGCGCAAGTTTGACAGCGCAGGAAAGCCTGAGGATACACATGGACGCTACGTAGAGGTAACCCGCGAGGTTGCCCGGCAGCTGGGCGTGCCGCTCGTTGACCTCAACGCGGCTACTACGCGCTGGCTCGACAGCTTGGGAGAGGAGCAGTCCAGGCAGTTCTTCATGTGGCTTAAGCCCGGCGAAAGTTTGGCCGACGTGGAAGGTAAGGAGGATAACACCCACTTGGTGGAGGCCGGCGCACGCGAGGTTGCCCGCATGACGGTCGAAGAGCTTCGCACAAAAATACCGGAGCTGGCAGCCTGCTTGGGCTTTGGCCTGAAAAGCGCAGCCCGCTACTTTGCGCCGAACATGTCGAGGCTTGCCTTCCCCAGCGCCGAGGGCTTTGGCATGTACACGCGAGGCGGACGCGGTGGAAGGGTGATTTACGTGACAAACCTGAACGATAACGGAGCGGGAAGCCTGCGCGAGGCGATAGAAGCCAAAGACGCGCGCACGGTGCTGTTCAAGGTGTCGGGTAACATTGAGCTGCAAAGCCCGCTGATTGTCAGCGAGGGCTACCTTACCGTTGCGGGGCAGAGCGCTCCGGGCGACGGCGTCACCATTACGGGCTACCCGGTGAAGCTGCAAGCCGACCAAATTGTTGTGCGCTACCTGCGCTTCCGGCTGGGCGACGTAAATCGGGTAACCGACGATGCGCTGAGCGCAAGCCGCCGGAAAAACATCATCATTGACCACTGCTCCATGAGCTGGAGCACCGACGAGTGCGGGTCGTTCTACAACAACGAATCCTTCACCCTGCAATGGTGTCTGCTGTCCGAAAGCCTCACGGCTTCGGTGCACGCCAAGGGCGCACACGGTTACGGCGGCATCTGGGGCGGCATGGGCGCAAGCTTTCACCACAACTTGCTGGCGCACCACAGCAGCCGTAACCCGCGCTTCTGCGGCGCCCGATACCACGAGGCAACCGCCAACACCGAATGGGTGGATTTTCGCAACAACGTTATCTACAATTGGGGTTTCAACAGCTCCTACGCAGGTGAAAACGGGCGGCACAACATCGTGAACAACTACTACAAGCCGGGCGCGGCTACCATAGAATCGGTCAGACGTCGCATAGTTGAGGTTTGGCAAAGCAGGGACAAGGGCGGTTTTCATGATTTTGGGAAGTTCTACATTGATGGGAACGTGGTGGAGGGAAGCGAAACCGTAACAGCCGATAATTGGCAGGGTGGCGTTGACTTCAAAGTTTACGAGGAGCAGAAGGGCATTAGCGAGGGATACTCGACGGAGAGCGAACGCTACCCGGAGTTAGTTCGCACCGTGCGGCTACAGACGCCTCTTAGCGTTATGCCGGTGCAAACGGGCACGGCGCAGGAGGCCTGCGAAAGCGTACTGCGCAGCGCCGGTGCAAGTCGGGTGCGCGACGCCATAGACCTCCGCATTGTGGACGAGGTGCGCAGGGGAACGTTTACCCACGGCAAGAACGGCCTCATTGACTCGCAGACCGAAGCAGGCGGCCTGCCCGAGCTGAAAAGCCTTCCGGCGTCTGTAGATACCGACGGTGACGGCTTGCCCGATGTATGGGAAAAAAGACGCCGCCTGAATCCGAAAGATGCCACCGATGGCGCTGCATATATGCTAAGCGACGACTATACCAATCTTGAGTTGTACTTGGAGGAATTGACCCAAGCAGGAGGCTCGTAAAAATGGCTGAAAAATCGAAAACGTTCGCTGCTATTCACGATTTGCAGGCATTTTTCTTACTCCATCAGAAAAACGAAATTCGGTGTAGCCAAATACGCCAAAAAATGTTCAGGCTACACCTCTTCACGAAATGCCGTTGGGGTGGGGTAATTTCGTGTTTTTACTAAACTTGCACCCATCGTTGGAATTTTCGGTGCGACGTGATGTAATAAGTAAGTGATACACAAGAAAAAAACGTCGCATTTTCCTGTTTTTGATGTAATTCCCCCAATTTGGGTTTTTATTTCGCAAAAAGCCACGTTACTCCGTGGCTTTTCCCACTTCTATGCCGACAACTTTTTACATCGCCGTCGGCTACCGAATTTTGATATTTTTTTGCGGGTAAATCCCGCAGCAGGGTAGTAGTTTTTTCAGCTGATATCCTCTCCTTTTTTGTTATAGAAGAAAAAGTCTAAGTAGCTACATTCCTGCGAGGCTACAATGTTCAGGCTACAGTGGTACTTGCGCTGCCAGACTCTGCGTTTGGACATGAGCAGGCCTGCGCGCAGGTAGGCGGCCACAAAGGGGTGCACGCGCAGGGTGAGGTTGCGCTCGTTGCCCTCGGAGGTGAGGTAGGCAATGCGGCTCTCTATCTGCTCGTCGAACAGGATGGTTGGCCCCACCTTGCCCGTGCCGTTGCAGGTAGGGCAGGCCTCCTGCGTTTGGATTTTCATCTCGGGGCGCACCCGCTGGCGCGTGAGCTGCATAAGGCCAAACTTGGAGAGCGGCAAAATGTTATGCTTGGCGCGGTCGCTTTCCATGAACTTCACCATGCGCTCGTAAAGCGTTTTGCGATTTTCGGCCTGGTACATGTCGATAAAGTCTACCACGATGATGCCGCCCATGTCGCGCAGGCGCAGCTGGCGGGCAATTTCCTGCGCCGCGTTCAGGTTTACCTCAAGCGCGTTGGTCTCCTGGCTGTCGCCGCCCTTGCTGGAGCGTATTCCGCTGTTGACGTCCACCACGTGGAGCGCCTCGGTGTGATCTACCACAAGATACGCGCCTCCCTTGAGCGACACCACCCGCCCAAAGCCCGACTTCACCTGCTTGGTCAGCCCGAAGTGCTCAAAGATGGGTTTTTTACCCTCGTACAGCGTTACGATTTTTTCCTTTTCCGGCGCAATAGAGCCAATGTACTCCTTCACCTCGCTGTAGAGCGCCTCGTTGTTGACGTAAATGCTGTTGAACGACACGTTGAGCAGGTCGCGCAGCATGGCGGTGGTGCGGTTCATCTCCGTTGCTATCAGCAGGGGCGGAGCGCCGCCGCGGATTTTCTCGCAGCAGGTCTCCCACTGGTGTATGGTGGCGCGAAGCTCGCTGTCGAGCGTGGCAACCTTCCGATTTTCGCACGCTGTGCGCATAATCACGCCGTAGTTGCGGGGCACAATGCTGTCCATTAGCCGTTTCAGGCGCTTACGCTCCTCGTTTGAGGCAATTTTTTGCGAGATGGAGACTTTGTCGACAAACGGTATCAGCACCATGTTGCGGTTGGCGATAGATATTTCGGCTGTCAGGCGCGGCCCTTTGGTCGAGATAGGCTCTTTGGCTATCTGCACCAATACAGGCTGACCTACGGCCAGCACATCGCCTATTTTGCCATCTTTTGGGAGGATTTTCTCCAGCTTCAGCTTCGATATATCCGGTGCACGCTCTTTCTTTAGCAGCGCTGCCACGTACTTGGCCATTGACAGGAACTGCGCCCCCAAGTCGAGGTAGTGCAAAAAAGCGTCTTTTTGGTAGCCCACATCAATGAATGCAGCGTTGAGGCCGGGCATTATTTTTTTCACCCGTCCAAGGTATATGTCGCCTACCGAAAAGTTTGCGTTGCTCTGCTCCTTGTGCAACTCCACCAGCTGCTTGTCTTCAAGCAGGGCAATAGTAATTTCTGAGGAGGATACATCTACAACTAACTCATTATTCATAGCTTATCATGTATTGTTACGGTACGCATATTGTTATGTGTATTTATGTACAGAATTTACTCCTGCACCATTTCCGTATTGAGATTACAAAAGACAACAAACCTAAAGAGCACGAGCGCGCTTTAGGTTTGTTAATCACATAAAACTACAAGCTACTTCTTTTTGTGCCTGTTTTTACGCAGACGCTTTTTCCGCTTATGGGTAGCCATTTTATGTCTTTTTCTCTTTTTTCCGCAAGGCATAGCGTTTCAATTTTTTAGGATTAGACAATTTACTTCCTCTTAACGTTACTCTTGACCTTCCCGCTAAAGCTCTTTGCGGGTTTGAACGATGGAATGTAGTGCTCCGGTATCACGATAGTGGTGTTCTTCGAAATGTTGCGTGCCGTTTTCTGCGCCCTCTTTTTTATGATGAAAGAACCGAAACCGCGCAAATACACATTTCTGTCTTTTACCAACGCATCTTTTACTACTTCCATGAAGCATTCTACTGTTTTCTGCACCGCTACCTTTTCTACTCCGGTAACTTTTGCAACTTCGTTTACGATGTCTGCCTTTGTCATTACATTTTCTTTTAATGGGTTATAAAACTTTTTGGTTGTAATTGGACTGCAAAGATAGACAAGATTTTCGAATTTGGTACTCCACCCCCTTCTTTTTTTAGTTTGATTTACCCAAAAATTAACTTTTCAGGATTTTTTTCGAGAAAAAAAGACGAATTCTTTTGCCGTTTCCATTTTATTGCTTACTTTTGCCGTCCGTTTTAGCAACCTCTTACCGGTAACGAAATACAATTGAGTAACGTTGCGCTTACAAAAAAAATTATACAGCAATACACTATGAAAGCGGATTTGATGAAAGTGGCGGAAGCATCTTTCTACGCCAATACCAAGAACCACCCCGCATTTAAGAGCGGCGATACCATTACGGTTACCTACCGCATTGTGGAGGAAAATAAGGAGCGACTGCAAAAGTTTAGGGGGGTAGTCATCCAGCGCAGGGGACGCGGCAACACGCAAACGTTCACCGTGCGCAAAATTTCGGAGAGCATCGGCGTGGAGCGTATATTCCCCATCAACTCTCCATTTATTGAGAAAATAGAGCTCATAAAGGTGGGCAAGGTGCGCCGCGCGCGCATATTCTACCTGCGCAAGCTCACCGGCAAAAAAGCCCGCATAAAGGAGAAAAAGATGGCGGCTACAACAACGGCAAAAAAGGCAGCGACGGCGGCGGTGTAGCAACGCTGCAAAAAGGCGGCGACGTTTTTGCAGCGTATGGCTTTACCGTATGGCAAAAAAGTAGCCTCCGCGCACGTAACACAACGTATAAAAACAGCAGCGTACACGTAGCAAAAATGTGCAGCTGCTATGGAAATGGCGAGGTAGCTCAGCTGGTTAGAGCGCATGATTCATAATCATGAGGTCCCGAGTTCAATCCTCGGTCTCGCTACCAACGGGAAAAAGTTGTCAATATCAACGCCCAGGCGGGATGTAGCAAAGTACATCCCGCTTTTTTTATGCCCCAAGGTGTAAGAAATATTTTGTAATGTAAAGCGCGCCGGACTTGACATCGTTGTGAGCGCATTGAAAAACCTCAAGGCAAATACGCTTTCATTTCGGGAATATGCTCAAAAAAAACTATAGATGGTAGTAAACCGGTGGTGACAGACGGAAAGGGCAAGCATTGGGCAAATTTCCCGCTTTACATGGCGATTTGATGTTTGGTGAGGTAGACAAAACAACTTTTGTTGAGCTGATTTACCGAAAGTAATATCTTGTATTCTATGTTTTGTTTTTCGGGCATGATTGGCTTGTATGAAGTTTGAAATCATGTCGTTTGTGGACGGGCTTTCCGCAGTTAATCCCCAAAAATCAACTCCACCAACAGAAAGAAAGCAGATGAATAGCAGGAGGGATATTTGCTACTTGAATCTGCGCTGCGCATTTCTCCCCCATCGTACTTCTCCATTCTCAATTAATTTGCTACCTTTGTGGCCATGCGGCTTAAACATTTATCGGTTGTAAACTTCAAAAATATTCGTCAGCTGGAGCTCGATCCAGCCGCCAAGCTTACCTGCCTGGTGGGTAGCAACGGCGAGGGTAAAACTAACCTGCTCGACACACTCTACCTGCTTTCCATGTGCAAGAGCAGCGCAGGGCTTACCGACAGGCAGTGCATTTGCCACGGCGAAGATTTTTTTTTGGTCAAGGGAACATATCACGTTCGCGACGGCGAGGAAGTTGTGTCGTGCGGTTGTACGCGGGCTGACGGCAAGGTCTTCAAGCGCAACGCCAACGCCTACGAGCGGCTTGCCGACCACATCGGGATGCTGCCGCTGGTGATGATTTCGCCCGCCGACAGCGCCCTCATCAGCGAATCCGGCGAGGAGCGTCGCCGCTACCTCAACAGCATTATTGCCCAGCTCGACAGGAGCTACCTCAGCGCCGTTGCGCGCTACGGAAAAGCGTTGCAGCAGCGAAACAAAATGCTCAAGGACGCACAGGCGTTCAGCGGCGAGGTGCTCGAAATTGTGGACGGGCAGCTGAGCGCTTGCGCCGCCGAAATATTCGCCGGACGCACGCAGCTGGTGGACGACCTGACGCCGCTATTTCAAAAGTACTACGAGCTGATATCGCAGGGGAAGGAGCGCGTGCAGCTCTCCTACGCCTCCGACATGAAGGACGGCGGCCTGTTGGAGCTGCTGAAGCAAAGTTTTGCCCGCGACCGCGCCCTGCAATTCACCTCAGTGGGCGTGCACCGCGACGACTTAGCCTTGCTGCTTGACGGATACCCCATCAAAAAGCTGGGGTCGCAGGGGCAGCAAAAGACCATGCTGCTGGCGCTAAAGCTGGCGCAGGTGGAGCTCCTTCGGCTGCGCTTGGGCATCCATCCATTGCTGCTGCTCGACGATATTTTTGATAAGCTCGACATGCAGCGCGTCAAAAACCTGATTGGGGTAATATCGCACAGCGCACTCGGCCAAATATTCCTGACCGACAGCAA
This sequence comes from Prevotellaceae bacterium, assembly GCA_031255195.1. GTDB lineage: Bacteria > Bacteroidota > Bacteroidia > Bacteroidales > UBA932 > JAITMY01. The sequence continues at coordinate 1,529 of JAIRSZ010000157.1, read as the reverse complement.
TAAAACACGAGTTGACGCTCTGCTGCACGAGGTGCAGTGGGACTACAAGGTGCTGGAGATAAAGGGTGGTGAGATAGTGTAATTTAGCCATAAATTTAAACTAAAATAAAGCAACAAAAATGTACCGGTTTGTTCGTCCTCTGCTTTTTCTTTTTAGCACGGAGACCATGCACTGCGCCGTTATGCTTGCGCTTGGGGCGTTGCGCTTTGTGCCCTGGGGCAGGAAAGCGATTAAGAAATGCTACACCTGTAGGCACAAGTCGCTTGAGGTGAATGTGTTTGGCATTAACTTTCCGAATCCCGTGGGCTTGGCTGCCGGATTCGACAAGAACGCAGCGCGCACGGACGAGTTGGCCTGCCTGGGTTTTGGCTACGTGGAGGTGGGCTCGGTAACGCCGCTGGCGCAGCGCGGCAACCCGCGTCCACGCTGCTTCCGGCTGCCTATGGATGGCGCTATTATCAACCGTATGGGATTCAACAATAAGGGGGTGGAGGCAGCGGTGAAGAATTTGCGGAAGCGCAACCCCGCGCTTGTGGTAGGCGGCAACATCGGAAAAAATACGCTCACCCCCAACAATAAAGCGTCCGACGACTACGAAAAATGCTTTGTCGCCCTGTATCCCTACGTCGATTACTTTGTGGTCAACGTGAGCTGCCCCAACGTGAGCTGCTTGCGCGAGCTGCAAAGCGGCGAGCGGCTTACCGAGATTGTGCGGCGGCTCACCGCCCACCGCGCCCGGCAGCCGCAGCGTAAGCCCATCCTGCTAAAGCTCTCGCCCGACCTTACCACGGAACAGATAGACGAGTCGCTGGCGGTGATAGCCGCCGAAGGGTTAGACGGCGTAGTGGCCGTCAACACCACCACCTGCCGCGACGGGCTGCAATCGCCCAAAGGCAAGGTTGAGGGCATTGGCGCGGGAGGATTAAGCGGCGCACCGCTTACGCGGCAGGCGCTGGAGACAGTGCGCTACGTTAGCCGCAAAACGCAGGGTAAGCTGCCCATCATTGGCGTGGGCGGCATTATGACCCCGCAGGATGCCCTGAACATGCTGCACGCCGGAGCCTCGCTCGTTCAGGTGTTCACCGGATTTATATACCGAGGGCCGGGAATTGCAAAGGAAATTTGCAGGGAGGTGGCAAAGGATGCAAGCCGCCAAATCGTTGCACGCAAGATTTAGCTGGCCATTGAGCAGGTGTGGTCTCCAATGTTGCTGTATACAGCTAAACCTGCTACTCGCGATGTTTCCTAATAGCTGATTTTGTCTGATTTCACACACTAAATAAAGGCTACTTGAATCTTTGAAATCTTTGAATCATCGAATTTTTCATTTATCTTTGTATTTGTTTTTGGATGTTTCACTAAATTCTATATTTTGGAAGACGGCGTCCCCCTACTACTCAACATTGTCGCAATCCGTTCGGGTTGTACATTTTCTTTTGTGCTCACCGGCGCTGTGCTGCTGCCGGCGCTGCTGGTTTCTTCGGCGCTCCTGTCAGGCTCTGAGGCGGCTTGCCTTTCACTTTCGCCC
>JAIRSZ010000009.1 GCA_031255195.1 Prevotellaceae bacterium | reverse complement strand
GAGTCGCCAACGGGCGTAGTGTTCACATCTGTTGGTAGCTTGCAGGTGTACCCCAACCCCGTAGTTAACGGAACGCTGAGAATAAGCAACAGCGTGCTGAAGGCAGGTGATAAGGTGTTGATTTACAGTTTGTCTGGATCCGTTGTAGCCGTTTACGAGGTTACGGCAGGCAGCGAAACAGCTATCAACATTTCGCAGCTGGCATCGGGCGTTTACGTTGTAAAGGCAGGAGCTTACGCCGCTAAGGTGGTGGTTAAGTAACCGGAATTTTTGAATGAAAAAAGGCGACGGCTATATTAGCCGTCGCCTTTTTTTTTATTCAAAAAATCAAAGGGTAAATGAGGTATAGCGTACTGCCGCTCGTCGTCGCGCCCCCCCTCCGTCATTCCGTAGCGTAGCGCGCGAGGCACGAGCAAGCGAAGCGGAGGAACCTCAGCCCGTAGCTGCCGACAATCGGCGGTATTACTTGTATCCTCGAAGATTCAAAGATTCAAAAAATCAAAGGGTAAATGAGGTATAGCGTACTCTCGCTTGTCGTCGCGGGTAGGGGCTGGGGTTCCTCTGCTCCGCGCGTTGGCCAAAAGAGTTATTCGGCGTTGGTCTTGTTCTTTTTCAGGTAGCTAATTGCGTATATGCCAAACGCAATGCTAAAGATGGCAATAGCCATCATAACGTATGCAATAATAATCATTGTTACTCATCCTCCAAGTAAATTTTAACTAAAATACCTGCCACCATAGGCGCTATGCTGCCAAAAATTCCAGCGAAGATGATAGCTGCTCTGCCTGGAACATCGGATAAAACACCGCCAATGACAAATCCAGCAAAAGATAGCTTGCCGAACTCAATAAGATTTTCGGCAACGATTGTCAACAGCGTACTGTCGCTTGTCGTCGCACGCTACGCTACGGAATGACGACGGCGCGCGAGGGAAGGGGAGAGGGTGGAATTATCCTCTAATTTCCGTTCAGGGGTTTTTCCAGCTCCTTGAAGTAGCGGTACGTGTTTACCGTCAGCTCGCCTGCGGCGGCGTCGTCGCAGATGATCATGCCGTGGGGGTGTATTTGGAGCGCGCTAATAGTCCACTTCTGGCAGTATGCGCCCTCTACGCCGTGCTTCACGGCCTGCGCCTTGCTGCTGCCGGTGGCGAGGATGAGCACCTCGCGCGCCGCAAGTATAGTGCCTATGCCCACCGTCAACGCCCTGCGCGGCACAGCGTTAACATCGTTGTTGAAGAAGCGCGAGTTAGCTATCAGGGTGTCGCAGGTGAGCGTTTTGATGCGGGTGAGCGAGGTGAGCGACGAGAACGGCTCGTTGAACGCAATATGCCCGTCGTTGCCCACGCCGCCCAAGAACAGGTCAATGCCGCCGTAGTCGGCAATCCTGGCCTCGTAGCTCCGGCACTCCTCCTCCAAGTCGGCGGCGTTGCCGTTGAGGATGTTCACGTTTTCCGGCAGGATGTCAATGTGCTTGAAAAGGTTGCTCCACATGAAGGAGTGGTAGCTTTCGGGGTGGTCTTGCGGCAGCCCCACGTACTCGTCCATGTTGAACGTTACCACGTTCTTGAACGACACCTTGCCTTGCCTGTGCGCCGCTATCAGCTCTTTGTAGGTTTCCAGCGGAGTTGAGCCAGTTGGAAGCCCCAGCACAAAAGGGCTGTCCGGTTTTTCGCCGTGCTTGTTGATGCTTGCAATAATGTATGCCGCCGCACGCTGCGCAACGGTAGATGAATCTTTTTCTATAATCAGTCGCATAGTTGCCTAAAAAAATATAGTATCAAAATCTTGGTTATCAAATTTCAATTCGCACAAATACCTCCATAGCCTGGTATTCCGCCATGCCCAGCTTGTCGTACAGGTGAGCCGTGTTTTGCGTTCTGTCTTCGGCGCGCTGCCAAAACTCTCTGGTGTCGCTGCCGGGGAAGGGGACGATGTCCTTTTGCGAGAGGTGGCGGTAGATGGCGTGGCGTTTTTTCAGCACCTCCTCGGGGCTGAGGGGCACGGCCATGTCTACCACGCCCAAATCCCACTCCTGCCAAGCTCCGCGGTAGAGCCACATTTGCACCTCCTTTGCCCACTTTTCGTGCTTTACCGCCTGCATAGCCGCCAGCACCGCCTCGATGCAGATGCGGTGTGTGCCGTGCGGGTCGGAGAGGTCGCCGGCAGCGTAGATTTGGTGGGGCTTTATGTCGTTGAGCAGCCGCACCACGACGTCAACGTCCACCTGCTGTAGCATACCCTTTTTAATGCCTCCCGTTTCGTAGAAAGGCAGGTTGAGGAAGTGGGCGTGCGTTTCCTCGTTCAGCCCGAACAGCCGCGATGCGGCCTTTGCCTCGGCTCGCCGTATGGCGGCCTTGATGTCGCGCAGCTCGCGGGGGTCAGGCTCGCCCGTTTTTTTGTTGGCGATAAGCTTTTTTACGTGCTCAAACCTGTCGTTCAGGTTTAGCTCGCGGGCGGTATCCATAGTTTGCAGAACAACGTCGTCGTGGACGGCAACGTTGCCCGATGTTTGGTAGGCCACGTGCACGTCGTGCCCCTGGTCGATGAGCCGCAGGAAAGTTCCGCCCATTGAGATAACATCGTCGTCGGGGTGAGGTGAGAAGATGAGCACCCGCTTGGGGTATGGCGCTGAGCGGACAGGTCGGGTAGCGTCGTCGGCATTGGGCTTTCCGCCCGGCCACCCCGTGATGGTGTGCTGCAAATCGTTGAAGATGCCGATGTTTATCTTGTCGTAAGCGCCAACGCTTTCGAGCAGCGGGCCGAGCGAGTTTTCAATGTAGTCCTGGTCGGTCAGCTTGAGGATAGGCTTTTTCACCTCGTTGCACAGCCACACCACCGCTTTTCGGGTAAACTTTTTTGTCCATTCGCAGGGGCCAACCAGCCAGGGCGTTTGCTCGCGTGTGAGGAGCTCGGCGGCGGTTTCGTCCACCACCATTTCGATGTTTGGGTGGTTTTGGAGCAGCGATGCGGGCAGCTGGTCTGTGGCTTCGCCCTCCACCACCTTGCGGACTATGGAGGCTTTGTTTTCGCCCCATGCCAGGACGAATATGCGCTGGGCGGCGTTCATGATTGTTCCCATGCCCATAGTTATGGCTAAGCTTGGGATGCTGCTGTAGCCGCGGAACATGGGCTGTAGCGACTTGCGTGTGGCGTGGTTGAGCGGCACCAGGCGCGTGCGCGACTTGGCGTATGAGCCAGGCTCGTTGAAGCCTATTTGCCCCTGCTCGCCCATGCCCATTATCATCAGATGGATGGTGTGGATGCTGCTTTCAAACTCCTTGCAGTACTCCGACACCGTTTCGATGGGGGTTGTGCCGTCAAAGATGTGGATGTTTTCGGGGCGGATGTTGACGTGGCTCAAAAAGTCCTCGTGTATGCGGTAGTTGCGGCTTTGCTGCTCCGTTGCCTTTATGGGGTAGAGCTCGTCCAAGCTGTACACCACCACGTTCTCAAAGGTCACCTCGCCCTTTTGGTAGCGCTTCACCAGCTCGCGGTAGAGGCCTATTGGGGTGCGTCCGGTGCTCAGCCCGAGCACAAAGGGCGAGCCTGCGTCCCTGCTGCCGTGCCGGTTGATCATATCCACAATGGAGTCTGAGAGGTACTGCACGCCGTCGTACTCGCTCCCGTAAATGCGGGTACGTATTTTTTCGTATCGTTGCAGGATGTCGCTCGGCGTGGCGTTGGCTATCAGTCCGCCGTCTTTTGGCAGCTTGTATCGTGTGTACATATCTAAATTATTTTTTTTATATGGTAGAAAACACAAAAATGTCTGCAAACGTCAGCAGCTGCATGTAGCCGGATTTTGACGGGTGCACTTCGGGCGGCAGTGCAGCCATTTAGTGAAGTGCGCTCACTTTAGTTCGTTTTTTGCGTAAAAAGCTGACGCTACAGTGCAGCGCACAAAAGTAAGTAAAAAAAGATACAAAGCGAGTTACTTTGCCCCTGCGCCAAAGAATTTATCGTTATTTAATGTATATTCTAACATAAACGCCACGTTGCCCAGCAGCGGGGCGTTGCTACCCATAGATGAGGTTGTAATCTTGCAGTTTTTGAGGAGCTGTGGCAGCGCATACCTGTTCATGTGCTGCTGAATGGGGAAAAGCAGGTACTGTCCGGCAGCCGTGAGCTCGCCCCCCAGAATGATCATCTCAGGGTTGAGCAGGTGCAGCATGATGGTGATGACCTTGCCCAGGTGCTCCGAAATTTGCGAGAACAGGTTGATGGTGAAGGCGTCGCCGTTGTGGAGCGCCTGCATAATGTGCTGTAGGGTGAGGTAGCTTCCGTTCTCGACGTAGGCGCTGAGCATAGTGTTTGCGCCGCCGCGAATGTTCTCCATAATCCTGCTGACGAGGGCAGCCTCGGAGATTTCCGTTTCGAGGCATCCCGTTTTTCCGCAGTGGCACTGCTTGTTGCTGTCAACGATGGGGATGTGTCCGATTTCGCCCACCATACCGTCGAGTCCGAGGTAGAGCTTGCCGTTGAGCACCATTCCCATTCCAATGCCGGTGCCGCCGATGTAGAGGTACAGCATGTTTTCCACGCCTTTTCCCAGCCCCATGGTGTGCTCGGCCAGCGTCATGGCGTCCATGTCGTGCTGCACCAGCACGGGGTAGGGGAACATTTTTGAAAATATTTCGGAAACGGGGCGGTTAATGTTGCCAAAGTAGTTGTAGTTGATGCCGGAGTTTTTATCGGTCAGGCCAGGAATGGCGATGCTGATGCCCATAATCTGCTTGCGGTTGACCTTGCTGTCGTTGATGATTTTGCGGACGTTTCGCTGCAATATTTTGAGCATTTCGTTGGGGGTGGTGATGCCAATCTTCACGGTGGTGACGAGGGTTATGAGCTCGTTGTTGAGGTTGGCAATGGCAATGCGCATGGTAAACCGCTCTACGCACACAACCACGCAGCAGGCGTAGCTGGAGTTGAGCGCGTAGGTGTAGGCGCAGCGGCCTCCGCTGGAGGCGGCTTTGCCCGTTATCACCAGCACTTGCTGGTGCAGCAAATCTTCCATCACCTTGCAAAGCGTGGGGACGGTGTAGTTGACGAGCTTGCGCAGCTGCGGTATGGTTAGCTGCCCGTGGTAGTACATGTGACGAATGATGTCGTTCTTGAGAGTTTGCTGTTTGGATTGCATACGCACATTAAAATAATAAAGTTATCTACTATATTTTGAAGCTACTAAAGGTTTACAATTCCATTTTTTTTGCCTGCACCCCTGCACTTTATGTCAGGTCACCGTATTTTTTCGATGCTGTAGCGAGGCTCTCTGTCCAGCTTGTGCCTGCCGACGTAGAGCGCCGCGTAGTACAGCGCAAGAAAGCCTAAGGACAGCAGCCCGACAACGCCATCCGACAGCCCCGCAAAGGGCAGCAGCAGCAGGCTTGCAATAAGCAACACTACAGGTAGCAGGTAAACGAGCATAAAAGCCCTTTTGCCGAAAGCCTGCCGCACTACCACGTTAACCTGCTCGCCAACAGTAAGCTGGTGTAGCCACAAGGGTAGCTGCACGAAGTCAAAGTTGCTGTCTGTGCCGGAGGCCGAGGCCTGCTCTGCGGAAGGTTTAATGCGCACGAGTACGCCATGCTCGTCAATATTTTCAACAATACCCGTGTGCGAAATTCTTTGAGGCATATACAATTATACGTTTTTTAAGTGAGCAGAAAATTAAAAAACACGCTTTTTTTGGCAACGCTGTAGCGCCGCCATCTGCGAAAAATAGTTGGCAAATGTATAAAAAAATATCGGTTAAAATACATCCGGGCGGCAATAAAAGGTTTTTTTTATCGTTTGAATGTAATCTTTACTGCCGGATAAGCCGTGAGAAAACAGCTTGCGGAGCTGTCCTATTTTGCTAAAGCTTAGAGTCTTCCATGTAGAGAGGGCTTTTCAGGTTGCTCCACGTTTTGATGCGCGCGCGGATGCTCCCGACCTTGATGGGCGCTTCGACGTAAACGGGCACGCGGTTCTCATCGTCGGTGACCCAAAAAAACACCTGCTCCTCGCCCGTGAAAACTGTCCCTGCAATGAGGCTTGCCGAGAACTTTAGCGTTTTGAACCGGCCAACGCCCTTGATGTTAATCACCTCAACGCCGTAGAGCTTGTAGCGGATGCAGTGCACATCGTTGTCCATTGCCAGCTGCACGGTGTAGGTGGTGTTGAGCTTCATTTTCGAGAAGTCGCAGCAGCGGTAGTAGTAAAAGATGGAGACTACATCGAAGGTGCAGGGCGTGAGCGGCAGCGTGTCGCGCTTGACGGGCTGCGTCTTGTCGAGGCGCTGGGTGGATGAGTATATCACCTCGCGTTTCCGGTCGTAGTGGCCTACACTGTTGCGCCGGTATCCTCCCTCGTCGATGGTGCGCTGCATGTAGAAGGGTTGCAGCGTTTGGGCGTCTATCTTGGTGGAGAAGTAATCGCGAACTTTGAAGAAGGTATCGAAGAAAGGATAGGTTTTGCCGTTGACTTCGATGTAGTAGAAGGGCTTTTGGTGCGCTTTTACCAGCGAAGTGGTAAACTCCACCTCGCCCACGTTGAGCCATATTCCCCACGTGTAGCTGATGGTGTAGGTGACCTTTTCGCCCGATTGGTAAACCGGTTCTTTGCCCTGCATGTCGAACAGGAGGCACTCGCCCTGGGCAGCTGCCGTGCCCGCAGGCAGCAGGGAGGCGACGGTAAGAAAAAGGAAGGTTGTTGCTCGGCGTCTCATCATCAAAAAAAAAATTACTGTTTACGAAAAAAATCTCAGCTGATTACGCTGTAGTCCTTTGTGCTGTCCCTCAGCTTGCCGAGGGTTTTTAGCAGCAGCGCGTTTTTGCTGTCGCTCAGCAGGGGATCGTCGTTCAGCACCTGCTCGGCGCACTTGCGGGCGTACTCCAGAATTTTGCCGTCTGTTCCGAGGTTGGCAATGCGCAGGTCAAAGGCCATGCCGCTTTGCAAAGTACCCTCAAGGTCGCCCGGTCCGCGAAGCTTGAGGTCTGCCTCAGCAATCTGGAATCCGTCGTTGGTGCTGCACATCATCTCTATGCGGCGTCGGCTGTAGGAGCTGAGCTTCACGCCGCTCATCAGGATGCAGAAAGACTGCTCTGCGCCCCGCCCCACGCGGCCGCGCAGCTGGTGCAGCTGGGCAAGCCCAAACCGCTCGGTACTCTCTATCACCATGACGCTGGCGTTGGGGACGTTCACGCCTACCTCTATGACCGACGTTGCAACCATGATGTGGGCGTCGCCGCGCACAAACTCCTGCATGGCCGCCTCCTTCTCGTCGTTCTTGAGCTGGCCGTGCACCATGCACACCCTGTAGCGCGGCGCGGGAAAAGCTTGGGTAATTATTTCCCAGCCGTCTTGCAGGTTTTTGTAGTCCATTTTTTCGGATTCCCAAATGAGCGGGTACACGACGTAAACCTGCCTTCCGGCGGCGATTTGCTCGCGCATGAAGCCAAATACGCGGTCGCGCTTGCTGTCGAAAAAATGGACGGTTTTAATGGGTTTTCTACCGGGTGGCAGCTCGTCGATGACCGACACGTCGAGGTCGCCGTACAGGGTCATGGCGAGCGTGCGCGGTATGGGGGTTGCCGTCATCACCAGGATGTGTGGCGGGTGGTCGCTTTTTTCCCAGAGCCTGCCGCGCTGCGCCACGCCAAAGCGGTGCTGCTCGTCGATCACCACCAGCCCAAGCTGGCGGAATCGCACGGCGTCCTCTATCAGCGCGTGCGTCCCCACGAGGATGTTGATTTCGCCCTGGACGAGCTTTTCGAGCAGCGTTCGCCGCTCGGCTTTTTTTGTAGAGCCGGAGAGCAACGCCACGCTCACGTTCATGTCGTGCAGCATTTCGCTCATGCTCTTGAAGTGCTGCGTGGCCAGAATTTCGGTGGGCGCCATGATGCAGCTTTGAAATCCGTTGTCGGCGGCAATGAGCATACACATGAGCGCCACCATCGTTTTCCCGCTGCCCACGTCGCCCTGCAAAAGCCTGTTCATTTGCCGTCCTGAGCCTGTATCGGCGCGAATTTCCTTGATGACGCGCTTTTGTGCGCCGGTGAGCTCAAACGGCAAATTATGGTAAAAAAAGTGGTTGAAAAACTCCCCCACCTGCGAAAAGCAGAAGCCGTTGTTGGCCTTTATTCGCTTTGTGCGGGTGCGCAGGATGCTTAGCTCAACGTAGAACAGCTCCTCGAACTTTAGCCTGTCCTGCGCCTTCCTGAGGAGCTCGGGGCTTTGCGGAAAGTGGATGTTGAGCAGCGCCTCGCGGAGCGAGATAAAGCGGTTGGCCTCTACGATGTACGGCGGCAGCGTTTCCTCAATTCTGGGCAGCGCCATGCCCAGCAGCGCGCTCTGCAGGCGGCCTATTGCGCGCGTTCCCAGCCCCATGTCCTTGAGCCGCTCGGTGCTGCCGTACACCGCCTGAATGGAGGAGGTTATTTTGCCTTCCTCCTTTACCATGTCCTCCAGCTCAGGATGCACGATGTTGAGCCGTCCGTTGAAGGAGGTGGGTTTGCCGAAGATGGTGTAAACGCCGCCTGCATGAAGATTTTTTTGGATAAACGAAATACCCTTAAACCACACCAGGTCTATGCTCCCCGTGCTGTCGGCGAATACGGCGACGAGCCTTTTTTGCGCAGCGTTCACCTCGCGGAATCCCACAATTTTTCCCTTGAGCACCACGTAGGGCAGATCCTCGTTCATTTCACGGATGGTGTATATGCGCGTTTTGTCTACGTAGCGAAAGGGGAAGTGGCGGAGCATGTCGCCAAACGTGCAGATGTTGAGCTCCTTTTGCAGCAGCTCGGCGCGCTTGGGGCCTACTCCGGGCAAAAATTTTACTTCGGTGTCTAAGATGTACGTCATAGCTGCGGCAAAGTTACACGAAATTCCTGAACCGGCAAGCGGTAGCAAGCGGCAGCAGGAATTGGCGGCGTTTTGCAAAACATGCTGCTTCAGGCAAGAAAATACACCGCCGCCACAACTATCGCCAGCGCTATGGTAGAGAAAAGCACCCCGTGCGCCACCGAATCGCGGTTGAAGGCAATGGCAATGAAAAACGCAACGATGTTGGGCACTACGCACAGGCTGAGCACCTTGGAGAGCAGGCTGTGCGTCGTCAGAAATTGCAGGTATTGCGCCAGCGTAAAGGCGCTGCTGTAGCGCATGTACGAAATGAAAAAAGCGGCAACGGGCACTGCCAGCCCTATGGCGGCTCCCCAAATGCGCTGCTTGCGGATAGCTATCATTTTACATTTTAAAGTTTTGTGATTAACAGCCGGCTTTTGGCGTTGGCTACCGGCCAATGCGGGGCAAAGATAGCACTTTTTGCGAGTTTTTTGCCAAAAAAAATAGCGGCGTGCGCTTGTAAGTTTCGCTATTTTCATGTAAGTTTGCGCTTTTTTTCATACGATAAATGCCCAATACTCAGCTTTTAATCAGATACCTTACAACTCGAGTCAAGCGCGTCAACGAGCGGCAGCTAATGCTTGTGCTAAGCGTTATCACCGGCTTGTTGAGCGGCCTTGCGGCTGTACTGCTCAAGCATACGGTGCACTTTGTGCAGAACAACCTGGTGGGGCTGGCTGGCCGCATAGACGGCTCTAACCTGCTCTACTTTGCCTACCCTGCGCTGGGGATGCTGCTCACCGTTCTTTTTGTGCGGTACGTGGTGAAGGATAACATTAGCCACGGCGTAACGCGCGTGCTCTACGCCATATCGCGCAAGGACTCTCGGCTGCCGCGCCACCACGTTTACACGTCTATCGTGGCCAGCTCCATGACCATTGGCTTTGGCGGATCGGTGGGAGCGGAAGCGCCCATTGTGCTCACCGGCTCGGCCATCGGGTCGAACATTGGGAAGATGCTGCGCCTCAACTACAAAAATATTACGCTGCTGCTGGCGTGCGGGGCGGCCGGCGCTATTGGCGGAATCTTTAAAGCGCCGCTGGCCGGCGTTATCTTCACGCTCGAGGTGCTCATGATAGACATCACGCTCTCCTCCATTGTGCCGCTGCTCGTTTCGGCAGTGTCGGCAACGCTGGTGTCGTACTTTCTGCTTGGCTCCGACGTTGAATTTGCCAACGCCACGCAGCCTTACGCAATGTGCAACCTGCCGTACTACCTGCTGCTGGGCGTTTTGTGCAGCATGGTGGGGCTGTACTTTACGCGCAGCACGCTCTTCATCGAGAGCCGGTTTAAAAAGATACGCGGCAGGTGGAGCAAGCTGCTGGTGGGGGGAAGTATTCTGGGGGTGGTTGTCTTCATCTTTCCGGCGCTCTACGGCGAGGGCTACGGCGTGCTGACCGACCTGCTCAACGGCGACTCCGAAGCTGTTTTTCAAAGCTCCATTTTCCCCGACTCCATAGAAAGCTCCACGTGGTTTATCTTTGTCTACCTGCTGCTGCTGCTGGTGTTCAAGGTGGTGGCGATGTCGGTCACCAACAGCGGCGGGGGCGTTGGCGGCACGTTTGGCCCGACGCTCTTTTTGGGCGGCATTTGCGGCTTTTTTCTGGCTAAGCTGGTCAACACGCTAAACCAAGCGGCCACCCTGCCTGAGGCCAATTTTACGCTCGTGGGCATGGGGGGGCTTATGGCGGCGGTGATGCACTCGCCCCTCACCGCCATCTTCCTTATTGCCGAAATTACCGGCGGCTACGCCCTGCTGCTGCCGCTCATGCTCACGTCTGTTACGGCCTACGCAATTATATGCTACTTTGAGCCTCACTCCATATACACCAAGCGGCTGGCGCAAACGGGCGACCTGCGAACGCAAAACAAGGACAAGGCGGTGCTCACCCTGCTGCGCACCGACAAGCTGGTGGAGCAGGATTTCAACCCTGTGATGGCGGGGGCTACGCTGGGCGAGCTGGTGAAGATGGTGGCCAAGTCGCGGCGAAACGTTTTTCCCGTCATCGACAGCGAGAAGCGCCTCGTGGGCATTGTGCTGCTCGACGACATGCGCAAGGATATGTTCAACCCCGAACTCTACGATACCACCACTGTGGAAAGCTACATGACTTCGCCCCCCGACGTGGTGGTGGAAAATGAGAGCATGGAGGCGGTGCTGGAGAAGTTTGAAAAGTCGGGGGCGTGGAATCTGCCGGTGGTGAGCAGCGAAAATGCCTACGTGGGGTTTGTGTCGAAGTCAAAAATCTTTTCGGCCTACAGAAATTTGCTGGTGCGCTTTTCGAGCTAAAGCTTTCCGCCCAGCTCCCTGAGCACGCGCATGGCATGGGTAATGGTGGTTACCCGAGCGGCCACCAGCGAAAGCTTGCCGTGCTGCTCCTTTACCTTGAATTGTAGCGGCTTCATGGCTATCTGCTGCATGATGTTTTCAAATACGGGGCTTTTGTAGTAGGGGCTTTGCTGGTTGCCGACAAAGTAGGCCACCATGAGGCTGTTCTTGAGGATGATTTTTTCAAACCCCAGCTGCACTGCGGTCTGCCGCATCCTGACCACGTTGAGCAGCTCCTCGGCTGCGGGAGGCATAGCGCCAAAGCGGTCTGTCATGCGGGCGTGGAAGGCGGCTATTTCGGCTTCGCTTTGCAGGCTGTCCAGCTCGCGGTAGAGGCGGATTTTTTCGGACATGTTGCCCACGTAGGAGTCGGGGATGAGCGCCTCCATGTCGGTTTCTACGGCGCAGTCGGACAGGGGCGTCCACACGGCGTGGCGCGACGGCTGCGGACGGCTGGCGGCGGCAGGCGAATCTGCGGGCGAATCGGCAGGAGTGGGCTGCGGGTTGGCAGCCCACTCCTCCTCGCGCAGCTCGGCGAGCGCCTCGTTGAGGATTTTCTGGTAGGTCTCAAATCCCATTTCAAAGATGAAACCGCTCTGCTCGCCGCCCAGCAGGTTTCCTGCCCCCCGAATGTCCAAGTCCTGCATGGCGATGTTGAATCCGCTGCCGAGGTCGGAAAACTCTTCGATGGCGCGTAGCCTCCTGCGCGCCTCGCTGGTGAGCACAGACGCCGGTGGCGCTAACAGGTAGCAGTGGGCTTTGCGGTTGCTTCGCCCCACGCGACCGCGCAGCTGGTGGAGGTCGCTCAGCCCAAAGTTCTGCGCCTGGTTGATGATGATGGTGTTTGCGTTGGGGATGTTGATGCCGTTTTCGATAATGTTGGTGGCCACAAGCACGTCGTACTCGCCCATGATGAAGTCCACCACGCGCTTTTCCATTTCGCTGCCCTCCATTTGCCCGTGCGCAACGGTCACCCGTGCGTCGGGGCAAACCTTTCGCACAACCTCCTCCACCGATGAGATGTCCTGCACGCGGTTGTGCACGAAAAACGTTTGCCCGCCGCGCAACATCTCTTGCTCTATGGCCTCGCGGATAACGTCCTCGCTGAACGTGTGCAGCTCGGTGGCAATGGGCTGCCGGTTGGGTGGCGGGGTTTGAATGATGGAGAGATCGCGCGCGCCCATGAGCGAAAATTGCAGGGTGCGCGGTATGGGGGTGGCGGTTAGCGTCAGCGTATCGACGTTGAGGCGCAGCTTCCGCAGCTTTTCCTTTGCCGCCACGCCAAACTTCTGCTCCTCGTCGACGATGAGCAAGCCCAGGTCTTTGAACTTTACGGCGCTCCCGAGCAGCTTGTGCGTTCCTATGATAACGTCCACCTTGCCTGCGGCGAGGTCTGAGAGGATAGCCCGCGTTTCGGTGGCGGTGGTAAACCGGCTCAGGTACTCAACGCGGCACGGGAAGCTGCGCAGCCGTCGGCTGAACGTCTTATGGTGCTGGAGGGCAAGGATGGTGGTGGGAACCAGCACTGCCACCTGCTTGCTGTCGGCAACGGCCTTGAACGCGGCGCGCATGGCCACCTCCGTTTTTCCAAACCCCACGTCGCCGCACACCAGCCTGTCCATCGGGGTTGCATCCTCCATGTCGGCTTTGACGGCCTGCGTTGCCTTGAGCTGGTCTGGGGTGTCCTCGTAGATGAACGACGCTTCAAGCTCGTGCTGCATGTACGAGTCGGCGGAGAAGGCAAATCCCTTGGTGTTTTTGCGCTTGGCGTAAAGCGCAATAAGGTCTTTGGCAATGTCCTTAACCTTGCTCTTGGTGGCGTTCTTGAGCCGCTGCCACGCGCCCGTTCCCAGCTTGTAAATCTTGGGCGGCTCGCCGTCCCGTCCCCGGTAGCGCGATATGCGGTGCAGCCCGTGCACGCTGACGAAAAGCACGTCGCCGTCCTGGTACACGAGCTTTATGAACTCGTGAGGGTTTCCGTTTACGGTTTGCTTCACCAGCCCGCCAAACACGCCCACGCCGTGGTCGATGTGCACCACGTAGTCGCCCATTTGCAGCGCGCTCAGGTCTTGAATGGTGAGCTGCTCGCTCTTGTCGGGCGCGCCGTGCAGCTTGTAGCGGTGGTAGCGGGCAAAGAGCTGGTGATCGGTGTAGCAGCATAGCTTTGCGCCGCTGTCCGTAAACCCCTCGTGCAGCGCCACCGGTACTTGCTCAAAGCCTTTTGTTACGTTGCCCACGCCGGCAAGGATGCCCGCCATGCGCTCCGCCTGTAGCAGGCTGTCGGTGAGCAGGATGTTCGTAAATCCCTGCTCCTCGTTCTCCTTGAGCTTGGCCGCCAGCAGGTCGAAGTTTTTGTTGAAGGCCGGCTGCGGGGCGGTGTAGAATCGGCAGTGCATATCCTGCTCTCCGTCGCGGTGGGCGTCGTCGCCAATGGAGAAGAGCACGTGGCGGAATTTTTGCAGCGCGTTCTCAAAGTCCTCCCTGTTGATGCTCGTACCGCCCGTTGCCTCGTGCTGGTCGGCGATGCGCTGGGCGGCCAGCTGAAAGTTGCCTGTCCAGACGATGGCGTTCCTGCCGCCGTTGGGCTGCGCCTGTATGAAGTCAAAGAGCGCAACGCCGTTGCCGGAAGCTGCGCCGCGCCGCAGGTTGGGGATAATCTCCACCTCGCTGTACTTAGCTTCCGAGAGCTGCGTGTTGATGCTGAAGCTGCGGATGCTCTCCACCTCGTTGCCGAAGAAGTCGATGCGGTACGGCTTGCTGTCGGCAAATGAGAATACGTCGACGATGCTGCCGCGGGCGGCGAACTGCCCCGGCTCGTAGACAAAGTCGACGCGCTCAAACCCGTACTCCATCAGCGCCTCGCGGACGAACTCCGGGCTGACCTGCTCGCCCGTGTGCAGCTTAAGGGTACTTTTTTGCAGCTGCTCGCCCGACGCTACCTTTTCGCCTGCGGCCTCCGGGTAGCTCACCACGCAGAGCGTGCCGTCCGCAGGCATTTCGGCTATTTGCGCAAGCGCAACGGTGCGCTGCACGGCGGCGGCGGTATCGTCTCCCTCCCTTTCGCCCTCATCTCTGCCGTGCTGTGCGCGGTGCGGCTGGTTGGCGGGGAAGAACAGCACGTTGTGCCCCTCGAGCAGGTTGTAGAGGTCGTTGTAGAAGTAGGCGGCCTCCTCGCGGTCGTCGAGCACAAAGAGGTGCAGGCCGCCCAGCTGCTTTGCGGCGGCGGCGGACAGCAAGCTCCGCGCAGAGCCTGCAAGCCTGCTCACGCGCAGCGACGTTACGCCGGGGCGCAGCAGCATCTCGCGCAGGCGCACAAACTCGGCCTGCGCTGCAAATAGCTTGATTAGCTTGTCAACTGTCATCTATTCAATATGAGAATTAGGAATTAAGCGTTAAGAATCAAGAATATGCAGCATACTTGGAAATCTTGTACCCATAATTCGTAATTATTTTGGCGGGTGCAAAGATACGAATTAGGGAATTACGAATTGAGGGAGGACGAAATATAATTTTTTGGCGATTTTTTTGAGGCGCTATGAAAAGCTTGCGTTGCAGTAGAAGTAAAATCTCCTGACGTTGACGCTATACCACCCATTTTTTTGCAGCATAAAAGCTTGCAACAATGTAATCCCGAACTAATTGTAATATGCTGATTTTTAAAGCGCCCAAGTCGACAGATAACAGTTGGCCTCATTTTTTCAACATGCTATGAATAAAATTCCAAATAAAATCAGCATTAATTAACATTATAATAGGAGTTCTTTCATCGGGTTGTACGAAAAATATTTACCTTTGCGCCATTAAAATAAACTTTAAATAGTAAATATAATAGGCTTCACGTGATGATGTTCGATTTACATTCCCATAAATTCTCTTGCTGCACGCACAGTAGTTTGGCTGTGCTGCACACACACACACACACACACACACACACACACACACACACACACACACACACACACACACACACACACACACACACACACACACGCGCGCGGAATATAATTCAAA
>JAIRSZ010000208.1 GCA_031255195.1 Prevotellaceae bacterium | reverse complement strand
TCGCCGCTGTAGGTAAAGTTTTCCGGCTCTACCAGCGTCTTGCCCTGCGGTAGCAAAAACGCGAGGTGGGTAATGGGGTAGCCTTCGGCAAGGAAAATCTTCTCGTAGGCCGTTTTTATGGAAAGCACAGTGTCGGTAGCCGCCGCTGCGTACAGGTTGTCGTCGCTTTGGAGTGGGGTGCAGCCGTTGGCGGCAAGCGTTGCCTTGGCGTACTCGTGCAGCATCCGACTGTCGGTTTTGAGGTGCACCACGCCCGTTGGCGTGAGAAACTTCGCGTAGCGGTTGAGAAACATCGGCGAGCAGAGCCTCTTGCGGGCGTGCGAAGGCTGCGGGTCGGGAAAGGTAATCCAAATTTCGTCCACCTCGCCGGGGGCAAAGAGCGAGGTAATCACCTCTACCCTTGTGCGGACAAACGCCACGTTGCACATGCCCGCTTCGGTGGCGGTTTTCGCTCCGCGCCACAGCCGCGCGCCCTTTACGTCGATGCCGATAAAATTTTTTTCGCGAAACATCCTCGCCATCTCCACCGTGTACTCGCCGCGTCCGCAGCCCAACTCCAGCACAATCGGGTTTTTGTTTCCAAAAAAATCGCTGTGCCATCGCCCCTTTAGCCTGAAATCGGCATTAAACAGGTCGGCAAATGCAGGCTGGTGGAGCAGCGCAAAGGTTTCGTTTTCTCGAAATCGTGCCAGCTTATTTTTTCCCATATCAGCTTTTCAACTTTTAATGTTTGACTCGTCGCTCCCCCAGCGTTCTCCGATGTAGTCGAGCAGGGCAAGAATTTCCTGCGGGTCTTCGGAGGTAACGAGCTTGAGGCGCGTTTCCTTAAAGTCGGGCAGCCCCTTGAAGTAGGAGCAAAAGTGCCGCCGCATTTCGTATATGCTGCTTTTGCCCTGCTTGTGCTCGAGCGATTTTACGAAGTGCATTTTGGCAATTTCGATGCGCTCCCTCACAGCCGGCTGCGGGAGCAGCTCGCCGGTGGCAAGGTAGTGGTTTATTTCCTTGAAAATCCACGGACGCCCGTAGGATGCTCGCCCTACCATGACCGCGTCAACGCCGTAGCGGTCGAACATTTCCTTTGCTCCTTCGGGGCTTTTCACGTCGCCGTTGCCGATGACGGGAATTACCATGCGGGGGTTGCGCTTCACCTCGCCAATTAGCGTCCAGTCGGCCTCGCCTTTGTAAACCTGGCTGCGGGTGCGCCCGTGGATGGTGATAGCCTGTATGCCCACGTCCTGCAGGCGTTCGGCCACCTCCACGATGTTCTTGCTGTTTTCGTCCCACCCCAGCCGCGTTTTGACGGTTACGGGCAGCCGCACGGCGTTTACTATCTGCCGCGTCATCTCCACCATCTTGGGCACGTTGCACATCATGCCAGAGCCTGCGCCGCGGTTGGCGATTTTCTTCATCGGGCAGCCAAAGTTGACGTCGATAACGTCCGGTTGCGCTTGCTCGGCGAGGCGCGCCGCCTCTACCATAGCGTCAATGAGATGCCCGTAGAGCTGAATCCCCACGGGACGCTCGCTGTCGTAAATGCGGAGCTTGGCCACGCTGGCGTCGGCGTCGCGGATAAGCCCGTCGCTCGAGACAAACTCGGTGTACATCATGGCAGCGCCAAAGCGTTTGCACATGAAGCGAAAGGAGGGGTCGGTAACCTCGTCCATGGGCGCCAGCAGCACGGGACGGTGGCCTAAGTTGATGCTTGCTATTTTCAACGGCTCAAAAAAACAAAAGGTGGTAAATGTTTTCCAAAGTATGCCAGCTCGGACAAGATCCGAAGTTGACGTAGAAGGAAGCAAGATTGTGGAATAGCTGTCAATGTGCGCAAAGTAAGTGGCATTATGATTTTTGTTTTTGCTGAGCAATGTGCTCCATCAGCTTCGCAACCTTGGCTCGTTCGGCAGCGATGAGTGCATCCTTTTCGGCAAGCGCCTCCTCTTTTTCGGCAAGCGCTTTGCGTTCGGCAGCGATGACTTCGTCTTTTTCGGCAAGCGCTTCATCCTTTTCGGCGATGACTTCGTCTTTTTCGGCAATGACTTTGTCCTTTTTGACGATAGTTTTGTCTCTTTCGGCAACGCGCCGTTCCAGCTCTCCGTAAGTTGACTCCCACATAACCTCAGTGCGGTACTTATCGTAGTACGCCAACTCCTCCTTAGAGTACGCGCCAATTTCGCAGATGGAGACTGCCTGCTTGATGGCTTCCTCCTCCAAAAACTCTTCCGCCACCTTTTCGCTGTCTTTTATCTCCTTCAAAAACCGGAGCCACAGCACCGCCATGCGCTTGTCCGTCTGGCTCCACGTCTCCGGCTTAAAGTTCGGCAGCTCTACCACTACGAACTCCAGCCCCTCCAGCACCCAATTTGGCCTGTCAATGTCCGCTATCTTGTAGTGGTGATACCATGTTTCCCGCTTCTCATCTTCAAACTTGGGAATTTCCTTATTGACGATGGCCAGCGAGTAGACGGGGCACGCATCAAGAAACCGGAAGGCCTTGTCCTCAACATTTTTTCTGTCGAGCTGCTGTACAAATGCTTTGGAAGCGTCGAAAACTAACCGCTTGGCAAAGGACTGACTCCACGCCATTTGCATTTCTACAATGAAGTAGCGGTCGAGGCTGTCAACGCACTTTACGTCTACGATGGAGTTTTTGCCCAAAGATGTGCGCGGCGCCTGCTCTGGACTCAGGTACTCTATGCTGACTATCTCCTGCCCTTTTTTCAGGGGTAGCAGGGCGTTCAGAAAACTCATGAGCAGTGGCTTGTGCTCGCCGAAAATTTTCTTGAACGGCAAATCGTTTTTGGGGTCTAAGTAGCGTGCCATGACTGTGTTGTTTTGTTGATGAAGTTAGGTGTAAATGAGCTTGGGGCGTAAATTGTCAACCCTTATGATTTACGCTGTGAGCGTTATGGACAAGCGTTGAGCGAGCGCACGTACTCGTCGATTGCCTTTGCCGCCGTCCGCCCTGCGCCCATAGCCAGGATGACGGTGGCTGCGCCGGTTACGGCATCTCCACCGGCAAACACGCCGGGTCGGGAGGTAGCGCCGACATCGTTGGCCACGAGGCATCCCCGCTTGTTGCGCTCCAGGCCGGGGGTAGTGGACGAGATGAGCGGATTGGGCGAAGTGCCCAGCGACATGATGACCACATCGGCCTCCATGTCGAACTCCGAGCCGCAAATCTCCACCGGACTTCGCCGTCCGCTGGCGTCGGGGTCGCCCAGCTCCATGCGGATGCAGCGCAGGCCGCGCACCCAGCCGCTGTCGGCGTCCAAAATGGCAACAGGATTGGTAAGCATATGAAAAGCTATGCCTTCCTCCTTGGCGTGGTGAACCTCCTCCACGCGGGCGGGCAGCTCCTTTTCGCTACGGCGGTACACAATGCAAACGTCTGCTCCCAGACGCTTTGCGGTGCGCGCAGCGTCCATTGCCACGTTGCCGCCGCCCACCACCGCCACGCGCCTGCCCACGTAGATGGGCGTGTCGTAGCGGCTGTCGTAAGCCTTCATGAGGTTGGCGCGGGTGAGGAACTCGTTGGCCGAGACCACGCCGTTGAGGTTTTCGCCCGGTATGCCCATAAACTTGGGAAGCCCCGCCCCCGACCCGATGAACACGGCGCTGAACTTTTCGTCCTCCATCAGGCTGTCGATAGTTACGGTGCGCCCCACCACCACGTCGGTTTCAATTTCCACGCCCAGCCTGCGGACGTTGTCAATTTCGCGCTTCACCACGCGCTCCTTGGGCAGGCGGAACTCTGGGATGCCGTACTCGAGCACGCCGCCTGCCTTGTGCAGCGCCTCGAAGATTTTGACGGAGTAGCCCATTTTTGCCAGGTCGGTGGCGCAGGCCAGCCCCGCAGGTCCGCTACCCACAATGGCCACGCGGCGTCCGTTGGGCGCGGCTTTTTCGGCAAAGGTGAGGTTGCTGCTCATGCTCTGGTCGGCCACAAATCGCTCCAGCTTGCCGATGTTCACCGGCTCGCCCTTTACGCCGAGGAGACACGCGCCTTCGCACTGCGTTTCCTGCGGGCACACGCGGCCACACACGGCGGGCAGGCTGCTGTCCTGCGCAATGAGGCGGGCGGCTTCGGCAAAGCGTCCGCCGAGCACCTCGTGAATAAACTGCGGAATTTTGACGCTCACAGGGCAGGCCTCTATGCAGCGGGGCTTCTTGCACTGTATGCAGCGCGAAGCTTCGAGCATAGCCTCCTCGGAGTTGTAGCCGTAGCACACTTCGTCAAAGTTGGTGGCGCGAGCGGCGGGGTCTTGCTCTCGTGCCGGAGTACGTGGTATTTTCACTGCCATAATTTGGGGTATTGCACTGCGTGTAACGCTAAGATAGGTGACAAAGGTACAAAATTGGCGGCAATAAATTGGCTACGGGGAGCTAAAAACTTAATCCTGCCATGCGAAAGCCTTACTTTTGACGGATGAAGATGTGTATGGGAACGCCGCAAAAGTTGTACTTTTCGCGCAGCTTATTTTCCAGAAATCGCTTGTACGGCTCTTTGACGTACTGCGGCAGGTTGCAGAAGAACGCGAACGCCGGGGAGGGCGACGCCAGCTGCGTTATGTACTTAATCTTGATGTATTTTCCTTTCAGGGCAGGCGGTGGATATGCCTCCACCACGGGCAGCATTGCCTCGTTGAGCTTGGCGGTAGGGATGTGCCGCCGCCTGTTTTCGTACACCTCTGCCGCCGCGTTGACCACGTCCATGATGCGCTGCTTCTCGATGACGGAGGTGAAGATGACGGGCACGTCGCTGAACGGCGCCAGCCGCTTTTGTATGGCTTCGCGGTAGCCCCGCATGGTGTTGCTGTCTTTTTCTACCAGATCCCACTTGTTGACCACCACCACGCAGCCCTTGCTGTTGCGCACAATGAGCCTGAAAATGTTGAGGTCTTGCGCCTCTACGCCCAAGGTGGCGTCCATCATGAGGATGCACACGTCGGAGTTTTCTATGGCGCGCACGGTGCGCATAACGGAGTAAAATTCAATATCTTCGTGCACTTTTCCTTTTTTGCGCAGCCCCGCCGTATCAACTAAGTAAAAGTTGTGGCCGAACTTGCTGTAGCGCGACAGCACCGCGTCGCGCGTAGTACCGGCAATGGGAGTTACGATGTTGCGCTCCTCGCCCAGCAGCGCGTTGGCAATGGACGATTTTCCAACGTTTGGCTTTCCGACAATGGCAATGCGGGGTATTTCTTCGCCGTCGCCGTCGGGCAAAGGGGCGCTGTCGTGGAGATGCTTCACCGCCTCGTCCAGGATTTCGCCTGTGCCTGTGCCGCTCATGGCGCACACACAGTACGGATCGCCAAGCCCCAGCTTGTGGAACACGTGCGAATCGTAGATGCGGTTGCTGTTGTCGACCTTGTTGACCACCAGCAGCACCTTCTTGTCCGACCGGCGGAGAATGTCGGCCATCTCATCGTCGTAGTCCGTAATACCGGCGGTAACGTCCACCATGAACAGGATAACGTCGGCCTCGCCAATGGCGGCGATAACCTGCTTGCGAATCTCGTCCTCAAAGGCGTCGCCGGAGTTGACGGCGTACCCGCCGGTGTCAACCACCGAAAAGGTCTTCCCGTTCCAATCGCTTTTGCCGTAGTGACGGTCGCGCGTTACGCCGGATTGCTCATCGACGATGGCCTGCCTGCCGCCAACCAGACGGTTGAACAGCGTACTCTTTCCCACGTTGGGACGACCAACGACTGCTATAATGCCCATTTTTCTTAATTCTCCGTTTACAAAATGCGGCAAAATTACATGAAAAGCGCCGAAATTCCAAGCGCTAAAAAATAAATTTTTTGTATCTTTTCTCCGTGAGAAAAACTTTTTTTCATCCGCACGCGCTTGGAAAGCTGCGGTTTTTCATCTAAATTTGCGCCTGCACCAAACCTATTCACTCATGGGCAACACGCTAACATTAGACCTCAACCGGCGATACACCTACGCCGACTACCTCACGTGGCTCGACGATAAGCGGCGCGAGCTGGTGAACGGGTTCATCAGGATGATGTCGCCTGCGCCGGGGCGCGTGCACCAGCAGGTGAGCTACAACCTGACGCTTGCGCTGGGCAACCGGATTAAAAAGCACAAGGGTAAAAGCAAGGTTTACTTTGCCCCGTTTGACGTGCGCCTGCCGCAGAACGGCGAAACTTCCGACGACAAAATCTACACCGTGGTGCAGCCCGACTTGTGCGTGATATGCGACCTCGCCAAGCTCGACGACAGGGGCTGCCTCGGCGCTCCCGACCTCGTGGCAGAGGTGCAGTCGGCCTCTACCGCGCGGTACGACCTGACCCGAAAGTTCGACCTCTACGAGGCTGCCGGCGTGCGCGAGTATTGGATAGTCTACCCCTACGGCAGCGTGGAGGTCTTCCTCCTACAGCCCGACGGAAAGT
This sequence comes from Prevotellaceae bacterium, assembly GCA_031255195.1. Taxonomy (GTDB): domain Bacteria; phylum Bacteroidota; class Bacteroidia; order Bacteroidales; family UBA932; genus JAITMY01. The sequence continues at coordinate 12,902 of JAIRSZ010000208.1, read as the reverse complement.
ACGGCAGCGGCGTTGTTTACGACAAGGGGCAAAAAATTCCGGTGAGCATTTTCGACGACATTGAAGTTGACTTGAACGAGGTATTTGAATTTTGACAGCACAACACACACAAAAAAGCATACGCGCAGCCATGCTGCACGAGCAGCTGAGCAGCTACAAGCTTATTCTGGCTTCGCAGTCTCCGCGTCGGCAGGAGCTGATGAGGGGCTTGGGCATGGCGTTCGCCGTAGCCCCGCACTACCACGTGGACGAAACCTTTCCGGCGGCAATGCCCAAGGATGAAGTCCCCGTTTTTCTGGCGCGGCTCAAATCCGAGCAATACCCGCACTCGCTGGACGAGAGGGATATTCTGATAACCGCCGACACGCTGGTGTGGTGCAGGAATGAGTTTCTGGGCAAGCCCAAAGACGAGGCCGACGCCCGCCGCATGTTGCGGCTCATGTCGGGGAGCGTGCACGAGGTGCTCACGGGCGTGTGCCTGCGCAGCAGCTGCAAAACCGAAACCTTTCTGTCGTCAACGCAGGTGTACTTCCGGCCGCTGGACGAGGGCGAAATCTCCCGTTACCTGTCAACCTGCCGACCCTACGACAAGGCTGGCGCTTACGGTATTCAAGAGTGGATTGGCTACGTTGCCATTGAGCGCATAGAAGGCTCGTACTACAACGTGATGGGGCTACCCACGCAGCGGCTGTACGTGGAGTTGGCAAAGTTCATTGCGCCTGCGTAGGGGCGCACGTCTCACTTCAAAATCACTTTCTATAAAGCAAAGCATCCTTAAGCGGCGTTGCGCGTACAGGGGCATTTCAACGCTGCCCAACGCCGTCGGGAAGAGAATTTCCTACCTCGGTATTACCCTTGCAATTCGTTTGGCGATGCGGCGTGTGGCAATCTTGTCGGCCTGCGATACGAGTATCCGCAGACAGTCGAAGTAGAGCATGACGTACAGGAAGATGCTTCCCACCCACATTACGCCGATGTTAAACCACATGGTGTTAATCTTTATGCTGCCGAGCTTTTTGTGGGGCGAGTAGAGGTGCGCCCTCCCAAAGCGCGACGAAGGTTCGCGGAATATGGGGTCTTTCACCTGCATCAGCCGAGCGTCGCCGCTCACGCGGATTTTGTCAAAATCGTTTTGGTTGAGTACCACCTCAGCCAGGGCGTTGTTGTGGTATTTTCGCTTCAGCGTCACCAACGCTTGCTGCCCGCCCAACTGCTGCTCGAGCTCCAGCACCTTGGCGTTGCGCCGGAGCGAAGTTGCGTTGGCCTGCGCGGATACGGCCTGCCGCAATGCCAGCAGCCCCTGCCTGAGCCGCTGCTCGCAGGCGGGCGTGTAGGCGGCGAGGGTCAGGCTGTCGGGCGTGGGGAGCGTTATACCGTATTGGCTGGCCATGCGCTGCGCTGTGGGCAGCTCGTTGCGCAGCAGCAGCAGCCTGTCGGCGGCCTGTGAGAGGTTGGTTTTAGTGTCGCGCAGGGCGGCGCTGGCGTTGGCGTCGAGCTGGGGAATGTAAAACCCGGAGGCAAACGAAAGCTGGCTGAGCTGCATGTCGCAGTCAAAGAAATGCTTCTCGTAGCGGTTGTCGCTGAACTGCGCCACGGCGAGGGCTTCGTAAGCCCAGCGCGACACCATCACGTCGGCTACTATGGGCACGTGCGAGGTGGTGGAGAGCGCTTTGTGCAGCTTATCGAAGCGCACCACCACGCCGCTAAACAGCAGCTGCGGCACAAGGATGAGCGGGATGAGAATGTATATGGCCACCTCGGAGTTGAGCGCCGACGAAATGTTCAGCCCAATGAGGTTGGAGCACACCGAAGCCGAAAACATGATGGCGAAGAACTGCGGCGTAAGCCCCTCTATTTCCAGAATGGAGTTGCCCACAAGGATGAACGAAAGCGACTGTATGGCCGACACTATGAACATGACCAGCACTTTGGAGAGCAGGTAGCTGTTGCGGCTGAGGTTCAAAAATTTTTCGCGCTCCAGCAGCTTCCTGTCCTTTATGATTTCCTGCGCGCTGGCCGAAAGGCCAAAGAAGATTGCTCCCACCACGCACATGAAGAGGTAGGAGGGAATGTTGACGTTTTCGCTAAAAACGTACTCGCTGGGGTTGGCCTGCGTGCCCGCAACAAACTTGGTGAAGTATCCCAGGATGAGCGCTAGCGCCGGCGCTTCGAGCAGCGTGATGAGCATGTATTGGTGGTTGGCGAGCTTTGCCTTGATGTTGCGCCGTATGAACACGAGCATCTGCTGCAACCGCCCTGGTATTCGGAAGTCGTTGCTGGGGAGGTCGCTTTTGGGCGGAGGCTCGCTCCAGATGCGCGGGTGAATTTTTTTCATGTAGCGGCGATACCACTCCTCCGCCGTGCGCCGACGCTTGCGGGTGAAGCGGCCGTACTCGTTCACCACGCGCGCCTCCACCACCCGCAGGATGAGGTCGGGGTTGACGTTGCCGCAGGTTACGCACTCGCTCTCCTCGGGGTTGAGAAAGTGGGCGGCCTCCTTGAAGTAAACGATGGCGTCCATCGGGTTGCCCTGAAAGATGACGCGCCCGCCGTGATCCATTACCAGCACGCGGTTGAAGAGCTTAAACAGGTCGCTCGACGGCTGGTGGATGTTCACCACCACCAGCTTTCCGCGCATCGACTGCCGCTTGAGCAGCAGCATCACCTTCTCGGAGTCGATGGACGAAAGCCCCGACGTAGGCTCGTCGACAAACAGCACGGAGGGCTGCCGCATGAGCTCCAGCGCAATGTTGAGGCGCTTGCGCTGCCCCCCGCTGATGAACTTGTTGAGCGGGTTGCCCACCTTCAGGTTGCGCGCCTCCACCAAGTCAAACTGCTCGATGGTGGTGGTAATTTCCTTCTCTATCTGCTCCCTGCTGTAGTCGCGGAAGCAGAGCAGGGCGTTGTAGTAGAGGTTTTCGTACACGGTGAGCTCCTCCACGAGCAGCTCGTCCTGCGGCACGTAGCCTATAGCGCCCTTCACGTTCTCGTGGTCGGTGTGGATGTCGTGCCCGTTGATGGTGATTTTTCCCGTGCGCAGCTTGAGGTGTCCGTTGAGCAGGTTGAGCAGGGTCGACTTCCCCACGCCGCTTCCGCCCATAATGGCCACCAGCTCGCCCGAGCGCGCGTGGAACGAGAAGGGGTGCACCCCGTCCTTGCTGCCGCCAAAGCGGTAGCTGATGTCGTGCGCAACGAAGCTTATTCCCTCGTCCTCCACGTTGAGCGTAAACGTGCTCACGACCTTGTTGTAGTAAATCGGGTCGATGCGGGGGCTGCGGATGACCGACCCCACCCCAAAAATGTACGACCGCCCTACGCTGAGGTTGCGCCCGTTGAGGAAAAAGTTGCTTCCGCCAAAGTACTTTACCAGCAGCGTATCTGTGCTCTTGATGAGGAGTACAAAGACCTTGCCCGCCAGCTTTTTGTTTTCCAGGAAGCGGATTTTGGAGGAAGGGTAGGGGTTGGCGTGCGATACCAGCAGCAGATTTTCGTTCGTTGGCATCGACTGCTCGTTGCCCAGCATGAAGCACATGCTGTTGTTGAACTCCTGCTCGCTGATGCGCAGCAGGCCGGAAAAGTAGCGTGCTGCCTCCACAATCTCGGTGGTGGCAATGTTCAGGTCGCCCACAAATTCGATAACCTGTAGCACCATCCACACCTTTTGGTGCTGCTCGTTGTCTTGGTTTACGCCCTCGGCCAGCTTGGTGAGGTGGTTGCGGAAGAGGTGTCGCGTCTCAACGTGCAGCTGCTCCAGCTGGTCGTTATCCTGCTTAAAGCGGGTGTAGATGCTGTCGAATTGCTGCAAAAAAAGTTCGCTCTGCTCGTCGCTCAGGTCTTTGTTCTCTAAGAAGCGGGCAAAAACAAGCTGTGCTGCTTGCTGCGTTACTTCAGCACGTACCACAAACAGCGCAAAAAGTTGTGTTAACGTTTTTAGTAGCGACTCATTCAAGGGGTTTTGCTGTTATAGTTATTTTCGTAACGTCCGTTTTTTGTATGTGTCGAACGCGGGATTGCTGATTTTTTGCAAATATACAATTTTTTTTGATTGGACTTTCTTTTTTTATTCGGCGTCAGGGCAAACGCACGAAAATATGCCTGCTAAAAGCGGGAAAGCCGTTTTAAGCAGGCATATTTTCGTGCGTTTGCCCTGATTCGGCATTAGCTTTGCCCGATGGTATGCTGCTGCGGGGTAAATTCGGGTATTTCCCTTTGGGGCATTTCCGAAAGCCCTCAGCCGATTTTGTGATTTTTGTGATTTCGCATCAAACAAATCAGCTAAATCACAGCTCGAACAATTGCAAAGCTGACAAAAAAATGCGTATCTTTGCCCCGCCCTGCCTTGACCGGCGTAAGCAAAGCCAAGCCATTGAGCCGCAGGCAAATAATCTGAAATCGTAGCGTTCAAAAAAACCATGTTAAACCATAAGAAAAACAGCCTGATACTTGAGGATGGCCACCGCTTTGCGGGCTACAGCTTTGGAGCAGAAACCTCAACGTCGGGCGAGGTGGTTTTCAATACTGCCATGACCGGCTACCCCGAAAGCCTCACCGACCCGTCGTATTCGGGTCAAATATTGGTAATTACCTACCCGCTGGTGGGAAACTACGGCGTTCCGCGCGCCGAGGCAGCGGACAGCATCCCGCGCTTTTTTGAATCCGACCGCATCCACATCAAGGCGCTCATCATATCGGACTACTCCTTTGAGTACAGCCACTGGAACGCCATGCAGAGCCTCGACGGTTGGCTCAGGGAGCACGGCGTGCCGGGAGTCTACGGCGTGGATACGCGCGAGGTGACCAAAATCATCCGCGAGCACGGGGTGATGCTCGGTAAGGTGGTGGTGGACGGCGACCGAGAGCCTGCCGAGTTTTTTGACCCCAACAGGGAAAACCTCGTGGCGCAGGTGAGCACAAAATCGGTGCAAACGTTTGGCAGCGGGAAGTACAGGGTGGCGCTGGTGGACTGCGGCTGCAAGTACAACATTATCCGCTGCCTGTTGCAGCGCGACGCCACCGTAACGCTTGTGCCGTGGGACTACGACTTTACCACGCTCGACTACGACGGCGTGATGATATCAAACGGCCCAGGCGACCCGCAGATGTGCCGCCCCACCATCGAAAACATAAAAAAGGGCATGGCGCTGGGCAAGCCCGTCTTTGGCATTTGCATGGGCAACCACCTGTTGGCGCTGGCGGCGGGCGCTACCACCTACAAGCTCAAGTACGGACACCGCAGCCACAACCAGCCTGCCCTCAAGGTGGGCACGAACACGGCGGTAATCACCTCCCAGAATCACGGCTACGCCGTTGACCCCACAAACCTTGGGGGCGGATGGGAGCCTTACTTTGTCAACCTGAACGACGGCACTAACGAAGGTATTCGACACACCTCGAAGCCGTTCTTCTCCGTGCAGTTTCACCCGGAGGCCTCCAGCGGCCCCGTGGACACGGAGTTTTTGTTCGACGATTTTATGGAAAATATCAGAATGTCAAAGCAGCAGCGGTAGCAGCTGCCTGCAAGTTTACTTACACGAAAACATAGAAAAAAATACCACCTTCACCATGTGCCATTCACGTAGCGTAAGCAGCATAAAAAAAGTCGTTCTCCTTGGCTCGGGGGCGCTCAAAATAGGCGAGGCCGGCGAGTTTGACTACTCCGGGTCGCAGGCGCTCAAAGCCCTCAAGGAGGAGGGCGTCGAAACCATTCTGATTAACCCAAACATTGCCACCATCCAAACGTCGGAGAACATTGCCGACAAGGTTTACTTCCTGCCGGTAACCCCTGAGTACGTTGAGGATATTATCGCCAGAGAGCGTCCGCAGGGCATCCTGCTGGCCTTTGGCGGGCAAACGGCGCTGAACTGCGGCGTGAAGCTTTTCCAAAGCGGCGCGCTGGAAAAGTACGGCGTGACCGTGCTGGGCACGCCTGTGCAGGCCATTATTGATACCGAAGACCGCGAAAAATTTGTCCAAAAGCTGGACGAGATAGCCATAAAAACCATTCGGAGCGAGGCCGTTACCTCTGTGAAGGAGGCCAAGCGCGTGGCCGGCGACCTGGGCTACCCCATCATCATCCGCGCCGCCTACACGCTCGGCGGGCTTGGCTCGGGATTTTGCGACAACGAGGAGGAGCTCGATGCGCTGGCGCAAAAGGCGTTCACCTACTCCCCGCAAATCCTTGTCGAAAAATCGCTCAAGGGGTGGAAGGAGGTGGAGTACGAAGTGGTGCGCGACCGCTACGACAACTGCATCACCGTGTGCAACATGGAAAACTTCGACCCGCTGGGCATCCACACCGGCGAGAGCATTGTGGTAGCGCCCTCGCAAACGCTCACCAACAGCGAGTACCACAAGCTGCGTCGGTTGGCCATAAAAATCATCCGTCACATCGGCATTGTGGGCGAGTGCAACGTGCAGTACGCCCTCGACCCCGCCTCGGAGGACTACCGCGTGATTGAGGTGAACGCCCGCCTGTCGCGCTCGTCGGCGTTGGCGTCAAAGGCTACGGGATACCCCTTGGCTTTTGTTGCGGCCAAGCTGGGGTTGGGGTACGGGCTGCACGAGCTGAAAAACTCGGTGACGAAGAGCACCACCGCCTGCTTTGAACCGGCGCTCGACTACATCGTCTGCAAAATTCCCCGCTGGGACTTGGGCAAGTTCAAGGGCGTATCGCGCGAGCTGGGGTCGAGCATGAAGTCGGTGGGCGAGGTAATGTCCATAGGGCGTTCCTTTGAGGAGGCCATCCAGAAGGGGCTTCGCATGATTGGGCAGGGAATGCACGGCTTCGTGGCCAACAAGGAGCTGGCGGTGGACAATATCGACGAGGCGCTGAGCCATCCCACCGACAAGCGCATTTTTGTTATTGCCCATGCCCTCCACAAGGGCTACAGCGTGGAGAAAATCCACGAGCTGACGAAAATTGACCGGTGGTTTCTCGAAAAGCTGCGCAGCATCGTCACTCTGGAGAAGGAGCTGGAGGCTTACTCCGGCATGGAAAACCTCCCCGACGAGCTGCTGCGCGAAGCTAAGCAAAAAGGATTTTCGGACTTTCAGCTGGCGCGAATGGTGCTCAAGGCCGGAAGCGACGCCATAGAGAGCCGGATGGAGGAGGTGCGCAGGGTGCGCAAGGAGCGCGGCATAACGCCTGTGGTGAAGCAGATAGACACGCTGGCGGCGGAGTATCCCGCCCAAACCAACTACCTCTACGTGACCTACAACGGCACGGCGCACGACGTGGAATTTCCCCGAGACGGGCGCGACGTGGCGGTGCTCGGCTCAGGCGCTTACCGCATCGGCAGCTCGGTGGAGTTTGACTGGTGCAGCGTGAACGCAAGCCACACTATCCGCAGGCAGGGCTACCGCTCCATCATGATTAACTTCAACCCCGAAACGGTCTCAACCGACTACGACGAGTGCGACCGCCTCTACTTTGACGAGCTGACCCTTGAGCGGGTGCTCGACATTGTAGACCTTGAGCAGCCTCTGGGCGTTGTCGTTTCCGTTGGCGGGCAGATACCCAACAACCTCGCCATGCGCCTGCACTGCTGTAGCGTGCCCATACTCGGCACGTCCGCCGAAAACATCGACCGTGCCGAAGACCGCCACAAATTTTCCTCCATGCTCGACCAGATAGGCGTAGACCAACCGCGTTGGCGGGAGCTCAGCTCCGTGAGCGCCATATACAAGTTTGTCGACGAGGTGGGTTTTCCGGTGCTCATCCGACCTTCCTACGTGCTTTCGGGGGCTGCCATGAACGTAGTCTCCAACAGGGACGAGCTGGAGTACTTCCTGACGCTGGCAACCAACGTTTCCAAGCAGCATCCGGTGGTGGTGAGCGAATTTATCGAAAACGCCAAGGAGATAGAAATCGACGCGGTGGCGCAAAATGGCGAAATGATTGCCTACGCCATCTCCGAGCACGTGGAGTTTGCGGGGGTGCACTCCGGCGACGCCACGCTGGTATTTCCCGCGCAGAAAATGTACGTGGAAACCATGCGCCGCATCAAGCGCATATCGCGCCAGGTGGCAAGGGGGCTGAACATTTCCGGGCCGTTCAACATGCAGCTGCTGGCAAAAAACAACGACATCAAGGTCATTGAGTGCAACCTGCGTGCCTCGCGCAGCTTCCCCTTCGTGTCGAAGGTGCTCAAGGTGAACTTCATCGAGCTGGCCACCCGCGTCATGCTGGGCGAGCAGGTAGAGCCGCCGCACAAATCGGCCTTCGAGCTGGACTACGTGGGCATCAAAGCGCCGCAGTTCTCCTTTTCGCGCCTGCAAAAGGCCGACCCCGTGTTGGGCGTAGAAATGTCTTCTACCGGCGAGGTGGGCTGCATTGGCGACGACTTCCCGGAGGCTGTTCTCAAGGCCATGCTGTCGGTGGGGTACGTCATTCCCAGAAAAAACATCCTGCTTTCCACGGGCGACAGCCGCTCAAAGGTAGATATGCTCTCGGCGGCGGCGGCGTTGCAGGAAAACGGGTACACCATTTTTGCCACCAAAGGTACGGCTGACTTTCTGGAGGCCAACGGCGTAAAGGCCACCGTGCTGCATTGGCCTGACCAGCCCGACCAGCCCAACACCCTCACCTACATCAAGGAGAAAAAGGTAGATTTGGTGGTAAATATCCCCAAAAACCTCTCGAAGGACGAGCTCAACAACGACTACCTCATCCGCCGCGGCGCGGTGGATTTCAACATCCCCCTGCTCACCAACGCAAGGCTGGCGAGCACCTTCATCCACGCATTCTGCAAGCTCTCAAAGAAGGAGATAAAAATCAAGAGCTGGAACGAATACTGATGCGCAGGGGGGGAAGCGCAAGGCGTTGCAGCGCTGAGCGGAGAGGGGTTTTTTATAGTGTTTTGCGGGGCATTTTTTTATGCGCCTGTGCGTAGTCCCGAAATTTAATGTTACCTTTGCGCACAGCTAAAGTAGCATCATTTTTAGTAATAATAAAATAGCAGCAGGCTGCAAGTTTCATGTCGATAGGCTACAGAATAGTTGATTTTTTGCTGAGAAGCATAATTTTTTGCGTTGGCATTTTGCCGAGCAGGTGTTTGTGCGTTGTGTCCAACGTGCTGGCTTTTTTTGCGGAGCACGTGGCAGGCTACCGGCGCAGGGTTGTTCTGGATAATCTTCGGAAGGCTTTCCCCGAAAAGAGCGAGCGGGAGCGGCGGCGCATTGCATCGGCCTCATACCGCAACTTTTTTGATGTGACGCTCAACATTTTTCGGATTCGCTACGCCTCGCGGAGGCGCATAATGCGGTCGGTAACGGTTAAAAATCAGGAGATGATGCAGGATCTTTACGCCAAAGGAAAGAACGGTGTTCTGCTGGCGGGTCACTACTCCTGCTGGGAGTACATCGGGACGGTGCAGCCGAGCATAGGACACCAGACAATAGCCGCCTACCAGCCGCTGTCGTTTGCCCCGCTGGAGCAGGTGATTGCAGAGGCGCGGCGACGCTTTGGCGCAAAGTTGGCGGTGCTCCGCGAGGTGTTTCGCGTGCTCATGGAGCACCATGCGCGCGGGACGCTCACCATGACGCTGATGGTGTCCGACCAGTCGCCTGCGCGGGGGGCGTGCACGCATTGGGTTACCCTGCTGGGGCAGCTAACCCCTGTGTTCATTGGCCCGGAGCGCATTGCGCAGAAGATAGGCAGCGCCGTGATGTACCTGCGCATCGTGGAGCGGCGGCGATTTCGCTACGAGTACGAGTTTGTTATGCTGAGCGAAGACGCCGCTCTGGAGGAGCACATGGCGGTGACAAAGAGATTTTACGCCGAGCTGGAGAAAGACCTGCGGCGTGCGCCCCACGGCTGGATGTGGACGCACAAGCGGTGGAAGCACCAGGATCGGTACGGAGTGGAAAAAAAGTACGAGTAGGCCTGCAACGGCGCGCGGCTTTCTTTGCGCGTTGCCCGATACGCTTTGCGCTACCTCAGCTTATCCGGCGTGGTGAAGTCCTGGTCGCCGTAGTCGAGGTTTTCTCCGGCCATGCCCCAAATGAAGGTGTAGCTGCTGGTGGCCGCCGCCGAGTGGATAGACCATTGGGGTGAAATTACCGCCTGCTCGTTGCCCATCCAGATGTGCCGCGTTTCGTTTGGCTCGCCCATGAAGTGGCATACGGCCTGCTCCTGCGGGACTTCAAAGTAGAAGTACGCTTCCATGCGGCGCGAGTGGGTGTGAGGAGGCATGGTGTTCCACACGCTGCCTGTTTTCAGCTCCGTCATGCCCATTTGCAGCTGGCACGTTTCGAGCACCTGATTTACGATGAGCTTGTTGATGCGGCGGGCGTTGCAGGTTTCGAGCGATCCGGTTTCGACTACCACCGCATCTTTCAGCGTGATGTGCTTGTCGGGGCAGCTTTTGTGCGCCGTCGCCGAGTTGAAGTAGAAGTGCGCGGGCTTGCTGGCGTCTACGCTGCCAAACAGCACCCGGCGGTCGCCGCTGCCTAAGTAAAGCGCCTCCTTGTACTGTAACGTGAACACCTTTCCGTCGACGCTCACCGTGCCGGTATTGCCCACGTTGATTATGCCCAGCTCGCGGCGGTGCAGGAAAAACGACGCCTTGACCGGATCTATGGCCTCGAGCTCGAGTTGCAGGGTGCGGGGCGATGCTCCGCCAACAATCAGGCGGTCGAACATGGAGTAAACCATGCGCACTTCGTCGTCCACCATAAGCTTTTCCACTAAAAATTCTTCGCGCAGGCGTTGCGTGTCGTAACGCTTGGCGTCGGCGGGGTGCGCCGCATGTCGGATTTCGTACTTTGTCATTGGGCTAAATTTTTTTTATCGTAATACGGTTTCTTTTCTATCCGGGCCTACGGAAATAAATTTTACGGGAACGCCCGTTTGTTCCTCGATAAACTTCACGTAATCTAAAAGCTCCTGCGGCAGGTCTTTCTCGCTGCGGCTGTCCGAAATGGGCTTTTTCCACCCTTTGAATTCCCTGTATATCGGCTTTACCGGCGCGTCGGTGTCGTAGGGGTAGCGATCGGTGGTTACGCCGTTGATGCTGTAGCCTACGGCAACCTTTACGGCGTCGAAGGAGTCCATCACGTCGGCCTTCATCATGAACAGCTGCGTAGCGCCGCTCACCATGATGGAGTACCTGAGCGCCACCAAGTCGAGCCAACCGCAGCGGCGCGGACGGCCTGTGGTAGAGCCGAACTCGTTCCCCTGCCGCCGCATTTGCTCGCCCACCTCGTCGTGCAGCTCTGTGGGGAAGGGGCCGCTACCCACGCGCGTGCAGTACGCCTTGAAGATGCCTATTACCTCGCCTATCCTGCGCGGCGCAACGCCAAGCCCCGTGCATGCTCCGGCGCACACCGTGCTGGACGAGGTTACAAACGGGTACGAGCCGAAGTCAACGTCGAGCATTGATCCCTGCGCTCCCTCGGCGAGAATGTTTCCTTTTTTCAGCAGCTCGTTTATCTCGTACTCGCTGTCGACGATGGTCAGCTCTGTCCGCAGCCGGTCGATGCTTTGCCGCCAGCGTTGCTCCTCGTCGTCGAGGCTGCTGCACGGGTAGCTCAGCTGGGCAAGCTGGGCGAGGTGTCGCTGCCTGAGCGCCCCGTACTTTTTGTCGAAGTCGGGGTGGAGCACGTCGCCCACGCGCAGCCCTGCGCGACCGGTTTTGTCGGTGTAGGTCGGCCCTATGCCTTTGAGCGTAGAGCCTATTTTTGCGCCGCCCTTGGCAGTTTCCTGCGCTGCGTCAAGCGCGCGGTGGGTGGGGAGGATGAGGTGTGCCTTTTTGGAGAGCAGTATCCGGCCTTTGGTAGACACGCCGGCGGCGTTGAGGTTATCCACCTCGCCCATCAGGACGGTGGGGTCTACCACCACGCCGTTGCCTATGATGTTGGTGGTTTTGTCGCGAAAAATGCCCGAGGGGATGGTGTGCAGCACGAATTTTTTGCCGTCGAACTCCAGCGTATGCCCTGCGTTAGGCCCGCCCTGAAACCGCGCCACCACGTTGTACATGGGCGTGAGCACGTCCACAATTTTTCCTTTGCCTTCGTCGCCCCATTGCAGGCCGATGACTACGTCTATCTTCATTCGTTAAGTACCGATTACAAGCTTCCGCTCCCGAAGTGAAGAGGAGCGGGCAAGCGGATTAAATACTATGCGCTGCTTCTGCGGCAACGCAAATCGCTTCTGCGCAAAAGCAGCCAAAGGTACAAAAATTTTTCACAAAACTCAAAATTTAAACCTCTGCAAGTTGTGCCTCCTGAATAATGCTGTCGCTGTCATTCCGTAGCGAAGCGGAGGAACCTCAAAGCTTCATCCTCAAACAGCGCCACGCTGCCGACGCTTCGCTCCTGAAGTTTTTTTTATTGCAGAAACGGCCTCTTCCCGCCCTTCGGCTTTCGGGAGAAAGCCGCGACCTTTCCGAAAGTTCAACCCCAGCTGGTGTAAAATATTATAGATCTGCGCCTTTTTGTAGCTGACGCCAAAGGTTGTACGGATGTACTCCGCTACCAGCGCCCACGTCCACGTGCCGCTTGAAAAGCCATGCTCCACCAGGCTTACCAAAACAGCCTGCTTCAGCTCGGCTTTAGCGGCTCCGCTTAGCCGGCTCGGACGTCCGCTACAGGGACGATCCTTCAGCCCCTCTACGCCTTCCGCATTAAAGCGGTTTACCCAGCTGCATATGGATCTGTGGGTCGTATTGTACACGCTTTGCTACTCTCTGGCCTTTTTTCCCAAGGCTATCTGGTGTACCGCATACAGCCTGACTCCTCGTGAAAACTTTTCGTCCTTGCGTAAGTGGGCTGCTATTACTTCCGCCTGTTCATTTTTTCCGCAAAGATATAACTTTTTTGTATCGAAAAAAAATATTGGATTTTATATATGCAGGACAGCTACCCGTCATCTCCTCTTGTTTTTATTCCCTACCAATGACGTA